>DATCGG010000505.1:0-21345 GCA_036509075.1 Gemmatimonadaceae bacterium
CACGGGCCGCCCACCGCATACTCGTTTATCGAGATGACCTTCCCGACGCGCGCGTTGAGCTCATGTGCGAGCGCCTCGGCCTTCTCGCGCGCTGCCTGGATCGCGCGAGCTCGCGCTTCATCGCGGTGCTTGCGCAGATCATCGGTCAGGAACTGAACGTTGAGGACGTGGGTAGCGCCCGACTGCAGCGCGCCACCCAGTACGCGCTCGAACTTCGTGACGTCGCGCAGCGTGACGGCGACCGTCTTCCGAACCGTGTAGCGTCGCAGGACGGTGATCGTGTCGTCTCGCGTGAAGTAATCAGGCTCGACGTGGATGTAATCCGTCTGGATATCCTTTGCATCGACGCCGAGTCCTTGCAGTGACTTCACGACCGCCTCGACCCGTCTGTCATTCTCGGCCTTCGCGGCAGGGAGCGATCGTCGCAGCGTCTCGACGCCAAGGACGAGGTTCACGATCGATGGTGTGACGCGCACCTCGGCCTGTCCCGAGACGGCGATGGAGCGCGTCGGCGGCGCGGGCATCTGCGCCCATGTCGGGGATGACAGCAGCAGGGCGGACGCGAGGCTGGCGATGCTCGTGCGCATGGTGGTGCCCTCGAAGTGGGTAGCGTGAGTATTCCGTACGCTTTCCTACCCGCTCCGCCGACAGCCGGGTCCGGACCGTGTTCCGGTTGATGCTTCGAGGCGTGCGAGTATTATCGAGGCATGGCGACCTCGCTGCGATACGCGCTCAGATCATTGAAGCGCACGCCGGTGTTCACCGTTGCGGCGATCCTCACACTCGTCCTCGGAATCGGCTCGGTCGCGGCGATGTTCGCCATCGTGTACGGCGTCCTGCTCGCCCCTCTGCCGTACGGACAGCCGGATCGTCTGGTCAGCGTCAGTCTGCAAACCCCCGAGCCTCGTCGCATACAGCAACCGCCGGGCATCTACTTCACCTACAAGCGACTCGCGCGGAGTCTGAGCGACGTCAGCTTCTATCGAACCGGGAACGCCAACATCTGGACGGATGGGGATGGCGACGCGCCCGAGCGGGTCACTGCGACGTGGGTGACCGCCTCCACGATTGGGATGCTTCAGGTCGCGCCGCTCCTCGGCCGCTCGTTCACGGCCGACGAGGATCGGCCGAACAGCGCGACCGTCGTCATCCTGAGCGAGTCCGTGTGGCGAACGCGCTTCCACTCGGCTCGTGACGTCATCGGCAAGACGTTGTACGTCAACGCCGTTGCGCGGCAGATCGTCGGCGTCATGCCGGATCGGTTCGTCTTCCCGGCAGCCGACACCAGACTGTGGATTCCCGCGCGAATCGATCCGGGCAGCCCGACCGTCGGGGACTTCACCTACTCGGCCGTCGCGCGCCTCGCGCCTAACGCGACGCCGGACGAGGCGCAACGTGAGCTGGCCCGCGTACTGCCGAGTGTGGCCGAATCGTTCCCGAGGCTGGGGTCAGGGACATCGACGGCGTCGTGGCTCGATGAAGAGCGACCAGGGCCGGTCGTCACGCCGTTGCGCGACGAGGTCACGAGCGGCATCGCCCGGACGCTGTGGATGCTGGCCGCGGCCGCCGGCCTGGTGTTGTTCGTCGCGTGGGCGAACGTGGCCAACCTGATGTTGATCCGTGCCGACGGCCGTCAACTCGAGCTCGCCATTCGTGAGGCTCTTGGTGCGAGTCGGCTGCGCATCATGACGTCGTTCCTCGACGAATCGGTCGTGCTCGGTGCGGTAGCCGGAGCGCTCGCGCTCCTCGCGGCGTGGGGAGCGGTCCAGGTGTTGGTGGCGTTCGGACCGGCCGACGTGCCTCGGCTCGGCGAGCTCGGCGTCGGCCTAACGACGGCAGCGTTCGTCGTGGCGGTCACGCTCGTGGGAGCGGTGGTGTGCGCTGCGGTACCGGTAGTCCGCGTTCGGCGCGTGGCCCTCTCGATCAACCTTCGCGACGGAGGACGCGGCGAGACGGCAGGGAAAACTCGGCAGCGTCTTCGCGCGCTGATCGCGGCCCTGCAGATCGCGGTGGCGCTCGTCGTCTCGGTGGGATCGGCGCTGCTGCTGCGCACATTCCAGCGGTTGTACCAGGAGCGTTCGGGGTTCGACGCCACCGACGTGGTGACGATCTGGACGCAGGTGCCGTTCGCCCGCTACGGCGATTCGGCAGCCGTGGGCTTTTACACGCGGTTGACCGAGTCGGTTGCCGCGCTCCCCGGCGTTCGCTCCGTTGGCGTGACGGACCGGCTGCCGTTAGGCGTCGGCGACGCGCGTCAGCTGTCGTTCCGGACCGAAGGCGGAGACCGCGAGGTATATCTGCCAGCGCAGGCGGTCGACGACGGATACTTCGCGACGATGCGGATCCCGGTCATCGCGGGGCGAGTCTTTCAACGTATTGGGCGTCAGCTCGACGGGGACGTCATCATCAGCCAGCGCGCCGCGGCGACCATCTGGAACGATCCCGGCGGCAGCACCGTGCTCGGGAAGCGGCTCGTGTTGGAGCCATCAGGTCCCGCGTACACAATTGTAGGCGTCGTCGGTGACGTGCGTGACCATGACCTGGCGATGGCGCCCTCCGCGATGGTCTACGTGCCCCAGGCTGTGCCGGTCGATACGCGAGTCGAGCCGAACGCCCGGCGGACGATGGCGCTCGTGATCCGGACGGCGGGCCAGCCGGCGGCCGTGGTACCGGCCGTTAGGCGTATCGTACGCGACCTGGACCCCACCGTGCCGATCTTCAATGTGGACATGATGAGTGATGTCGTCCGTGCGTCGACGGCGCGTCTCGAGCTGACGCTCATACTCATGGCTGCGGCGGCGGCGATCACGCTGGTGCTCGGGACGATCGGGCTCTACGGGGTGATGGCGTACATGGTAGCGCTCCGGACCCGCGAGTTCGGCGTGCGTGTGGCGTTAGGCGCCGATCCGCGGCAGATCGCGCGGGCCGTTGCGGTGCGCGGGCTCAAGCTGATCACGGTCGGCGTGGTGGCCGGTTTCGTGCTCTATGCGGTAGCGGCTCCGTTCCTGCGAGCGTTTCTTTATGGCGTCACGACGAGCGATCCGGTGACGCTGGTTGGGGTGACGCTCGCGCTCGTGGCTACGGCGTCGCTCGCGAGCTGGTTCCCTGCGCGGCGGGCCGCCCACGTCGACCCGGCGGAGGCGCTTCGCGCGGAGTAGCACTGCAGTCCGTCGAAGGATGAGCTCATGAAAAACGTCGTCGGAAAGCCACTCGACGCCCTCCAGCCCTTCATCGGCGAATGGGCTGTCGAAGGGAGACACGTCGAGTTCCCGGACACCGTGATTCGCGGCGCGTCGGTGTTCGAATGGTGGGGTAACCGCACGTTCCTGATCCATCGGGCCACGCTCGACCACCCCGACTTCCCGGACAGCATCGCCGTGATGGGCGCGACCCAACCCAATGGGGGGCTCGCGCAGCACTACTTCGACTCGCGCGGTGTGCATCGTCTGTTCGACATGACCTTTGCTGGTGGTGTCTGGATGCTGGATCGAAAAGCCGTTGGCCCGAAGGACTTCGATCAGCGCATGACGGCGACGTTCAGCACCGACGGCAATACGATCACGGCCCAGTCCGAGCTGCGGGACGCACGCACGCACCAAATGCGACCGGACTTCTCCGTGATCTACCGGCGGTCATAACACCTGACCTCGGCGCAACACTCGCGCGTGCGGGCGGCAGCGTTATGTTCCCGCCTTACGCGCCGCGGTGTTCTTCCGTACCTGTCTCGGTGTCCGGCACATGACGACACGGCCCGCAACCGGGCTCCTGGCGGCACTGTCAATCGCGGTGGTCATCCTCGCTGGCTGCTTCAGCGAGGTCGAGTCCGCCGTATCGGGCCCGCCGCGCTGCGAGGGCCCGGCGGACGGAAGTCCATCGTTTGGTTGCGCGGTGGTCTACGGCACCGTGGTCGGACCAGACGGGTCGGCGATGGATGGCGTGAGCGGTGCCCTTCGAACCACGCCACAGTGCGGCTGTCGCGCGATTCGGATCGACGTCGACTCGCTCGGACGGTTCTCGGTGACAGTGCACCGCAGCGAGGCGCCTGCCTCGGGTTCGGCCGACACCGCGACCATCGTCGTATACGTGGGCGCGACCGCGGCGAAGTATCCTCGCTCAGTCACTGGCGACCCGTACTTCGATACGTCGAGCGTGCGTATGACGTACGCGCCGATCGGCGACCCAGCCATGATCTACCCGCTCAGCCTGCGTATCCTGTTCCCGCCACCCTAGTCGATCGATCGTGCTGACTGGCGACGACCAAACGGCCAAGCCGCTCGCGAGGCGTCTCCATTCGTGCGCGAGTTTCGTTTCCGTCCTCGCGCTGCTCGCGGCGTGCGGCGGAGGATCGCACACCTCTCGCCCGGTCATCGGCGTCGTTCAGGTCTCGTCGCTCACGCCACTCGACGAGGCGCGCGAGGGCTTCTACAAAGCACTCGCTGACTCGGGGTTCGTCCGAGACGTCAACGTCACCTTCCTCGAACGCAACGCCCAGGGCGACATCCCGACGCTGTCGCTCATCATGCGCGACTTCGTGCAGCAAGGCGTCACCCAGGTCGCGACGCTGTCTTCCATCGCGACCCAGACGGCGATGAAGGTCATCACCGACCGCCCGATCGTCTTCGGCGCGGTCGCGAACCCCTACGCCATCAACGCCGGCACGAGCCCCACCAACCACCGGCCCAACGTCACCGGCGCCGAGATCCCGCTCCCCGTCGATTCGGCGTTAGGCATCGCGCGCACGGCATTCCCAAAGGCCGGCGCGTGGGGCACACTCTTCGACCCCGCCGATCCCTTCGCCGAGTTCTATCTCGAGATGGCGAAGCGGAAGGCGCAGCAGATGGGCATCCGGTTCGTCACGGTTGCCTGCACGAGCCCCCAGGACATCGCCTCGGGCGTGCAGGCGCTTCGCGCGCAGGGCGCCGGCGGGATCATGCAGATCCCGAGCATCATGATCGGCGGCGGATTCCCCGCGCTCATCAAGCAGGCGCGTGAGCTGGGCATGCCTGTCGTCGCCTCCAACACCGGATACACCGGGCCGCCCCTGGCACTCGGCGCGAGCTTCTACGATAACGGCTACGCGCAGGGCGTGATCATGATTCGCGTCCTGCGCGGGGAGAGTCCGGCGACGATCCCGTTCCGCGTGTCGGCGAATCCGCAGATGGTCGTCGATCTCGGCGCGGCGGCGGACTTTGGCGTGACGATACCGCCGGAGGTCATCGCGCTCGCGTCCAAGGTAATTCCGGCAACGGGAGAGGGAGACACCGTACGACTCGCCTCACGGAAGCCGTCGTCCGCCGCGCCTAACACGACGCGTCGGCCGTCGCCGTGGGACTTCTGGCTCTCGGCGCTCGTTCTCGGCCTCGCCTTCGCGACGCTCGCGTGGGGCGTCTATATCGCATCCCGGGTACTTCGCTTTCCGGACATCACGCCCGATGGCAGCTTCCCGCTCGGAGCCGCGGTCGCGGCAACGCTCATCATCAAAGGCGTCGATCCGCTGCCCGCGACCATCGTGGCGTTCTTCGCCGGCATGATCGCGGGCTGGGTGACCGGTGTGCTGCACACGAGACTTCGCGTCAACGAGCTGCTCGCTGGCATTCTGGTGATGACCGCGCTCTACTCGGTCAATCTGCACGTGATGGGACGGTCGAACATCTCGCTGCTCGACCGGGCGACGCTCGCCACTCGAATGCACGCTCTCGTCCCGGCGACGGCGGCGTGGCCTAACGACATTTCGTTCGGCGCCGTCTTCCTCGGGCTCATGCTGGTACTCGGCTTCGCCTTCACGTGGTTCCTTCGCACCGACTTCGGCACGGCCATGCGTGCGGCCGGAGACAATCCAGCGATGATCATTGCGCAGGGCGTGGACCGCCGGGGGATGGTGGAGCTGGCGCTCGCGCTCGCGAACGGCCTCGTGGCGTTCTCGGGTGGGCTGATCGCGCAGTATCAGGGCTTCGCCGATGTCACGATGGGGGTCGGCACGCTTGTCGCCGGCATGGCGGCGGTGATCCTCGGTGAGACGCTCAAGCCGCGACGAGCGCGGCTCGGTGCGACCATCGCGATGGTCGCCGTCGGTGCGGTTGTCTTCCGCGGGCTGATCGCTGTCGCGTTGCGCGTTGGGCTGGATCCCGTGGATCTCAAGCTCGCGACCGCCGCCTTCGTCCTCGCGACGCTGGCACTCCCGAGCGTCAGGCTTCGGCTGCGCCAGGGAGGGGCGCGCAAATGATCGAGATCACTTCGCTGGAGAAAACGTTCGAGCAGCCGGGCGGCGATGTGGTACCCGCGTTGCGCGGCGTGAGCCTGACGATTCCTGCCGGCCAGTTCCTCACGGTGATCGGAAGCAACGGGTCGGGGAAATCGACGATCCTGAACGTGATTGCCGGGACATACCTGACCGACAGCGGCACGATCCGCATTGGCGACGTCGATGTGACGCGTTGGCCGGAGCACCGGCGTGCCGCGCTCGTGGGCCGGGTGTTTCAGGATCCGTTCAAGGGGACGTGCCCGTCGATGACGGTCGCGGAGAACCTGCGGATGGCCGAGCTGCGCGGCAAGCGGCGTGGCCTGCGCGTGGGCCTCGACCGCGCCTCGCTCGAGCGGTATCGCGAGGCGCTCGCGTCGTTAGGTATGCGGCTCGAGGGTCGTCTCCAGGCATCCATGGGCACGCTGTCCGGCGGCCAGCGGCAGGCCGTGACGTTGCTCATGGCGACACTCACGCGACCCGACCTCCTGCTCCTCGACGAGCACACGGCGGCGCTCGACCCGCGGGCGGCCGAGCAGGTCATGACCGTCACAGACTACGTGGTGCGCACGCAGCGTCTCACGACGCTCATGGTCACGCACAGCATGGAGCACGCGGTCCGCTTCGGCGATCGGACGATCATGATGCATCGGGGCATGGTGATCGCGGATCTCTCGGGCGACGAGCGGCGCGGAGTCACGGAGGCGGATCTCCTCGTGCGGTTCGCGGATCTGCGCTACACGACGGAGATGCGCGTGACGGCCGACCTTGCTGCCGCCGCGTCAAAGACGCCGGCAGGCGCATGATTGGCATCACAGGAACGCTCCGGGTGACGGCGCTGCATCTCATAACTGAAACACTCATCTCTGCTGACTCTGAACTCTTACAGGGTAGCCCATTTACGGACCCTCCAGGAGCGATGAAGGAAGGCGAACCGCGGTGCTCAATCGCTGACCAGACATCACGAGACGTATGGCCAGCGATTGGGCTCTGCGGTTCGCGAGCCATCGCCGGACGTCGTCGGTCCGTAAACGGACTGCCCTGTAAGAGTTCAAAGTTGGCCGTGATGAGTTTGTCAGTTCTGAGTTGCTCTTCTCGATCGGGCTCACCCTCGCGTCGGTTCTTTATATGTAGGCGCCTAACGGGCGTCGACATCCAACAGCCGAGCTCGCAGTAACCGGTTACCCTCTTTCGCCCATCGCCCAGCCGTGCTAGCCTACCGTCTCCCGAAGACGTAGGCGGGACACGCGTATGCAGCACGCAGCACATCGGCCTCCGCTCGGCCGAAGCGGGACCCCCGGACGACACGAGCGAGCCCCGGTGCGCGCCTAACGAGCCGCCGGATGGCCACTCTGCCTCCGGTCCTCGCCGGACCCATCGTGCGCCGGGTCGAGCCGAGGGCCTGCAGCTTCTGGATTGCGCTGCGCGACGCATCCGACAGCGTGACCGCCACCATCTGGCGTGACATCCAATCCGCCGGCCCCGCTGGCGGCTCCGTCAACTCCACTGACGCCGCCGTCGCCTCCGCCACCGTCAAAACGCGGCGCTTCGGCAAACAGCTCCACGTCGCGCTCATCACCGTCAAGATCGACTCGCCCGCGCCATCGCTCACACCGGGCACCATCTACTCGTACGACATCCAGGTCGGCTCGCAGGGACTCCAGCAGCTCGGCCTCCTCGCGAACGAAGCTCCCGACCCCAATCCCGACGAGGACACGGCTCAACGCCCGCTGGGCCTCGCACTCGGCTACGTCGAAGGGCGCCTCCCGTCGTTCGTGACGCCACCGCCCGTCATCGAGCAGACCCGCTTCGCGCACTGCAGCTGCCGCAACACCAGCGGCCCAGGATACGACGCGCTCGCGTGGCTGGATGACATCCTCGAGGCGACGATCGCCGATCCGATCGAGCGACCGCAGCAGCTCTTCATGACGGGCGACCAGATCTACGCCGACGACCTCTCGTCCTCGCTGCTGTTCATGCTCTCGGGGCTCGCGGCCGAGATCATCGGGCCGAACGAGCAGATGCGCGTCGTCGCCCAACCGCGCGAAGGCGGCGCGCCGGTCGACGGATCGTTCGACGTGACACTCGAGAACTTCCCGCCGAGCAATCGCCACAAGATGGTCGTGGAGCTCGGCGGCTACACGACCGGCGATGGCGAGAATCACCTGCTGAGTTTCGGCGAGTACTCGGCAATGTACCTCGCTGCCTGGAGCCCGCGCGTCTGGTCGGCGTTAGGTACGGCGGATCTGGTCTTTCCGTCGCCGCCGGTCGACCTGCCGCCGCTACGAGCGTTCTTCGACGCGCCGGAAAAGAAGAAGCCGTACAACGGCGACATCCGGCTGCTGCGCGACGCAGCGAAAGAAGAGGACAGCGGGTTCGTCAGCGCGGTCGCGAAGGCCAAGCTGTTCCGGGTCGGCGTGCCGCACGTCGCGCGCGCGCTCGCGAACGTCGCGACGTACATGATCTTCGACGATCACGATGTCACCGACGACTGGAACCTCCACAAGAAGTGGACGAATCGCGTCTACTCGAAGGAGTTCGGGCGCCAGCTCGTGCGCAACGCCGTCATGGCGTACGGGGTCTTTCAGGGGTGGGGCAACGACCCTGCCGTTTTCGAAACAGGAAAGAACAAGGAGCTGCTCGACGAGATCGAGCGGCTGTACGCGGGCGACGGTCCGTATCCGGTCGCCGGCTCGACCGAGCGCATCGACACGCTCTGCGGCGTGACCGGCGCGGCGTTCACCGAGCAGGCTGTGTGGAACTACATCGTCCCCGCGCCGAAGATGCAGGTCGTCGTGCTCGATACGCGCACGCGCCGGAAATTCACCGGCGAGGGCTATCTGCCGCCCGACCTGGTTGGGCTCAATCGCGACCAGCAGCTCCCTGCAGGTCCGCCGACCGATGGCCGCGAACTGGTGTTCGTCGTGTCGGCCGCGCCGGTGCTCGGCCCCGACATCATCGATACGTTGGCCTGGCCGGCCGCGCAGGTCATCATCGACGTCAAGAACCAGGGTGATGGACTCGACGGATCCGGCGTCCAGACGGCGAATATCGGCGTCGAGAAGTACGACGCAGAGGGATGGTCGTCGAACGACCTCGCGCGCGAGGCGCTGCTCGCGCGACTCGCCACCTATCCACGCATCGTACTTCTCGGTGGCGACGTTCACTTCGCGGACAGCCTGACGCTCGACTACTACAAGAAAGGTGTCACCGCGCCATCGCGCATCGTGCAGCTCACCTCGAGCCCCGCCAGAAACAAGTTCAAGGACGTGGTGAAGCTGTTGCTTCGCCAGAACGCGATGCTGCAGCGCGTCGAGACCGAGTACTCGGGCTCGCGGCTCGCCTGGACTGGCCCATCATCACTCGTCGTGCCGGCCGGACAGTTCGTGTCGCCGGGCCGGCGGTCGAGAATCAACCGATCGCCATCGCTGCTGCCGGCCGAAGGCTGGCCGGCCGGCACCGCGTTCCCATCCGACAAGCCGCCCGATTGGCGGTGGCGCCTAACGGTGCAGCGCGATCCGCGACCGGAAACAACGCTGCCGACCGCGCTGCGACAGCAACTGTTCGCCGCGTCGGACGAGCTCGATGAGTCCAACGCGCTGCCAGGCTATCACACGATCGCCGTGCGACATCAGACCGCTGCCGCGACACGGTTCGAGTTTCTGCGGCAGATGGTGTTCAAGTCGAACATCGGTATCGTGCGCCTGACGAAGGATGCGAGTGGCAACCTCGTATTGAGCCACACGCTCATCTCCGAGAGCGGCCCCGACGCCGTGACCGGCACCGAGGCGACCGTGCACGAGATTCCCCTCGCGCCGAGCCCGAAGCCACCCCCGGAGATAGGGTTCCGCTGATGGCCGATGCCAAGAAGAAGAAAAACATCTTCTCGCGAATCGTCGCGCTGTTCAAGGACGCTGCCGGTGCGATCGTTGACTTTCTCACCGATTCGGCCATTGCGGAGTCGATCCGCCAGGACCTGGGACTCAAGCCGGGCGGAAGTATTCCTGCGGCGACCGGCCAAAAATTCGTGCAGTTCGCGGCCGGTCTGGACCCAGATAAGGAGGCCTTGAGCGAGACGATCGCCGAGATCTCCGACGTCGCGCAGGAGATCAAGACGCTCGCCGCGACGCTCGAGACCGACGACTTCCCAGCGGGTCAGGTGAGCTACACGCTGTTCAAGCTCGGCGCGACCGACTCCGTTCGCCTGCGCTGGCCGTTCCTCTACGCACTGTCGCGCTCGATCCTCTTCCTCGAGGAGGATACCGAAGCGCTCATCATGATCGACCCGGCCCGGCTGCTGCGCCAGCTCCGCGGTGAAGATCTACCATCGGGTGAGCTTCTCGCGCAACGGATCACCGGTGCCGGCGCGCTCGTGCTGCAGCTGCTGGACGCGTTCACGAGCAAGGAGAAGAACGAGGCGGACACCGGTCATGTCGACGTGTTCTATGGCTGGGACCTGTCGCCGGACAGCGTGACGCCGAAGGCGGATCTCGCCTCGATGCGCGCGGTCACGTTCAGGGTGGGCGGCGCGTCGGGCACCGGGCCCCACCTGCTGGCATCGCTGCTCGCGGTGCCACCGGAGCATGGCGGGCCGGGGATCTACGTCTCGTTAGGTGGCGACCTGACGATCGACAAGGAGATCGAACGCAAGATCGACCCGGACGCCGACGACGATACCCAGTCCAACCTGCACCGGATCAAGTTCAGCCTCGACGCCGGCGTCGCGAGCGGATTCGACGCCTACTTCGGCTTTGCGGGATCGCGGCTACCATCGAACGTGCAGGCGCTGGACCCGAACCCGTTCCTCAAGTTTGGCATCACCAGCGGCACCGCCGACGAGCCCATCTTCCGCATCGGCGAACCTAACGAGACTCGACTCGACATCTACCAGACTGAATTCGGCATCGACGTCTGGAAAGAGCGGGCAGGGTTCCACGCCGCCCTGCGCGACGCCCAGCTGGTGATCGCGCCCGACAAGGGTGACAGCTTCCTGAGGACGATCGCCGGCGACGGCGCCAAGCTGAAGTTCTCGGTCGGCATCATCGCCGATACCGATGGGGGATTCCGCCTCGACGGCGGCACCAAGGCGAAGGCCACGCTGCCGGTGGGTCGCTCCATCGCTGGCGTGCTGACCGTGCATCACGTCGAGATCGGGCTCGGGCCGTCGAGCACTGGCGGCGACCTCGGACTCGAGCTCAGTGGCGGGTTCACCGCACGCCTCGGCCCCTTCAGCGTCGTCGTCGACCGCCTCGGCTTCCAGCTCGACGCGGATCGCCGGGAAGGTGGCAATCTCGGCCCGATCCATCTCGACCTCGGCTTCAAGGCGCCTAACGGACTCGGTCTGCTGCTCGACGCGAGCGTCCTCAAGGGCGGCGGATACCTGTACGCGGATCCGGCGAACAACGAGTACGCCGGCGCCTTCGAGCTGCTGCTGTTCGGCAAATTCGGCATAAAGGCGATCGGTGTCCTGACAACGAGACCGAACGACTGGTCGCTGCTGCTGCTGATCTTCATCCAGTTCCCCATCCCTACGCCGGCGCCAGGCTTTACGGTCTTCGGTGTGGGCGGGTTGATCGGCGTTCAGCACGGCATCGACCTCGCGCAGCTGATCGCGGGAATGAAGACGAAGGCGTTCGACGACATCCTGTTCCCCGACAACCCGGTCGGGGACGCGCCACGCATTTTGAATCGCCTGCGCACGGTATTTCCGCTCACGCCGCGCGCGTTCACGATCGGGCCGATGTTCGACATGGGGTGGGGCACTCCCAAGCGCATCGTCTTCATTCGCGTCGGGCTGCTCATCCAGATGGCCAACGTGTTCGGGTCGGGCGATGGCGAGTTCGCGTTCTCGCAGATCGTGCTGATCGGCCAACTTCGCGTGGAGATCGGCCCGACGAAGGAGGACGCGACGATCACCGTCGTGAAGCTTATCGTCGACATCGTCGGCTTCTGGGATCTCGACAAGAAGCGCTACGGCTTCATTGCGCGGCTCCGCGACTCGAAGATTGCGAAGATCGACATCACCGGCAGCCTCGCGGTGTGGGGCGAGTACGGCGACAAGCCACGCTTCCTGTTGGCGGCCGGCGGCTTCAATCCACGGTTCAAGGACGTTCCCACCGAGATCGGTGGCGTGCTCGATCGGCTCGGCGCCGCGTTCAAGGTCGGCCGGTTCAGCCTAACGCTGACTGGCTACTTCGCGCTCTCGCCCGGCACCATTCAATTCGGCGTCAACCTCGCCGCCAAGGCGACGATCGGACCGGTCGGGCTCACGGGTGACATCGGCTTCGATGCCCTGATCTATCGCGAGCCGACGACGCACTTCCTCGTCGACTTCCACATCAAGGCCGCGGTGACGTTCAAGGGACACTCGCTCGCTGGTGTGAAGGTCGAGGGGACGATCGAGGGACCGGGCCTCTGGCACGTGAAGGGGAAGGTCACGTTCTCGATTCTCTGGTGGGACATCGACAAATCGTTCGATGAAACGTGGGGCACGGCCGACGAAGCCGTGATCGTGCAGACGAGCGTCGTTGGTCTTCTGACCACGGAGCTCAATCGACGCGAGAACTGGACGGCGCAGTTGCCGGCCGGCGGCGAGGCCATGGTGACGATCGCGTCGCGGCCTGGCGAGCTGGCGACGCTTGCCCACCCGCTTGGCCGCTTCACATTCAGCCAGCGGACCGTCCCGCTGGGCCTCGCGATGGAGAAGTTCGGGGAGGGCGGCATCGACGGACCGAACCGGTTCGATGTGACGGGAATGCGCGTTGGCGAAGCGGGGCTCGATGCGACCGAGCGAGTGGCAGTGCGCGATCATTTCCCACGCTCGCAGTTCCTCGAGATGACCGAGGAAGACCGCCTGACGCGGCCGTCGTTCGAGGAGATGGATGCGGGGGTCGAGTTCAGCTCCGCGGCGTACTCCGTGAGCGAGAGTGCCATCTGGGCGGATATGGAGTACGAGACGGCCTATCTCGACATCGATCCGCGGCGCTTCAATGGGACGCGCCGAGACGGTGCGCTTCGTCGCGTGGCGATGGACATGAGCCTGGTGGGCATCCTTGCCGGACACGGTGCGGCGGCGCGCGCGCCGCAGCGGCTCGACGAGCGCAACAGGGCGAAGACCGGGAGCCGAGTGGAACTGTCGCCGGCGCCGATGGCCGCGGCGGAACGTACGGTGTTCACCGTCGATCCAGCGGTGTCGTTAGGTGGCCAGGCGCGAACGGTGGAGATGATCGCCGAACAGCGGTTCCGGCCCGACGACGAGGAAAGATCGCAGCTCGTCGAAGAGTTCGAGCTCGCGGGGGTGTGACGGTGGCCGACACGACTTATCGCTTCCTTCCCTGGGCTCGACGCGGTCTCGCTGACCGCATCACGGCGCCTGACGACGGCGGAGCGCTTCCCGCACGCGCGAAGGTGACCGTGGGCCTCACGGTGAGCGCTATTCCCGAAGCGACGTACGATCTCTCGCTCTACGGCCCGGGTGACGTCGTCGGCGTCGACCCGCGCGTGATCATTCGGACAGACCCTCGCCCCGCCAGCACGGACGTCGAGCCGAACTATTTCCCACTCATCGAGTTCGATCCGCCGGACTTCCCGTGGCTGTTCACACCTGCCAGGAAAAACACGAACGACCACCTGCGACCGTGGTGCGTGCTCATCGTGGTCGACCTGTCGGTCACGGATGCGCCACGCGCGGAGGCCGGCAAGCCGCTGCCCATACTGACGGTGCCGACTGGGGCAGTGGCAACGGAGCTGCCGGATCTGGACGAGTCGTGGGCATGGGCGCACACGCAGGCGATCGCGCCGGCCGGCTCCGTGGATCTTGCGACGGAGCTTGCCAACAAGCCCGCGATGAACGTGTCGCGCATCATGTCGCCGCGACGCCTCGAGGGTGGCAAGCGCTACGCGGCGTGCCTCGTGCCCGCGTTCGATGTGGGCGTGGCTCGGGGATTGGGAGACACACCACCGATCGACGGCACGATCGGTCCGGCGTGGCGGGTCGACGCGACGTCGGACGTTAGGCTCCCGGTGTACTTCCACTGGGAGTTCGCGACCGGTCCGGCCGGCGATTTCGAGGAGCTCGCGCGGAGGCTCCAGCCGTTCGTTGCCCCGGAGACCGTCGGCGTTGCACCGATGTACATCGGGAGTGCGGGTCCCGAGCTGCCGTCGATCCCTGCTGCCGATCCGACGGCGATCCTCGCGATGGATGGCGCCTTGCGGGCTCCGAAACGCTCGTCAGGCACCTTGGGTGATGTGCCGGTGGCGGTGCAGACCGCCCTGCGAGCGACGCTCGACGCGCTCGCCGTACAAGCGACATCAGGGCCGACCGCCACGACGCCCGTGCTCGGCCCGCCGCTCTACGGTGAGTGGCACGCGCGGCAGCACACGGTGCCTGACGACTTCCCAACCTGGCTTCGCGAGCTCAACCTCGACCCGCGTGCCCGCGCTGGTGCCGGCCTCGGCGCAGAGATCGAGCGGCAGAATCAGGAAGACTTCATGCAGTGGTGCTGGGAGCAGGTGGGTCGAATCCTCGACGCGAATCGGTTGCTGAGCCGCGCCCGGCTGTCGCTCGAAGCGCTGACGCGGATTCACACCAGGCATCTGCAGACACTGCCGCCTGACCGTCTCGTGCAGGTTGCGGCTGCGCTACACAGCCGCGCGAGCCAGGGCGAGATGACGATCGCCGCCACGATCGCGCGATCGAGCCTGCCTAACGCCTCGGCGGATCCGGCATTGCGACGCCTGACGAGCGCCAGTCGCCCGGTGCTCCGCGCCGCGGTGCGCCGCGCTCCGGTCGCCGGCGCCGCCCCGGGTCAGGGACTGCCACGCGTTCGGCTCGTCTCGAAGCTGTCCACTGGCGCACTCGATGTCGACCCGACCCGGTTCACACCGCACGGCGTGCTGGGCATCCCATCGCTCGCAACGCTGCCGATCCCAGACGCCGACGACACGCCGGTCAACCTGACGGGAATCGGGCTCCCAGTCTCCGTCGGCGCGTCCGTGCTTCGTCAGCTCCGCGACGATACCGCCGTCGTCTCGGCGGACCGCACGCCGCGCGTCGTCGCGCGAACCGATCTGCGGACCGTGGGAATCATCGGCGAGGTGCAGCTCGATCGAACACGCGAGCTGCTCGGCGTCGTGAAATCGTCCGCGGTGACCCTGACGACGACGTTGCGGACCGTGACGGCCGCCGGTGCTACCACGCCAGGTGCCGCGGGCCTGCTCATCACGATTCGCGAAGGACAACCGACGCTGGTGCAGGGACTCGACGTCGACACCGGCGGGCGTGTGGTCATCCGCACGAGGGCCGGCCGGGCATCGCCACAGGTCGCGACGCTCGAGCGTCACCTGACGGATACGAGCACGAAAGACATCGCGACGGTGCTGGCGCGTATCCCGCCTAACACCGTGGACCCGACCGGCGCCGAGCCGCCCGCGGTCACCGGTCGCGTGACGGACCCTCGAGTCCGCCCAACCCTCGGCCCGACGCTACCGGGGAGGACGCCGCCGGGCACCACGGTGCCGCCAACGAAAACCGGCGGGACGATCACGCTGCCACCGCTCGTGAAGGACACGGGGACGATCACGCGCATGGAGCAGGCGATCCTGACGGTCGCGCCGAGCGGTCAGGTCGGAGGCCCGCCGCCACCGACGCCCACACTCATGCCGTTCGCGCTGCCCACTGCGCGCGACGTGCTGGTCGTTCGCACGAACCCGCGGATCACGATTCCGCGCCGATTGGGCACGATGGTCCTGGCAGGCGGCACGCGACTGCTCGCGGAACCTCCCGCCGGCATCACCGTCGTGCCGACGCAGGATCGCATCATGGCGGCGCCGGAGCTCGACGTCCCGGTGTACGAGTACCTCGCTCGCCTCGCCCCCGATCGATTCCTGCCGGGAGTCGGCGACATTCCTCCCGACGCGATTACGCTGCTCGAAACGAATCCCCGATTCGTGGAATCGCTGCTCGTCGGGCTCAACTCCGAGATGAACCGGGAGCTCCTCTGGCGCTCGTTCCCGACTGACCAGCGCGGCACACCGTTCCGGAAGTTCTGGGCGTGGACCGACGGCGGCGAGGACATTCCTCCGATCCACCTCTGGCCCCCAACGAACACGTTAGGCGCCAGCGCCCGGGGCGGGCCGGGAGGCCAGATCGCGCTGCTGGTGCGAGGGCGGCTCCTGCGTCGCTATCCGAATACGTCGATTTTCGCGTGGCGGTCGGCGGGCGGGAAACTCATCAATCCGCCGGCGCCGACAGACCTGAAGCAGCCTGTGTTCGCCGGCGTGCTCGGGTCCGACATCGTGTTCGTGGGGTTCGACCTCACGGATGCCGATCTGCTCGCCGGGGATGGCTGGTTCTTTGTGCTTCAGGAGCAGCCGACGGAGCCTCGCTTCGGGTTCGATGAGCTCGGGCCCGGCGACTCGCTGCCCACGTTAGGCTCGTGGTCGGACGCCACGTGGACCCATACCGGGACGACCCCTGGCCGGTATCTCCACATCGGCGGGAACCCACTCGAGAATCAGATCCTCAGCGACGTCCAGTTCGTGGCACACGCCGGCCATTTCGCGGCGATCACCCTGCAGAAGCCAATGCGCGTGGCCGTTCATTCGCGCAGCATGGTGCAGCCGTAGCGGAGCGATCGATGCCTGACGACTTCTCGCCAAACGTCGCCGCCATTGCCGGAAACATTCCGATCGCGCTGCTCCCGGTGCGGATCGAGACACGTTTCTTCAACTCGGCCGCAGAGCTGCGCGTCCGCATCTTTCCGGATCAGGTTCACGTCGACGCGCACGAGCCCGAACTGACAGTGGGTGAGCGCGACCTGGGGATCGCGTACTGGCAGGCGCGCTTCGCGGCACCCGATCCGAATACGCGAGCTTCCTCCCCGTGGGCTACCCTTGCCGGAATCGTTGGACCGGCGAGAGCGGCGTGGATCGCGGCGGCGCTCACGCCGACGAACATCGCTCAGCTCGGACAGCCCGTCACGCCCGTGTTCCCCGCGGCTCCGGCCCGCGCCGCCGAGTGGTCACGAGCGGCTCGTGCGGTCGCGTTGCCCGAGCGATGGGTCGTCATCGGCATGCGCGACGGGCGAGAGATTTTCCGGAAATGGTCCGCGACGATCTCGGATGTACTGGACCTGACGCCCGCGCCGGACGACCCGACCCCGATACCCGACGATACGCTTCCGCTTCAACCCTCGGCCCGGTGGCTGGTGGACTTCGACGAGGCGGAAAAGAAGGGAATGGCCGTGCGTATCGGCGCGGCGGATCTCGCGCGGGGGATGGCGCTGGGGGGCGGTCTCGATCGACTGTTCGTGCTCGGCGTCGACTGGACCGTCGCGCCCGAGAAGGCGGCCGAGACACTGCGCCGGCTCTTCGCATCGCACGTCTATACCGACGGATTGTCGGCGATCGAGCCGGGCACGCCGACGAACGTCACAGCCGCGGCACGTCCCGGTGCCCGGCCATCCGACGCGGCCCTGACCAGCGCGCTCGATCCGGAGGCGCGGCCGATGGCGGCGAAGGTCGGCGGCGGCGGCGCCGCGGACCGCCTCTACCGCGCCCTCGGCCTAACGATTCGCGGGGACGATGCCCTCGTCGCCATTCCAGGGTCGAGCGCCCGCGAGCAGGACGTCGCGACGCACCTGGCGAACGTGATCTGGGAAGCCACGCTCGGCGGGTACGTCACCGACTTCCTGAATCCGTTGTTTCCTGACGCGTTGACGAAGCAGCTGCGTGACCACGTGCGGCAGTACGTCTTCGCCGGCGGGCCGTATACGGCTATCCGAATCGGGAAACAGCCGTACGGCGTTCTGCCCGTTGTCGCACCTGGGCGACTCACGTCGCGTGCCGATGCGCCGTTCGAGTCGGGGCTCGCAGTCTGGTTAGGCAAGCTGCGACCGTTCTGGCAGGCTGGCACGGGTCGAGTCCCGCGCCTCGGGATGTCGAGCGACCTCGACGCGGATCTTACTGCGGTGCTGCAGACGACGCCGCAATCCCAAACTTTCCGGTACCGATCGATCCTCGGCGCGCTCGCCGTGAACGCAACGATCGGGCTCGCACGCCACGCGGCGGCGCAGGATCAGATCACGGAAATCGTGGGATCTCATCTGGACTGGCCGCAGCGCCCCGACATCGCCGGATTCACAACTCATCCGATCGATCGTCCGCTGCGAGTGCCGCTGGTGGACCCGAAGCCGATCGTTCCAGGCGCGCCACTGTCCGTGACCTACCTGCAGGACATTGCGACGCTCGCGCGGACGTCAGGCACGTACGACGCGATCAAGGCGCGCGAGGACGCGAGCACCCTGCTCGAGGCATTGGTCGCGCACGCCACGGCTCGTGAGCTGCACCGCGCGGACATCATCACCATCGACAAGCATCGCCTGGCCGCCGGCGCGATCAAGACGGCGCCGCTCGTCGGCCTGATGCAGGCGTCGGAGTACGTGGGCATCGAGACGGCGACCCGTCCCGACGCGACCGCCGGCGTGCTGGTCACGAGCCCGTGGGAAGCGTCGCGCGTCGTCATCCCGACGGTCACGAAGTCGCTCACGGTCCGACAGTTCGTCACGGCGGCGGTGAACCGAGGCGTACGTACGCCGGCGGATTATCAGGCGTTAGGCGACATGCTGGCGAGCCTGGACGTGATCGCCACGAAACCGGCGGATCAGCTCGAGCGAGTCTTCCGCGGCGTGCTCGACCTCTATGCCTATCGACTGGATGCCTGGTACACGTCGCTCGCCACGCGCAGGCTGACCGCGCTTCGCTCGGCCACGCCGGCGGGCGTGCACATCGGCGCGTACGGCTGGGTGGACGATGTGCGTCCGGCAACCGCTCCGACGAGCGAGGGCTACATCCACACGCCGTCGCTCGCCCAAGCGACGACGGCGGCCGTGCTGCGAAGCGGCCATCTCGCGCATAACGACGCCGAGCACAAGGCGCTCAACCTGGATCTGAGCTCGGCGCGAGTGCGAACGGCGCTTCGCCTGCTCGACGGCATCGATCAGGGCCAGCCGCTCGCCGCGCTACTCGGATACCGATTCGAGCGAGCGATTCGCGCGCGGAGTCTCACGCTCGCACGATTCATTCTGCCGTTTCGGCGCCTTGCGCCGCTGCGTTCGAACGTCGCGCCGCCCGCTCCCGCAACGGCGTCCGAGAACCTCGCCGCGCGCGACGTCGTTGACGGAGTGACCTTGCTCGAGCGCTGGGCCAACGAGCGGTCGACGCTCCTCGCCACACTCGTGCCGGTGCCGTCCCCCGCCGAGCAGACCATGCTGGCCGAGGAGCTCGATCGCCTGGCCGACATCTACGATGCGGTTGCGGACGTCATGGTCGCCGAAGCGGTGCACCAGAACGTGCGCGGCAACAACGAGCGTGCTGGCGCGGTGATCGCCGCACTCGATCGGCAGGACCGCCCGCCGGAGATGGAGTTCGTTCGCACCCCTCGCACGGGCACGAGCTTCACGCATCGCTTGCTCGTGCTCATTGGCGATGAGACTCTGCCACCGTCGTGGGCGACAATCCCTCTGGATCCGCGCGCGAGCGTAGAGCCGCGGCTCAACGCGTGGATTGCCCGGCTGATCGGCGATCCGAAGCGCGTGAAGTTCGCGGCCACGGTGACTACGAGCACGCAGAAGCTCGCTCTCACGCTGGACCAGCTTGGCTTGTCGCCGCTGTCCCTCGTCATGGCGAGTCAGGCGGCGGGCAAGGATTCACCGTCGGAGCTCGAGGAGCGGTTGGTGCATCGCTTCGCGAGCATGGTCAACGCACCGAAGCCGAACAGCGAGCTCACGCTGCTCGACGAGCCGCCCGCCGGCTCGAAGCCGACGATCATCGGGCTCGGTGCATTCCGGGCGCTGGCCTATTGGATCTACACCCTCATTACCGAACAGCACTCGGCCAACGCGAACGATCTCGCGTTGCCGCAGGACCCGCAGAACGACGGGCTGGATCACGCGCAGCTCGGTGGCCGGGCTGACGCGCTGGTCACGAGTTACGCCAGTGCGATCGCGACACTCGATGCGGCGATCGGCGCGTCCACGCCCATCGCGAAAGCACTCCGCGATGCTTTGTTTGGCGCGGCTGCTTTCGGCCTCCGCTCCGCGGTTCCGGGTCCGCCACCGTTAGGCTCGGCCGCAGCCGCCGATGCTGACGAGCTGCTCGGCCAGGCGCGCGTGGTCGTGGCCGAGATGCGCGCGGCGGCTGCGCGGGAGCGCGATCTCGTCACATCGTTCGGCAACCCGCCAGCGGCGACTGCCGACGAGCGCGTCCGGCATCACACGTCGAGGATCGGAACGCTCGTGGGCGAGCACTTCCCGGTACTTGCGTGCTTCAGCGTGCCGACCGGTGGCAGGGCGGCCGAATTGACCGCCTCCAATGCTGCGCGAGCGACGCTGCTTGCCAAGGATGACTTCGCGCCGAGCGTGTGGATGGATCGGATGGCCCTCGTGAGGCCGGGCGTCGATCGACTCGCCCGCGTGTCCAGCGCGGCCGAGTTGTTGGGCAGCGATGCGAGTGCCCGCGACCTCATTGTCGCGCAGTTGCCGCATACACCGAAAGACCGCTGGATCGCGTTACCGTTCGATGGTGCGGTTCCCACCGCGGAACTGGCGATTGTCGCGTGCTGGAGCGGGGCAGTGAGCTTCACCGCGCCGCTCGCCGGCTTGTTCTGCGACGGCTGGCACGAAACGGTGCCTAACGCCGACGAGACGACGGGTGTGGCGTTCCACTTCGACGCGCCAGGTGCGCGGCCACCACAGGCCATCGTTCTCGCCGTGCCGCCGGCAGCCGATACGCCTGCCTGGAGCGTGGACACGATTCTCGATACGGTCGTCGAGGCGCATGACCTCGCCAAAATCCGGGCTGTAGGCCCACGCCAACTGGAGTGGTTGGGCACGCTGTTGCCCGCGATCTACCTGCCCGATTCATTCTCGCCCGATGTTCCCGTCGTGAAGGTCGCCGGGCTCGCAGCGAAATACTCGGCCGCCAATGCGGCCACGGCCACGATTCTCGGAAAAGCCTGACGCGATGCGGAATATCCTCGTCCCCAACGCCACGCTCCTGAATCCGGGGCTCACGGTCGCCCCGGCGCTCAACACCTGGAACCGGCTCGA
>DATCGG010000506.1:0-17781 GCA_036509075.1 Gemmatimonadaceae bacterium
GAGTCGCGCACCGCATTTCCGCACGGCCCGTCGGCGTCGTAGAGACAAACCAGCCCGGCAAGATCGATCTCCTGACCCGACACGTTGAACACGTACGACGCTCCCTCCGGCGCGACGGCTATCCGAAACGGAGCGCGCGCACGACCCAGGTCCACCACGCTGATCGGGAAACCGCTGTGAAGCGATACCGCGTTGCACGCATCGACGGCGGCGTTGATCGAGCCAAGTGCGCCTTCGGACGCCGCACGCACGAGGTACTCGGAGGCGGGCTTGCCGCGACCGGTGGGCTTGTAGCCGCCGTGACGCAACATATCGCGCACGGCCGCTCGCATTTCCTCGTTGCGCTCGAGTGGCGCAGCGGCGTCCGGCCGCAGCGCCGCGATGATCGCGGGCGGTGTAGACACCGCGCCCAGCGGCGCATTGAACGCCGTGGTGAAGGCGGCCACTCGCAGAAGTGGGTGGTCCTCGACGGCGAGAAGCGTCGTGCTCACGGTGATACAACCTAACCCGCGACGGCGCTCGACGCGCGCGCCAACTCACCTCGTGGGCACTGTCACCCAGAATGCGGTCCCGCCGCGAGGCGACGGCTGGAATCCAATGTCGCCACCGGCCGCGCGTACGATCGTCCGCGCGATCCGAAGCCCCAACCCGGAGTCCGGCGCTGCTGGGCGTTTTGGCTTCCAGCCCGGTGTCAGCAGTGACTGACGATTGTCGCGAGAGATCCCGGGCCCCGAGTCCGCGACCGTGAACGTCACCGAGTGGTCCATCGCTTTCGCCCTAACGACGACGTGCCCGCCCGCGGGTGTGAACTTGAGCGCGTTGCCAATGAGGTTGGCAACCGCGCGCTGCAGCGAGTCCGCCTCGAGCGCGATTGGAGGAAGCGTCTCGTGTGTCTCGAGGCTGAGCTCGACATGGCTCGCGCGCGCCTGCGGCATGTACTGCTCGATCAGCTCCTCGAGCAACCGCAACGTAGGCCGTTCGGGCTGCGCCGGTGGCTCGTCGATGCCGCCTGCGCGAGCGTCGTCGAGCGTGCGCTCGACGAGCCGGCGCATCCGCGCCGCGGCGCCCGCAGCCGCGTCCAACTGTGATCGGATCAGCACGTCGCGCTCGCTCCGAGGTGACTCGATGCCGTGCTCGCGCACGAGCTCCAGCACGAGCTGAATCGTCGAGAGCGGATCCTTGAGATCATGCGACGTCAGCGCCAACAGCACTCGCTGGTCGGTGATGGCGCCACGCGCAGCCTCGTACTGAGCGCATCGCTCGAGCGCAATGGCCGCTCGGCGCGCGAGCTCGCTCGCAAGGGCGACATCACTGCGAGCGTAGCGTCGCCCCGAATGCCTGGTCGCCACGAAGGTGAGGCTCCCCAGCACACGGCCACGCCTCGCCACTGGTACGACCATCGCGGACGTCGGCCCCATAGCGCGGATGAGTTTGAGATGCTCCGCGTCGCTGGCCACCAGCTCGAGCCGATGTTCGTCTACATCACCCCAATCCGGCACACCAGTGATCTGAACACGGTTCGCCGGATGGCGTCGCGGCAGCTCATCGCTCCCCGGAATCGAGCGCCGGAGGAACGGGAGCAACTCGGCGCGCGCGTGCGCCGCTCGCGGGGTCGAGCCCAATGCCGCCGCCAGCCCGGGATGAATCCGAAGCACGCAGAAGTCGGCGACCTTCGGCACCACGAGACGAAGCACGACCGACTGCAGCTCATCGACGCTTGCCGCATCATCGAGCGCCACCGAGGACTCCGCCAGGAAACGCCAATCGACGAGAGAGAACCCGTTGTGGCGGCTGACATGGGTTGTGTCCGTGAGCCGTGCCCGGTGGGTGAGGGTCGCAGCCAAGGTTCGTGCGCGGGAGCGCAACGAGCGGTTCACGCGGTTCGGTCGCGGCATTCAATGTCCTCACTCGGCATGTACGATGCGGCTGCGTGCCGCGCGTGGCGCGCCGACGTAATGTCGATCGACGCCTCTCTACTGAGGGTTACATGGGACCATCGCCGAGCGATGGGAAAAGTCGCACGAGTTGCATCCACTCGTTCCGAACGGCTCGGTGCGCAACACGAGTTGGATGGGAGAGGTCTTATTCGATTTCCATCGGCCGGGCCTGGGTCGGCGTAGTTGGAGTGCGAGGGTGGACCGACCAGTGGCGCCCTCGGCCGTTCGACGTTAGCCTCTCGGCGTCCATTAACCCTGGCCTTCCATGACCCGCATCGCAGTCGCTCTCTCCGCCTTGTGTCTCGCGCTCGTTCCGTCGTCGACCGCGCTGGCGCAGCGAGGCGGCGCCAACGCCGCCGACTCCATCAAGTACAAGTACCCGAGCACTCCAAAGCTCGAGGCGCTCAAGGCCGAAGCCGCGAAGGAGATCGACGCGAAGGCCAAGACGATCCAGGAGATGGTCGACCAGGTCTTCTCCTTCGGCGAGCTCGGTATGCAGGAGGTCGAGACGTCCAAATACTTGACCGGCCTGCTCGAGCAGAACGGCTTCAAGGTTGAGCGCGGCGTCGCGGGGATTCCCACCGCGTTCGTCGCGAAATGGGGATCGGGCAAGCCGGTGATCTCGCTCGGCTCCGACATCGACGGCATCCCGCAGGCGTGGAACGAGCCCGGCGTCGGCTACAAGCAGACGCACATCCAGGGAGCGCCGGGGCACGGGGAAGGGCACAACTCCGGGATGCCGCTGAATGTCGCCGCCGCGATCGTCGTCAAGAAAATCATGCAGCGCGACAAGATCCCGGGCACGCTCGTGCTCTGGCCCGGTGTGGCCGAGGAGCAGATGTCAGGAAAAGCGTGGCTCGTGCGGGCGGGCGTGTTCAAGGACGTCGACATCACGCTGTTCACGCACGTCGGTCAATCGCTGCAGGTGTCGTGGGGACAGTCCGGATCCAACGCGCTCATCTCGGCCATCTTCAAGTTCAAGGGCTCGAGCGCGCACGCGGCCGGTGCGCCGTGGCGCGGCAAGAGCGCGCTCGACGCCGTGATGCTCATGGGGCAGGCGTGGGAGTTCCACCGCGAGCACATGGAGCTGCCGCAGCGCTCGCACTACGTGATCAAGGACGGGGGCGACCAGCCTAACGTCGTGCCGAGCACGGCGAGCATCTGGTTCTACTTCCGTGAACGCGACTATCCGCGCACGATGGCGATGTTCGAGGCGGCGAAGAAGATGGCGCAGGGAGCGACGCTCATGACCGACACGCAGATCGATACGATCATGATGATCGGTTCGGGGTGGAGCGGATACTTCTCGCGTCCGGTCGCCGAGGCGATGTACGAGAACATCCAGAAGGTCGGGATGCCGACGTGGGACGAGAAGGACCAGACGCTCGCGAAGGGCATTCAGCGCGAGCTTGGCGTTCCGGACAGCGGTTTGAGCACGCGGCCCGGCCGGTTGAACGGACCGGTGAACGAAGCGACGCGCATGGGCGGCGGGTCGGACGACATTGGTGACGTAAGCTGGAACGTCCCGACGATTACGCTCAATTATCCGTCGAACATTCCGGGGATGCCGGGACACAACTGGGCGAACGCGATCTCCATGGCGACGCCGATCGCGCACAAGGGCGTGGTGGCTGGCGCGAAAGTGCAGGCGATGACGATACTCGACATCCTGCTGACGCCGCAGATCGTCACCGATGCGTGGGACTACTTCAACACCGTCCAGACGAAGGACGTGAAGTACAAGCCGTTCTTCGCGCCGACGGACAAGCCGCCGATCTGGCTCAACGCGGACATCATGGCGCAGTATCGGCCGGAGATGCGGAAGTACTACTACGATCCCAAGAAGTACAAGACGTACCTGGACCAGTTGGGGATCGAGTATCCGACGGTTCGGAAGGTCGCACAGTAGGTCTGTCCGACTCAGGGTGGCAGTGTCTCATTCCTGCCACCCGCGTTCATTGTCGTCGTAGAGATTGGTGCGGTCACGACACAAGGACAGGCATCGTCCCGACACTGCGATCGCCATACATCCTCGAGAGCAATGCGGCGAGGATGCGTGACGCGCTGGCGCAACTGCGCCGGTATGCCGCGTACGACCACGCATGCCTGCTACTCGAAGGCGAGCGCGGGTGCGGTAAAACCATCCTCGCTCGGCACGCGCACGAGCTGTCTCCACGTCGCGGCCGCACGTTCCGCGCGATCTCGCTTGCTGCCGCCGATGATGCGCTCGTCAGCTCCGACCTCTTCGGCCACGCGAAGGGTGCGTTCACCGGCGCCGACTCGGCCCGTGCAGGCGCCATTGCCTCCGCCGCCGGCGGCACCCTGTTCCTCGACGAAATCGGCAAGGCGTCAAAGCTCGTCCAGGGAAAGCTGCTGCACATCGTAGAGGAAGACGGCGAGTTCTATCCCGTCGGGAGCGATCGGCCGGTGCGCAGTGACGTGCGGTTCATCTTTGCCGCCAACGAAGGGCTCGACACGCTCGTCGACCAGGATCGATTCCTCGCCGACTTGCGCGACCGCATCAGTGCGTTCGCCGTGCAGATCCCGGCACTGCGCGATCGCGCGTCCGACATCCCCGGTTTGGTGCGGCACACGGCAGCCGTGCGTGCAGCGCGGTGCGGCTACCCTGACCGGCCGCCGTCATTCGACGACGCGCTCATGCACGCCCTCGAGCACGACCCGTGGCCTGGCAACCTGCGCGAGCTCGTGGCCGCTGTCGAACGACTCATGATCGACGCCGGTGGTGCGTCCGTCGTGTCCCTCGCACACTGCACCGGTACCCTCGAGCGGCTGCGAGGTACTCGAGGCGCTCGCCGCGGCACGCTGACGCGACCGCTCGTTATGCAGGCCATCCTCGACGCCGGCGGTAACAAGACGGTCGCGGCCGCACGACTTGGCGTCTCCCGCAAGACGATTCACGAATACGTGAGGGCGGCGACACATCCGGGCGTGGAGGGAGCTGTCCCGCCGCTGTGACGTGACAGGAGCTCGCGGGCGTGTCGGCGTCACGTGACGCCTAACGAACGAACGCAGCCCGACGTAACTCCCATAACCACCGCGAGTTGTCGAAGTGGTCGAGTCGGCCCGGGAAGTGCCAACCGTCCCGGCATGCGAACCGCTCACGAGAATCGAGTCCGTGCCGCCTTGTGGCGACTGACCGCGACGGATGTGTCGCCCGACGATGGGCTGACCACGCCGCCACCTCTCTTCCTTCGCACGCCATCCATCGCCCTCCTCTGGATTGCCACGCTCATAGCGCTGGTTGGGCTGCTTGCGCTGAGTCGAATTCGGCCGCCGCACACCGATCGACACAAAGCGGTTGCAACGTCGCACCACTAACTCAGGAGATCCCATGTCATCGGACCAGGTCATTCGCGCGTGGAAAAACGCCGACTACGGCACCTGTCTCAATGCCGCCCTCGCGACGTCGGTGCCCGCACACCCGGTGGGACCGATCGACCTCCCTGACAGCGCGCTGGGCGTCGGCGGCGGCAGCGGCGCGGTCTCGACCGAGCGCGCGGAAACGTTAGGCTGCTGCCAGGGCATCACGCAGGTCGGGGCCGGCATGTGCGATCTCACTGCCGGCGGAGGCATTTTCGTCTGCACGACTCTGTGCATGACGGTCTGGTTTACGACCAAGTCGGTTTGCGCGAAGACGTGACGCGCATGACGACGACCTGGTGGCCATCAGCGCTCACACTCGCCGAACGTGCCGCGATGCGGCGCGGCGAGCGCGCGGGCCAGCAAAACGATCCCGCGTCCGCGGGCGGCACGAGCCGCGCGAATCGCTGGCGTTCACAACGCCCGTTCGACCGACCCGGGTTCCTCGCGCGTCGCCTTCAGATCGACGGACTCACTGAGCCGGAGTTCGACGCGCTGGTCGATACGCTGCCGCCAGGTGTGAATGATGAGGCTGAGCCACCGCGTTGGGCCCTGGAGGTCGAGCGAGCCGACGCGATCGCTCATGAGATCGCGCGGCTCCACAGGCGACCGAACGATGCGAGCATCGACGGGCTCGAGCCGGTGCGTGCATTCGTGGAGCCATTCGTGACCGCGGGTATGGCGCATCTCCATGCGGAGGCCCGATCGATCGTGTCGGAGCATCCGCGCGCGCCGTTCGATGCCGAGCGCGCAACGATGCTCTTCGAGCCACTGCTCTGGGGCCATCTGGTCGGACGCGCGCTGAAGGTCGTGATCCTCGAGCTCAACGTCGCCCGAGTCCGTGGTACGCTGGTCGGCGACTCACCTGAAGCCCGGTGCGCGCACTTCGCGTCGCAGCTTCGCTCCGGCCGTGCCCGCGATCAGATCGTCGAGGAGTATCCGGTGCTCGCCCGGTCGATCGTGACGGCCACCGACTATTGGGTCGAGTCGTCGCGAGAGCTCCTCCGCTATCTCGCTCAGGATGCCGGGGCGCTCAAGGATGCATTTGCTGCCGGAGGGGAGCTGGGCAGCCTGATCGCCATCTCGGGCAATGCTGGCGACGTGCATCGTCGCGGGCGATCGGTTGCCATCGCCGAGTTCTCATCAGGCATCCGCGTGGTTTTCAAGCCGCGGCCGCTCGACGTCGATCGCCACTTCGCGGAGCTCGTCGCGTGGATCAACGCTCTCGGCCGGGCTCCAAGGCTCCGTGCCGTGCAGGTGCTCACGCGCGGAGATCACGGGTGGGCGGAATTCGTTTCGGACGTGCCGTGCGATTCTCGCGACGAGATCGCGCGCTTCTACGAGCGGTTCGGGGCGTGGCTCGCGGTTCTCCACGTGTTGAACGCCACCGATTTCCATTACGAGAACGTCATAGCGTCCGGCGAGTTCCCAATGCTGATCGATCTGGAAGCGCTTTTCCATCCGCTTCCTCAAGCGCCAAACGCGGTGGACGAGCCCGAGCAGGTGGGTTGGGAGGCGTTGCAGCGGTCGGTCCTCCGAACGGGCGTATTGCCGTTTCGCGCGTACGACAACGAACAGTCCAGTGGGCTCGACATGAGCGCCATGGGCGGCGCCGGTGGCCAGCGCACACCGAATCGCTTTCCGGTTCTGGTCGCGCCGGGGACCGACGAGATGCGGCTCGAGCGCGACTTCGTCAGCCTTCCGCCGTCGCAGAATCGCCCAACGTTAGGCGGCCAGCCGGTCGATCCAGCCGCGTTCGCGGATGCGCTCGTGTCGGGTTTCACCGCGACCTACCAACTGCTGCTCGCGCAGCGCGAGGCCCTCCTCGCGCCCGATGGGCCCATCCGGAAGTTCGCCAACGACGCCATTCGTGTCGTGCTCCGTCCCACGCGCCAGTACGCGCTCATCCTGTCGGAGAGCAATCACCCGGATGTGATGCGAGACGCGCTGGATCGAGACCGCCTGTTCGATCGGCTCTGGGTCGCCGTCCCCGGGCGGCCCGAGCTCGAGCGCGTCGTCGCAAGGGAGCATGCGGATCTCTCGAGCGGCGATATCCCCATGTTCGCGAGCAAGCCGTCGAGCGTCGATCTGTTCACCGCCCAGGGCGAAGCCATTCCCGGCTTCTTCCGTCACTCGGGTCTGTCCTCGGCTATCGAGCGCATCGAGGCGATGAGCGAAGACGATCTGCGGCACCAACGGTGGGTCGTCGAGGCGTCGCTCGTCGCGCTGCTCCCGGGCATGCACGTCGCCCCGACGCACAACGAGAGTGTTCCGGAGCCACCAGCCCTCCACGGCACAACCGGATCGTCTCGCGAGGCGGCGCTTCATGCCGCGCGCCGCATAGCCAGGCATTTGGGCACGCGCGCCCTCCGACAGGATGACCGCGTGAGCTGGCTCGGTCTCACGCTGCTGCGAGAGCGCGACTGGACGATCCAGCCAGTGGGGTCCGACCTGTACAGCGGTGCGGCCGGGATTGCGTTTTTCCTTGCGTACTTCGACCACGTTGCTGACGACGCTGAGTCCCGGGCGATCGCTAAGACAGTCGTGCGACAGCTCACTCGTCGGCTTGTTACGACGCTCGAGACGTCCGACGCCTCTCCGGCGTTCCCTCCGTCCTCGCTCGGCGCGTTCGGCGCTTTGAGTGGCGCCGTCTACGCACTGTCTCACATTGCAGCGCTCTGGGCGGACCATGAATTGATCGACCTGGCCGAGCGTCTCCTGGTGAAGCTCGGCGATCTGGTCAGCGCGGACCGAACACTCGACATCATTGGCGGCACGGCTGGATTCATCATGGCCGCGTCCGCGCTCGAGCACGTTCGGTCCGCACCAGCTACACGCCGCGTGCTGAAGCATGCGGCCGAGTGTATCGTCGCGCGCGGCGAGGAGCGGGCGGGAGGACTGTCGTGGTCCACGAATCTTCCAGCGTCGCAGCCGCTGACCGGGATGTCGCATGGAGCGTCGGGAATTGCGCTGGCACTGCTCACCGCCGGCCGCCTCGTGAATCAGCCGCCGTTCGTGGACGCCGCCATGCGCGCGCTGTGCTACGAGCGAAGTTGCTTTGATTCCTCACGTACAAACTGGCCGGACTTCCGTATACTGCCGGATCGCGATCATGACGAGCCGCGCGCTTGGATGTGGGCGTGGTGTCACGGCGCGCCGGGCATCGGCCTCGTTCGCATGGATGCGTTAGGCAGCAGCGACGATCCAGAGCTGGTAAGCGATCTCACAGCGGCGCTCACATCGACCGCTCGCTTTGGATTCGGAAGCAACGACTCGCTGTGCCACGGCGACCTCGGGAATCTCGAGTTGTTCGTGAGGGCGGTGGAGTTGGGTTATCGCGGGGAATGGGAAGACGCGCTCGTGGCCCATTCATCCCGCCTCCTTGCACGATTGCAGGCTGGCGAGTGGCGTTGCGGTGTTCCGGGCGGTGTTGAAACACCCGGGCTCATGACAGGTCTCGCGGGCATCGGTTACGGGCTGCTTCGGCTTGCCGCCGCCGATCGCGTGCCGTCGTTGCTGGCGCTCGAGCCTCCGCGAGCGACGATCGGCGTGCGAGGTGGAAGATGAAGAAGACGCGTCGCGTTCCGTGGTACCCACAGCTCGGTGCCGATGATTGTGGGCCGGCGTGTCTGGCGATGGTGCTCGCCGCGTATGGGGTGCACGACACGGCCATGGAGTGTCGCGAGCTGTGTGACGCCGGTCGCGACGGCACGCGTGTTCGCACGCTCATTGCGGTGGCGGATCGATTCGGCATTACGGCGCGTGCTCATCGTGTCGATCCGGAGTGCTTCGACTCCATCGCGTTGCCAGCGATCGCTCACTGGGAGCACCGCCACTTCGTTGTCGTTGAGCGGTGGGGGCCGCGCCGCGTGACGATCGTCGATCCGTCCACGGGCCGCCGCCCGCTCGGGCGAGACGAGTTCAGGCAAGGTTTCGCGGGAACGGTGCTGACGTTCGAGCCACGCCGCGACGTCGTTAGGCGTCCCAAGTCGCCCCTCCCGCTCTGGGTGTGGTATCTCGCGGCGATGTTTCGTGACCGACCGGCCCAGCTCGCCCTCACGCAGATCGTCGTCGCGTCATTGCTCCTGCAAGCAGCCGGACTGGCCGGGCCGCTGTTCACGAAGCTCGTGGTAGACGCGGGAACGCGCGAAGCATCCCTGTCACTCGGCCTCATGGCCGCGGCGATGACCGTCGTGGTTCTCTCGAAATCCGTCACCACGTTCGTGCGCAGCCTGGTGATGACCAGGCTCCAGGCCCGTCTCGACATGCGCCTCACGCAGGGATTCTTCGAGCACCTGCTGGCCCTCCCGTATCGTTTCTTCCAGGCCAAAACGAGCGGCGATCTCCTGATGCGGCTGTCGAGTAACACGATGATCCGCGAGATCCTCACGACTCAGCTGCTTTCGTTCGTGCTGGACGGTCCGCTGAGCGCACTGTTTCTGCTCGTCCTGTTGGTCGTCTCGCCGCCGCTCGCGTTGCTCGCCGCCGCGCTGGCGCTCGGGCAGGCCGCCCTCGCATTCGCATCCCTGCGACCGCTTCGCGACCTGGCACAGCGTACCGTCGTTGCCAGGACCGACGAGCAGAGTTGCCTCGTCGAGCTGATGAAAGGAATTGCCTACATCAAGGCGTCGGCGGCCGAACAGCGGGCCTATGATCGTTGGGTCGAGCTGTTTCGACGCCAGCTCGGCGTATCGGTCGAGCGGAGTTACCTCACGGCCAAGGTCGAGTTCGCGTTAGGCCTCGCGCGAACCGCCTCGCCCCTGATTCTGCTCTGGTACGGCGCCTACCTGGTCGCTCATCAGTCGATGCTCCTCGGCACGATGCTCGCCCTCACCGCGCTCGCCACGTCGTTTCTCACGCCTGTCACGTCGCTCGTTCAAAGCACGCAGCAGCTCCAGCTGCTCGATGCCTATGTCGAACGGCTCACCGACGTCCTCGATACCGAGCGAGAGCGGCGTCCCGCGGTCTCGCAACGAGCGCGCACGACACGTCTCGCTGGCCGCATCGACGTTCGCGGACTTTCATATCGGTTCTCGGCAGCCGGCCCGGCGATCGTCGACGACGTTTCCTTCTCGGTCTCCCCTGGCGAGAAGCTCGGTATCGTCGGTCCGACGGGATCTGGAAAGAGTACGATCCTCATGCTGCTACTCGGGCTGTATGAGCCAACAGCCGGCGAAGTCCTTTACGACGGCGTTCCGCTTTCGCAGCTCGACCCACGCGACGTTCGTCGCTGGTGCGGCGTCGTCCTCCAGGACTCTGCGGCGTTCGCCGGGTCGTTCAAGAGCAATATCCTGCTCAATACGCCCGCCGCCAGCGCGGAACAGATTGATGCCGCCGCGGAGATAGCGGGGCTGGCCAACGAGATCCGCCGCCTGCCCATGGCGTACGAGACGCGCGTCGCCGAAGGAGGAAGTAACCTGTCGGGCGGCCAGCGACAGCGCCTCGCGATCGCCCGGGCGATCGCTCCGCGGCCTTCGATTCTGCTGCTCGACGAAGCGAGCAGCCATCTCGACGTTGCGTCAGAGGCGGAGCTCAACGCGCATCTCCAGCGGCTGCGCTGCACGCGCATCGTCATTGCGCACCGACTCTCGGCTGTGCGGACGGCGGATCAGATTCTCGTACTTCGCCATGGACGGGTGGTGGAGCAAGGCACGCATCAACATCTGCTGCGCCAGCGAGGCATGTATGCGGAGCTGGCGGCGGCACAAGGCCCGGCCGGATCGGCCACGCACAGCCGTGCGGATCGTGAGCCGACGGACGAAGGCGACGCGCTTCGCCTAACAAGCAGACATCAAGTTCGCGCGTAGCGGCAACTCGCGCTACACCCCTGGCGATGGCTGCCGTCGCCGTCGAACCGACTCGTGGAGGTCCCCGCGGGCTCGCCGCCCGATTGCGTCGCCCGGCAGCTGCGACAATGGCACCATGCAATGACCGACTCTTTTGAGCTCAGGAGCATCCATGCACGACCATGCAACCATCCGAGCGTGGAAAGACGCGGACTATCGCCAGATGCTGTCCGCTGAAGACGCGGCCGCCGCACAGTCTCCCGCAGGCACCATTCAGCTTGATGACGGTGACCTTGGAGACATAGCCGGCGGAACCGCCGCGGTCACGCAGACAACCATCTGCGGTACGTCATTGGGTTGCGTCACCGTCATCACGCTCGCGCTTTCGAAGAACATCAGCTGTGGAGCGTGCACCGCCTCACTCTGGTCAGGCACCTGCTACGCGTCATCGGTCGGCTGCTGCCCGTGACATCGATTTCCAACGCCTCGGCGCTTCGATCGGGCGCCGGGGCGCGACTGGTGAACCTGATGGTCGACCCCGGCGCAGCATTTCGCGGGATCGCAGAGAACCCATCGTGGCTGCTCGCCTTTCTCGCTGCGGCCACAATCCGGTTCGCGAGCCTCTTCATCTTTTACCGCCCGGCTGTCACGCCAGCCAAGGTGATTGCCGGTCTGCTCGTTCAGATACTGACGGTAGCGTCCACCGTGTTGCTTGCGTCTCTGGTCACATGGCTGGCGGCCGGAGCGTGGCGCGTCCGAGTGTCCTGGGCAACCGCATTCTCCATCCTCATGCACGCGTACGTGGCGTTTACGCTCGTTACGCTCGCATTCGCCTGCATCGCTGGTGCGTTGTTGCCCGAGGATGGTGACGTTGACCTCCGAAATCCGCCATTCACCAACTTGACGTCGCTGCTGAGTGGAACGGGTTCAGCGGTTTTCCGCCCGCTCGCGGGCGAGTTTGACGTGCGGTCCGCCTATGTGCTCGCGTTGCTGTGGCTCGGCCTCCGCAACGGTTCCCCTGAGGCGCCACGTTCAGCGGTAACGAAGGTTCTCCTGACCGTCGCCTTCGTTCGAGTCGCTGGTGTCGTCAGCGTTTCGCTACTCCGATGACGCCGCCTTTGCGCCGGCACGCGCTCCCGCGCGGCTCCCCACGAATTGGGCGATGAGCGCGGTGATGGGTGCCGAAATCACGAACACCGTCATCCATATAGCGGACCGCGGCCGCCACGGCACGGACCCATTCCACCCCACAAGAAGCTGAGTGCACAGGACGAACGCAGCGATGTACACAGTGAACAGTGTCATCGCGGCCGGGAACGCGAGCCGCGTCGCCTTTGATTCCGCAAGTCGATACGCCACCCACGCTGTTGCACCGAGCGAGAGGACCACACTCGGATCGGGAGCGGCCTGCAGCAAGCGCCCAGAGACGGCATCGACCGCGCTGAGCAGGAGTCCGTACCAAACCACGCGACGGAAGATCAGGTCCGTGGGCATAGTTCCTCGATGCCTCTCGGTGTTCGGCGACATCGCACGCGCGATCGCCAACCCAGCCTGATTTTGAAGCGCTGGGCGATGCGGGTCAATCTGTCGCGGTCTAGCGTCGGCGGGTGGCCAACATCAGGACACAGATGTCGTGGAACAGGACATCGCTCACGCCATCCTGCTCTGCTGCTCAAGGTGGGTTGGTGAGTTGGAGCGCACGCCGCGGGATTTGTGCACGCAGAGCCGCCTCCGGCAGGTCGATCATCCGAAACAGGTCGGTGCGCGAGCGACGCTCGACGGCCGCACTCCAGATCCAGATGTCGCCGGCTGCACGCGCGCCGGAGTACCAGAGCGTGACCATGTCGGTCCTGGCGTCATATTCGAGCGTCGACCGATACACGATGTCGTGGAATTCCGACGTCACCCCGGCGCGCAGAACCGGAGTCGGGTGCTGCGTCCAGGTAATGCCGTCGCGACTGGTGGAAAGCCGAAGCGCCTCCGTCGCACAGGTGTCCGGCGGCTTTTCGTTATACAGCGCCCAGAATTCCTGAAGCTCCGGCACCCAGATGACGTCAATGTGCCAGGGCGGTAGGGCACCGGGTCCGGACACGTCGACTGTCTGCGGAGAGGACCAGTGCAACCCGTCCGTCGATGTGCGGTGCTCGACGGTGGTCGACTTGCTGATGCAGCCGACAGGGCCAGCGTTGACCGCCCACATGTGCCAGGTGTTCTCGCTGACGCGAACGACCGCGGGCGAAACCAACTCGTGATTGGGCGCGCTGATGACAGGCGTGGGAGTACTCCAATGCGTGCCGTCCGCGGACGCTGTGAGGAATACGGAGTTCCGTTCGTCAACGTGCCGGAAGTACATCCAAAGCTCCCGCCTCTCGGGCTCGAAGAGCAGGTCGGGGTCGGAGAGATAACCCTTCCCTCGCTTGACGATCGGGTTCGTCACCCCTGCGGGGACATCCCACTCGGCCGGGTCACCGGATTCGTAGATCGATGGTATCTCGCGAGTGACGTCGCCGCCCGGATACGGTGTGACGGCGAGAAACCGACGAGCAGGTGCCCAGCCACGGGGCACTCGGGCGACGTCGGGGTGGACAACCTCGCCGGACCCATCGAACGTCGCGAGCCGCAACTGGCGGACGGCGCCTAACGACAACGGTTGGGCAGCCGTGGCCGCGAACGTCACGACCTGCGTATCGAGCATCGCCGTGGCGAAGTGCCGGCCGGCCCGTCCGCCGAGCGTCCACGCCGCCTGGACGAGCCCCGAGTCGTTTGTGGTGGTGCGCTCAGGGTCGAGTCGATCGCTGTCGCCGGTCGCCCAGTCGAGGGACAGGCCGGAAATCGGTTTGCCGCGCGAGTCCGTCACGCGTACGACGAGCGGCGACGGAAGGTCCGAGCCGGCGGTGGATATCTGGGCATCGCCACTCACACGTTGGAGAATGACCGTGTTGGCGTTGGCGACTGGATCACTGGGTGTGGGGGCGCCGTCACTGCATCCGGCAGCAAACGCGACACAACCCAATAGGGCCGCGGACGTCCAGAGCTGCGTCGCCTGACATCGGATGGTCATGCCATTGACACGACCTAACGCGAGTGCCAATGAGAACGGGGCTGAGGTGGTCCAACGTCCGCCGCGGTCGGCAGTCGTATGACGCGACGCGTTCGGGATGGGTTGGTTTGACCGCTACGCGAGGCCGCGTGCGGCTCAGCCCCAAGACAACCTGAGCAATAGCCGGTTCATCGGCAAGCGGAACAGCCGGGAAGCGGGAAGCGGCAACCGGGAAGCGGGAGACGGGAGACGGGAGACGGGAGACGGGAAAGCGTGTCATCCCTCGCGCTCGGGATGGCAGCCTTCGTCGCCAGTCGCCAGTCGCCAGTCGCTACGAACGCAATGCCTCCGCGGGATGCACGCCGGCAGCGCGGCGGGCCGGCAGCCAGCTCGCCACGATCACCGCGACCACCAACACGACGACGATCGCAACGAGCGTGGCGGGGTCCGACGGCGCGACGCCATAGAGCAGCGATCGCAGCACCCGGGTCGTCGCCAACGCACCCATGACACCTAGCGCCCCACCAATCACGGCCAAGCCAACCCCCTGGCCAACGACGAGGCGCAGCACATTCTGCCGCGTCGCTCCGAGGGCGACCCGGATGCCGATCTCCTTCGTGCGCTGCGACACCCCGAACGAAATCACCCCGTACGTGCCCAACGCCGCCAGCGCGAGCGCCACCATCGCGAACGCCGCGAGCAGCGTCGCGCTGAATCTCGCGTATCCCATGGCGTCGGCCACGCGCTCGCGCATGGGCCGGACATCGTAGAGCGGCACCCCTGGCGCCAACGCCGCTACCTCGCGACGCACGGCACCGATGACCGACCGGGGATCGCCCGCCGTTCGGACGAACATCATCATCCGCCCCCGTGCCGACTGATAGTACGAGAGATAGACATCGGGCTCCGGGAGTGAATCCAGCGTGCCGAACCGAACATCGCCGACCACACCAACCACATACGCCGTGTCTACGTCGAATCCCCCCTGGAAGACGCTGACAGGCCGCCCGATGGGATCCTCGCCCGGCCAGTATCTCCGGGCAGCGGTCTCGCTCACCACGACCACCTTTTGAGTCCCGCGGCGATCGCTGTTGGCGAACACCCGTCCGGACCTGAGCGGCACTCGCATCGTGGTGAACCAGCCGGGTGTTACCCAGTGGACACCGACGTTAGGCTCGGCCCCCGGGGCGGGTGCGGGTCGATCTCGATGAACGAGTATGGTTCCGTTGCAGCCGCCGTTGAGCGGCGGGCAGTCGGCAAGTCCGACGTCCGTGGCTCCGGGAATCGACCCCAGACGCGTCACGAGCTGGTCGTAGAACGCCGGCATCGAATCCTGCCCCACGCCGATCAGGTTGAACCGCATCGTGAGCACCCGCTCGGCGTCGAAACCGGGGCGGACCCCGATGAGGTTTGCGAGACTCCGGATCATGAGCCCCGAGCCAGCCAGCAGGACGACGGCCAGCGCGATCTCGACGACCGCCAGGGCGTTGCGACTCGTTAGGCCGCGCGTGCCGGCGAACCGGGCGGTCTCGGTCTTCAGGTCACCCGCGAGCGACGGACGCGTCGACTGAAGTGCAGGCACGAGCCCGAATACCAGTCCCGTCACGATGGTGAGCCCGGCCGCGAAGGCGAAGGCGGCGGGGTCGAGCCGAATCGACTGGAACGAGATCGCGCCGATGCCGCCGAGGTTGATGCGGAGCGTCTTGGTCGGATCGAGCGCGGCGAGCAGTTTTACCCCCCACCACGCGACGACGATGCTGGCGACCCCGCCGAGCATGGAGAGCACGACGCTCTCCGTCAGCAGTTGCCTGACGAGTCGGCGCCGTCCCGCGCCGACGGCGAGGCGAACCGCGATCTCCCGCCGGCGGCCGGCCGCGCGCACGAGAAAGAGATTCGCCACATTCGCGCACGCGATGAGCAGCACGAGCCCCACCGCACCTAACAAGACCAGCAGCGAGCGCCGCACGACCGGATCGACGCGAGTGCGGTCGAGCTCTCTGGCAATCGCCCCCCACCGCTCGTTCTTGATCCGCGGATTTGGAAACGCGTCGGCGACCACCCCGCCCAGTTGGCGCACGACGACCTTCGCACGCTCCGGCGTGACGCCAGGCCCGAGCCGCGCGATCATGTCCCAGCCGTGTGAAAACGGTTCGTTGAGCATCTGGGCGTCCTGCGACATGTAAGACACGAACAGTTCGGCGCGGCCCGAAATGCCTCGGAACCCGGCAGGCAACACGCCGACGATCGTGAACACGTCCCCATCGATCGACACCGAACGGCCAAGCACCGCGGAGTCGGCGTTGAACCGTCGCTGCCAGAATGCGTCGCTCAGGATCACCACCTTCGCTCCACCAGGCGTCGCGTCCTCCTCGGCGCTGAAGTTCCGGCCGATCGCCGGGCGAATGCCGAAGGTCGGGAGGTAATGCCCGTCGACGACCTCGTAGTTCGTGCGCTCGGCGTCAGCTCCCACGCGGATCGTGCCCTGCGAGGCGCTCCAGAGTGTGATGTCCGTGAAGATCGTTTGGGCCTTCCGAAACACGGCGAACTTCGGGTACGACCACGGGATATCGTCGCGCCCGGGTGAATCGCCGCGGGCCGGAACCGTTAGGCTCACTTGCATCAGGCGGTCCGGTGCTTCGAACGGCAATGGCCTGAGAAGCATGGCGTTCACGGCGCTGAAGATCGCCGTGTTCGCACCGATGCCTACCGCGAGTGTGAGCACGGCGACCGCGGTGAAGCCGGGCGAGCGTCGGAATGATCGCAGTGCGAATCGCACATCCTGCTCGGTCGTGTCGAAGAATCCGAGACCAGCCATCTCGCGTGCCTCTTCCTTGGTCGTCGTGAGGTTGCCGAAGCGCCGTTGTGCCGCCCATTGCGCGTTTGTTGCGGACAGCGCGCCGCGGGCCGCGTGCTCGCGCTGCATCGACTCGAGTGACAGGTGGAAGCGGATCTCCTCGTCGAGCTCACTCGCGTGGCGCCCCGGATGGAGCAGCACGCGAAGGCGATAGCGGAGCATGTCCAGGAGCCGCATGCCTAACGTCAGGCCCGCCGCATGACGCGGTTGATCGCCAGCAGCACGCGGTCGAAGTCGGAGATCTCGTCGCCGAGTTGCCGACGACCGGCCGCGGTGAGGGTGTAATACCGGGCGCGCCGCCCCGTGGGCGACTCCCCCCACTTGGACGTCACCCAGCCACGCTTCTGGAGGCGCTCGAGGGCAGGGTAGAGCGACCCCTGCTCGACCGAAAGCACGGCATCGGACAGGAGCTCGATCTGCTGGGCGATCGCATAGCCGTGGAGCGCCTGGACGGTCAGCGTCTGCAGGATGAGCATGTCGAGCGTGCCCTTGAGGAGCTCGCTCTTGGACGGTCCCGTGGATTTGGTCACAGCCTCAATGGGTAGGAGTTCTACATGTAATATGTAGAACTCCTACCTAAATTCGGCAAGGGAGTCTTGCTGCTTGCTGGTAGCCGACGACTGCGGGCTACTGCCGCTTGCTGCCGCCGCGTCATCCCGAGCCGACAGGTGAGGGATCGCGCCCCTCCATGTGGTCGCCGGAGAGAAGCACGGTGGTTCTCCACCAGGCCTTGGTGTCGGTATCGACGGAGGCCGGGGGCGTCTGTTGCAGAGCGAGTGCGAA
>DATCGG010000507.1:0-14884 GCA_036509075.1 Gemmatimonadaceae bacterium
GCGCGCTTCGGCGCGCGCGAGGTTTGCCTCGAAGCGGAGGATGTGACCGACATGGGTCTCAGTACTGAAGATCCGATCGACGGTCGAAGCGTTCACCGGGCGGGCGACCTGAAGTCGAAGAAGACGGTCTCCCCTGCGCCCTGCAGCACGATGGCGAATCGATACAGCGGCGTTAGGCTCTCATCGGGCGCGCGTCTCGCGATCAGGGTCGGGCGTCGCGCCTGCGGGACGAGACGGAGGATGGGATCGGTCTCGGTCGACGGTTCGTCCTCGAAGTACATCCGCGTGAGCAGGTGGTTCATGAGCCCGCGCGCGAAGACCGCGATGGAAAGGTGAGGCGCCTGCATCGTACCGCGATCGACCTCCACGCCTTTCGGTCGCGTTGTCGAGAACGCGAAGGCACCCTCGGCGTCCGTTCCGATGCGGGCGAACGCCGCGGCGTGCCACATCTCGATCACGGCATCCGGCACAGCAGCGCCATCGCCGTCGATAACGCGTCCCTCGACGCGGATCTGCGCACCACCTTCGTCGCTGACGGTGACCTCACAGCGATCTTCCCGAAGCAGGCAGTCGTGAAAGAACGGCCCGACCGTCTGCGACGGCGTGGCAGGGAGCGGGCTCATGCCGCGCTCTGCTCGCGTGCTTCGAACGCCGTGGCGCCAGGCCCGGCGAGCACGATGTCCCAGCGCCAGCCGAGCGCCCAGTGTGGCTGTGTCACGTCGTGCGCGTACGCCGCGACGAGTCGCGATCGCGCGGCGTCCGGTACCGCGTTGAGGATCGGGTCGAGCTCGAGGAGGGGATCGTCGGGGAAGTACATCTGCGTGACGAGCCGCTGAGACCACGATGGCGCGAGCACGGAGAAATGAATGTGCGCAGGCCGCCACGCGTTCTCGTGATTCCCCCACGGGTACGCGCCCGGTCGCACCGTCAGGAACCGGTACTCGCCAGCGTCGGTCGTTAGGCACCGGCCGATGCCGAGAAAGTTGGGGTCGAGTGGTCCAGGCCAGTCGTCGCGCTTGTGGATGTAGCGGCCCGCGGCGTTCGCCTGCCACACCTCGAGCAGCGCGCCCGGCACAGGCGTTCCGCCCTCGTCCATCACCCGGCCCGTGACGATGATCCGCTGTCCGAGGGCCTCGCCACCCGTGCCCGCGTTGCGCGTGAGGTCGGCGTCCTCGGCGGTCACGTGGCTCAAGTCCAGGCGCGGCCGCGTGAGCTCGGACGCCGTGAGCGGCACCTCGACGAGCGGCAGCCGCGGCGCGCGGCGGAGCGTCGACCGGTACGCTTCGTACAAGTACGGCGGAAATACCGCCGCGTCGCCGCGCACGATCTCGCCGATCGTGGTGATCATCGGGAGTCACCCGCTGCGTCGTTCGCCGGCGGCTCGCGCTCGGCGAGAATCTTCCGCGCGAGGGCAAACGCGGTGTTGGCGGCCGGGACGCCGGCATAGACCGCCACGTGCAACAACGCCTCACGAATCTCCTCCGGCGTGGCGCCGGTGTTCCGCGTCGCGCGCAGGTGGCCCTCGAGCTGCTCCCACCGGCCTAACGCGGCGAGCAACGCGATCGTGACGAGGCTCCGCGTCCTGAGGTCGAGCTCCTCGCGCGCCCACACGGCGCCCCACGCCACCTCGGTGACGAAGCGCTGGAACGGCGCGTCGAACGCGGTCTGCGCGGCCATCACGCGGTCGACATACTCCGCTCCCAGGACCGCTCGGCGCATGTGCATCCCGGCATCGAAGCGACCAGCCGGGTCGGATGGGTCGTTAGGCATGCTCGTACCCGACGTAGTTCTCGGCCAGGCTCGCCGCTGCCGCTGGGGACTCGACGGTGTACCGCAACTGGGCGAGCTGCAGCTTGTGGTGAAAGGCGTCGGCGTCCGGAACCCGATGCAGCATCGAGGTCATCCACCAGGAGAAATGTTCCGCGCGCCACACGCGCCTGAGGCACGTGCGGGAATACTCGTCGAGCAGCACGCGATCGCCCGTACGATACCACTCGGCGATCGCCGCGCCGAGTGCCCGAACGTCCGACACGGCGAGGTTCATCCCCTTGGCCCCCGTCGGCGGAACGACGTGCGCGGCATCCCCGGCGACGAACAACCGCCCCCACTGCATGGGCTCCATCACGGAGCTGCGCATGGTCGTGATACCCTTCTCGAGCACGGGCCCGGATTCGAGGGTCCACCCATCCGAGGTCCCGAGGCGCGTGCGCAGCTCGGTCCAGACGCGGTCGTCGGGCCATGCGTCGAGCGGGTCGTCGGGCGCGCACTGCACGTAGAGCCGAGTGATCGCGGGCGTCCGCATGCTGTGCAGCGCGAAGCCGTGGTCGTGGTGCGCGTAGATCAGCTCATCGAGTGACGGCGCCACGGCGGCGAGGATACCGAGCCACGCGAAAGGGTACGTTCGCTCGAACACGCGGTAAGCATCCCGCGGGATGGCGGCACGCGAGACGCCGTGCGACCCGTCGCACCCGGCGATGATGTCGCACTCGATCTCTCGCGCGGAACCCTCGGAGCGATAGCGAACGCGAGGTCTCTCGGAGTCGACGTCATGCAGGGTGACGTCGTCGGACTCGAAGCAGATCTCGCGTCCGGTCGTGAGGCGCGCGGCGATGAGATCCTTCACGACCTCGTGCTGCGCGTAGACCGTGATCGAACGGCCACCGGCGAGCTCGGTCAGCGGGATGCGATGCCGTTCCCCCTCGAACTGCAGGTGGATGCCATGGTGGACGAGCCCTTCGCGGTCCATCCGCTCGCCGACGCCGATGGAGCGGAAGAGATCCATGGTTCCCTGCTCGAGCACGCCTGCGCGCTGTCGTCGCTCGACGTACGCACGGTCTCGGTGCTCGATGATGATCGAGTCGATGCCGGAGCAATGGAGCAGATGGCCAAGCGTGAGCCCGGCCGGTCCGGCGCCGATGATGGCGACCTGCGTGCGAGTGCGTGGGTGTCCCGTCACGCCCACGAAGCTAGCGGATGGCGTCCCCTGGCCGTCAGAGGGGTGCGCTCCCGCCACCGCTCATCAGTTTCCGAAGCCCGGGCGCCGCGCTAGACTTCAGATACTCGACCGGGGTGCCTGTGCCGAACTACGGCACAAGAGGCTGAGAGAGTCCCGTAGAACCTGATCCGGTTCGTACCGGCGTAGGGAGTCGCGAGTGAGCGAATGCCACGAGTTGGGGCGCGCGATGCGCGCTGTCGTGCGCACGTGCCTGCCACGCGCCCTTGAGTCTGTACGCCGCCCGGGAACGGCTCGGTCGATCGACCCGAACCTGACGGCTACCGTGTCATCTCGTCGACTTCACTACGTCGCGACATTCGCGACCCTCGTCCTCACTGCACCGGCGGCGGCGCAAACCCCGCGGGCACGGAGCGCCGCTGATTCAGCAACACGCGACAGCACGCGCCGAGCGCAGTCGCTGGAGGCGCTCACGATCACAACGACGAGGGCGAGCGCCGACGCGCCGTATGCTCAAACGACGCTCGATCGCCCCAGGCTGGCGCGCGATTACGCCGGTCAGGATGTGCCGCTGTCGCTCAGGACCGCGCCATCGGTGACGGCATATTCCGAGAGCGGCTCGCTCTCCAACTATTCGTACTTCCGGTTGCGCGGCATCGACCAGTCGCGCATCAACATCACGCTCGACGGCGTGCCGCTGAACGAACCGGAAGATCAGCAGATCTACTTCGCCGACTTCCCCGACCTCACGAGCTCGATCGAGAGCGCGCAGATGCAGCGCGGCGTGGGCACGAGCAGCTACGGCCAGGCCGCGTATGGCGGCTCGCTCAACCTCGCGTCGCGACCGCTCACCAGCTCGGCGCGAGGTGGTGCGGTGCAGTTAGGCGGCGGATCGTTCGGGGCGGCGCGAGGGACGCTGGAGCTGGAGACCGGGCTCATGCCCAGCCGCTGGGCATTCTCGGGACGGTTCTCCGGCCTGCGTTCCGACGGCTATCGACGCGGCGCGTCCAACGCGTCGAATGGCGGGTTCGTGAGCGGCGGCTACTTCGGCGACCGCGACATCGTGAAGGTCACGGCATCCACTGGCCTCGAGCAGAACGGCCAGGCTTACACGGCGGTTCCGGATAGTGTGCTGCGCGTCGACCCGCGCAACAACCCACTCGACGGCGTCGGGGACCATTACCGCGAGAGCTTCGCGACGGTGAACTACACTCGGCTGCTGTCGTCGAGCACGTCGGCGGGGCTCACGGCGTACGGGTTCGACACACGCGGCTACTACGACTATCCGTCGGGTGTGGAAGAACCGCTGCGCTATCGCTCCAGCTCGCGATGGGGTGGGCTGATAGCGGCGGCACACGCGACGCGCGGCGATCTCACGCTCGATGCCGGTGCGCACGCCATGACGTACTCGAAGGACCACGAGTTCGACGGACGGCCGGACCTCGAGTATGCGCCATACTCGAACACGGGCTACAAGTCGGAGGCGAGCGCGTTCGCCAAGGCGAGCCTCGCGTTAGGCGCCGTGACCCTCTACGGTGACTTGCAGGTCCGCACCGCGGAGTTCCGCTACAAGCCGACGGAGGGCTACGGGCTGAGCGAGGCGAGCCAACGTTGGAGCTTCGTCAACCCGAAGGCGGGGCTGACAGTTCGGGCGGCCAACGGGCTTCTCCTGTACGGATCGTTCGGAACGACCGGACGCGAGCCGACCCGCACCGATCTGTTCGCTGGTGCGGATGACGTGACGCCGGACGATGCGCCGGCGCTCTTGCCGCTCACGCGCGTGAAGCCGGAGCACGTGAACGACCTCGAGCTCGGCGCGCAGCTGACGCGCGGTCCGGTGGTGCTCTCGGCGGGCCTCTACGATATGCGCTTCCGAGACGAGATCGCGCGCACAGGTGCCACCACGCCGTTAGGCTACGAGCTGCGTGCGAACGTCGGGCGGAGCTATCGGCAAGGCGTCGAGGCTGATGTGCAGTGGACGGTGACGCGGACGCTCGACCTGGGTCTCAATGCGACGGTGAGCAAGAATCGCATCGATAGCTACACCGATGAGGCGACGGGTACTACGTACGAGGACGTGGAACCGATCCTGACGCCGGCGTTCATCGGCGGGCATCGCGCGACGTGGCACGCGGCTCCCTGGCTCGCGCTCAACGCGGATGGCCGATACCAGTCGCGTAGCTTCCTCGCGCCGACGGGCGATGACCGCCTCACGGCGGCGGCGTTCTACATCCTGGACGCGGGGGTGACGCTGTTAGGCGATCGCGCATCCGATGTCGGTTCGTGGGCGGGGCGGACGACGGTGGTGATTACGGGTCGGAATCTGCTCGATCGTCACGCGTATCCGACGGGCGATGTGAGTGAGAACGTGCCGCGGTACATCATCCTCGCGCCGAGCAGCGTCGACGTTACCGTGCGGGTGAGGTTCTAACAGCGTAACCACGAACGCTGGTAACGCAGACGGCGCTCCGCGCCGCCGCAGAAGCCGCTGAGGTTTCTTGATGAACTCTATTGGCCGGCCGTGAACGTCCCGGGGCAGTTGTAAATAATTCCGGCCGCCGGCGAGTTGTGCTGACATCACGAGCAGTAACAGCGTACCCAGCGCCCGGCGCGCAGCGCCGTCTGCGGCCTCAGCGTTCGTGGTTTCCTCTCCACACCGTCTGGTCGCTTAAGATACGGAATTCCTCACGCTGCGGCGAAGATTGCATGGACGATCGAACGGCCGGGGAACTGTTATCGCGACCGATGACCCGCCGCGAGGCGGTCGCGACGGCCTTCGCGCTCGGCGCGTCGCTCGCGTGGCCCGTTCGCGTCGAACGATGTTCGTTAGGCCTGTGGCGTGAATGCCGCGACTGCTATCCGCAGGGCGTCGCCTCCGGTGACCCGAGCGCCGACGGCGTGATTCTGTGGACCCGCCGCCCGCCAACGACGGAGGGTTCCGCATCGCGGCTGCTCGTCGAGATCGCGGCCGATGAGCAATTTCGCAACGTGGTTTCGAGCTCGCATGCGACCGTCAGCGCGGCCACCGACTGGACGTGCCGAGTGCTCGTCGCAGGACTCGGTCCGGCACGCGAGTACTGGTACCGCTTCACGGACGAACGCGGGTTCGGCAGTCGCGTCGGTCGGACGCTCACCACACCGGCGCCGAGCGACCGTCGTCCCGTGCAGTTCGCGTTCGTCAGCTGTCAGAACGTTCAGCTTGGCGCGTGCAACGCGTACCGTCGCATGATCTGGGAGGATGAGCATCGCGCCCCGGCGGACCGCCTCATGTTCGTCCTCCATCTCGGCGACTTCGTCTACGAGATCGTGTGGTATCCCGAGGACCGGCCGCAGGGCTACTACGCTCGCCACATCCGCGACATCGTCCGATACGCGCACGGCGAGCAGCATAGCGACTTTCACGTGCCCACGACCGTGGACGATTACCGGGCGCTCTATCGGGCGTACTTACTGGACCCGGATCTCCAGGACGCGCGGGCGCGCTGGCCGTTCGTCCCCGTGCCGGACAATCACGAGTTCTCGTGGAAGGGGTGGCAGAGCCAGGAGAGCTTCGGCGCCACGCTCCCGGCGCAGACGCGCAAGGTCGCGGCGAACCAGGCGTGGTTCGAGTACCAGCCCGCGCGCGTGGTCCGACCGGGCGCGCCTAACGTCGATGAGTTTCACGCGCCACCGGTCACCGATGCGCCACTCCGCCAACTCGACGAGCAGGGGCTTGGCGTCGACCCGGACAACCTCGCTGCGATCCGCAGCCTCCGGGTGTACCGGTCGCTTCGTCTCGGGGCGAACGCGGAGATGATTCTCACCGACAATCGGAGCTTTCGATCGGAGCCGCTCACGACCCGAGCGGAGGCTGCTCCATTCCGGCCGACGTCGTTCCCGGGGGTCGTGTCGGAGGACGTGACCGCCGTGCTCGATGCCGGGGCGGCCGCGCCTAACGCATCACCACCGGCGACGATCCGCTTCAACGGGGTCGACGTCCCGAACCCCCGGCGTACTGCCCCGCCCCTCTCCACGCTGGGGGCCATCCAGAAGGAGTGGTTCCTCGATCGGCTCCGGGCCGCGACCACGCCGTGGAAGCTGTGGGGCAACTCCGTCGCGATGCTCGACTGGAGGACGGACTTCCAGAACTTGCCTGACGACGTCGGCACACACTGGCCGACAACTGGCTACGCGCTCTTCGGCGACGACGACTGGTCGGGTTACCGCCACGAGCGCGCGGAGATCTTCGACTTCGTCGAGCGAAACGGCATCACGGGGCTCGCGACGGTCTGCGGCGATCGCCACGCATTCCTCGCGGGCGTCCTGTCGTCCACGCTGCCTCCGCACCGCTTTCACCCGATCGCGGCGGAATTCGTCACCGGGTCGATCTCCGCTCCGGGGCTATTCGAGGCAATGGAATTCGGTCTCCCCCGAGACCATCCGCTTCGGGCCGTGTACGTATACCAGCCACCGGGCGGGGCGGCTGCCGAACCGGCGATCAATCTCTCGATGATGCACGGCGTTCGGTCGAGCCTCGAGCTGCAGCGAACACACGACGTCCGACAGGCGCTCGCGGCGAGCAATCCCGACGTCGCGCCGCATCTGTCGTTCGCGGATACCGGTGGTCACGGATACGCGGTCGTGCGCGTCGCGCCGGAAGACCTGACCGTCGAGTTCGTGTGCATTCCCCGTCCCATCGAGCGATCGGCGAGCGCGGACGGCGGCCCGCTCGCGTATCGTGTGCGTCACCGCGTTAGGCTCTGGGGTGCGGGCGAAACGCCGAAGGTCGTGCGTGCTTCGCGGGAAGGGGTGCTTCCGCTCGTCCTGTAGCTCGGATTGTCGGGCAGGCATCCAGAACGGATGCTTAGGTCGTCGGGAGATATCCGACCTGCCACGCATGGATCGCCGACAGACCGGTAACGTCCACCGCGCGACCTTGAATCGCACGCGCGATCGATGCGCGACCTTTGCGGAGGGCGCCATGATGACAACCGAACCGTCCGAACGAGGAACCCTGCGAACGATCCTGCTCGCCTGCGGCATCCTCTCATCTCTGCTGTACGTAGCAACCGACCTCCTCGGAGGCGTGTCGTACGAGGGGTACAGCTTCAGCGCACAGACGATCAGCGAGCTTAGCGCCATAGGCGCTCCATCCAAGCCTCTCGTCGGCCCTCTGTTCCTGACCTACGACGTCCTGCTGGTAGCGTTCGGGATCGGCATGATGCGGGAGACGGTCGCACGGAAACGCGCATTACGCTTCGCCGCATTCCTGCTCGCCGGAATCGGCCTCATCGGACTGGCAATGGCGCCATACTCGGCGCTCCACGTGCGCGGAGCCGAATGGACGATCAGCGACACGCTCCACATCGTCGTCACGACCGTGATGGTCCTCTCCATTCTCCTTGCTGTCGGCTTCGCCGCCGTCACGCTCGGCCCACGCTTTCTCCGGTACTCGTTTGGCACGCTGCTGGTCCTGGTCGTGTCTCTCGCGACGATCGGCGTCTACGGACCGCGACTCGCCGCACAGTTGCCGACGCCGGGTTTGGGGATCGTCGAGCGCGTCAACGTCTACGCTTATCTCCTCTGGGTCGGCGTGCTCGCGATTGGGCTCCTGCGACAACGCGCGTACCGCAGCGCGGGCACCCACGGGTTCGTCGCTCGCGGCTTCGAGGAGGTGCGCGCCGAGTTCGAGCGCAACTTCGCCGAACGTGGCGAGATCGGCGCCGCCGTCGCTGCCTATTGGCGAGGCGAGAAGGTCGTCGATCTCTGGGGTGGACGGCGCATGCCCGACGGAGACGAGCCGTGGAACGAGGACACGATGGTCGTCGTCATGTCGACCACGAAGGGCCTCGCCGCGATGACACTGGCAGTCGCCAACGCCCGCGGATGGCTCGACTACGACACGCCCGTCGCGCGGTACTGGCCCGAGTTCGCACAGGCCGGCAAGGGCGCCATCACCGTTCGGCAGCTCCTCGCCCACGAAGCCGGCCTGGTCCTGCTCGACGAGCGCCTAACGATCGACCGGATGCGTGACCTCGATGACGTCGCGCGTCTGCTCGCCCGACAGCGGCCAGCCTGGCCTGCGGGGACAAGGCACGGCTACCATGGGATGACGCTGGGCCTGTACATGCAGGAGCTCATCCGCCGCGTCGATCCAGCGCATCGCACCCTCGGCCGGTTCTTCCGGGACGAGATCGCCGAGCCGCTCGGGCTCGACTTCTACATCGGACTGCCGCGCGATGTGCCGGACACGCGACTCGCGACGTTCAAACCGCTGTCCCGTTTCCGGGCATTGCTGGCGCTCGGGCATTCGACGCCCGAGCTCATCAAGCGAGTCGTCGCGCCAGGGTCATTGCTGCGCAGGTCGCTCGCGATCCCGGCGGACATCGACTACAACGACCGACGCACCCTCGAGGTCGAGCTGCCGGCCGGCAATGGCGTCGGCACTGCCCGCTCGATCGCGCGCGCCTACTCGGTCTTCGCGGAAGGCGGCGCCGAGGTCGGGCTCACGCCGGAGACGTTCGCTCGCATCACGACTCCGCCCGAGGCGAATGAGACCAAGGACGAGGTGCTCGGCGTGCCGTCATGCTTCTCCCTCGGCTTCGTCCGGCCCGGGCCTGGCGTCGCGTTCGGTTCCAGCCAACGAGCGTTCGGCGGGCCGGGTGCGGGTGGCTCCTTTGGCTTCGCCGACCCCGACGCGCGACTCGGCTATGCGTACATCATGAACAAGCTGGATTTCTGGTTGATCGACGATCCACGCGAGAAGGCGCTGCGCGACGCCATGTATCGCGCCATCGCCCGGCTCGGCGAAAGGCGACGAGCGGAGATCGAGCCGCCGGCGATGTCGGCGGTTGGCTGACGTGGCGTGATGCGAATCCCGGACGGACATCCGTCGCGCGAACGGGTAGCGTTAGATGGAACTGATGGGGGACACCATGTCGGTCGATTCGCCGAGCGCCACAGGGCTCAAGCGCCCGATCAGTAAACCCGCCGAGGCGGGCATTGCTTCAGACGTCGGGCCGTCGTTAGGCGACCGACTTCGGCACCGGCCGATCGTCGTCGCTGTCACAGGGGAGGCCGACGGCGCGGCGCCGGTGCGCGCAGCTGCGGCCCTCGAGCAGCGCTTCGGATCGGTGGTATCGGCCGTCCAGGTGCTGGACGTGTCGGACCTGCCGAATCCGCTGCATACCGCCTTCACGTACGCGCGGGAGCTCATCGGCGACGCGCCGTATGCCGAGGACGCCCGCGCGCGCCGTCGCCAATTCGGCGAATGGCTCGGCAGACCTAACGAGTGGCCAGTGCACGTCGCGGTCGGCTCTGCACCATATCAGATCCTGGGCTATGCCGAGCGCCAGAAAGCTGCGCTCGTCGTCATGGGACTTCGCCATCACGGTGTCGTGGATCGCGTGCTCCGCGATGAAACCACGCTCACGGTGGCGCGGCGAGCCCACAGTGTCGTGCTGGCCGTCGTTCCGAGCCTCCATGGGCTGCCGCGCCGGGCTGTTGTCGGGATCGACTTCGGGCCGGCGAGCATCCGGGCCGCGCGTGCGGCGCTCGACGTGCTCACCCGCCCGGCGCCGACGAATCCGTTGGTGCTCCGCCTCGTGTACGTCGATCGCAGCGGCGTGGACGGGCTGCACGAGGACACCGCAGGGGAGGCGCTGATCAAGCACCTTGGTGTCGAAGCGGCCTTCGAGCAGCTCGTGCGTGAGCTCGGCGCGCCGCCGGGTGTCCGGGTCGAACTCGTGACACGGCATGGTTCCGTCGCCGAGGAATTGCTGGCGTGCGCCGATGAGAGCCGCGCCGACCTGATCGCGATCGGCAGCCTGCGGCACGAGCGGTTGGAGCGGTGGATCCTCGGCAGCGTCACGACCGAGATCGTTCGCGACGGACGATGCTCCGTCCTGGTCATTCCGCCGCCGCGCGCGACGTAGACGCAAAACCGTTAGGCAGGCGCCAGTTCGGCCGCGGCCAGCACGCTCAGCGCATCCGCCGTCACCCAGGGGTTCGCGACGCGCTTGCTCGTGCCTCCCCAATCGACCGCGTCGGCGCCCAGCTCGACCCTGCCCGTGATCTTGTAGTGGCGCGCTTCGGCCGGGAATCCGCCGTCGGGCAGCTGCTTGCCGGCGAGCAGCTCGAGCGCGGCGGTGCATCGCGGGTCGCCAATCAACCCCGCTTCGCCCATGACCTTCAAGCCGCCAAGGATGTCGTAGTGCCAGTAGAGCGGGTAATGAAGCTGGGTGAACTCGGCACGGATGACGGTGCCGGTCGACCGTCTCTTGAATAGCTGACGATCGAGGAAAACGCTCGCGGCGCGCCTAACGGCTGCCTCGACCCTGGCATTGCGCGAGTGTCGCGCGAAGGCGGCGAGCCCACGCAGCGGCGTCAGGGTTTCCATGAACGACGACGAGTCCGCGCTGGGATCCTTGTCGCAATTCCATCCCCCATCCGGCCATTGCCAGTGCAGGAGCCGTTCGACGAGCGCCTCGGTACGCTTGTCGGCGAGACCGAGTGTCACGATGGCGTAGAGCGCGTTGCCCTGCTGCGACGCGCAGCGCCGGTATCGGCCGCGCATCACCGGCACGCCACGCCGCGAATACGCCTTCGCCTTACTCGGGCACTCGAACTCGTCGTACCACTCGGGCGCGAGCCACGCATCGAGCAGCTGGTCGCGCATCGGCACGAGGTCGCGGTCGCCTGGTGGATAACCCAGATCGGCCAGCGCCGCCATCACCCAATGCGCACCCTGCCATTTCTGATAGACGCCGAGGCCACGCAACAGCCGCCCATCGGCCGCGCGACCGGCGAGCAGGGCGCCGACCCGCGGCGACGTGCGAATTTCTCGCCGCAGTGCGCGAATGCTTCGTGACGATTCGCTCTCGCCGAGCACACCGACGCGAACCTTGTAGCGAACGGATGGTTCGGACGACGCCAGCAGCCCATCGACTTGTGTTGTCGTGCCCATGGCTCCTGCCGTTTTTCGCGCGGACGGTCGATCGGAAGCCCTGTGCTCGATACCTATATGCTACCGATCGACCCCGTCGCGCGAGGCCACGCGTCGTCACGACTCGTCGTTAGGAACGGCGGGCCCGCGTCCTGGCAGCCTTCCGGGCCGCAGCTTTTCTGGCTCTCGGACCCTTGGTGCGCACGGCCTTCTTCGCCGACGCAGACCGCTGCGCAGCCGTGCGGGAACGAGCGGCGGCGTGAGCATGCCTCGAGAGCGCGCGATGCGATGCAGCCGAATGTCCTTCTCTACGAAGCGCACGCTTGATGGCAGCCGAGCGACGTGCCGAGGGCCGCTTCCGCGCGCGCTTCGTTCCTCCGGTGCTCGCCGCCTGCTGCTTCGACGCCGCGGCTGACCCGCGTCGTGCGCGCGGGACCTTTACCCCTGCACGCCGAGCCTTCGACAGGCCGATGGCGATGGCCTGCTTGCTCGACCGCGCACCGTGCTTGCCCTCGCGGACGTGGTGTATCTCCTCTTGGATGAACTCTCCCGCTTGAGTCGACGGGGACTTTCCTTCACGCCTGTCGCGCCGGGCGCGGGCGATCGTTGCCTTCTCGGGCATCTCTCCCTCCCTTGCTGTAGACGGGGTCGCCCCCGGTCGACGCCATTGATGAGATCAATCACCACACGCAGTCGCCGTGCCCGCGGCCACGCAATGACCCGGGTGGTCGGTGACAAAGACAACAGCAAGACCTCACGCGGATGAACCACGATAGGGACGATGACGCGGATTGGCTCGGCTGCCAGTGAGGCTCCGTTCGGGCTGGTCGCCCCGGATGCGTTGGTGAAAACCAACGAAGGCTCGGGGCCGAGATGGGTAGATGTCATCGAAACAAATCCGCGGCATCGTCGTGATCGTGGTTTATCCGCGTTAGGTCTTCGCCGTTGCTTGGGACAAGACCGTTACCAAGCCGAGACCGCTCTTCAACGGTGCGACCCCGCCGACCTATACAGAGGCCGAGCCGGAAGTGATCGGCACACCAGCCGGGCGCCCCGGAACGCGCGATAGCGCGCGGATCGATCCCGACGTCGGTCGGTTTGCCGTGGATCGCGTCGGGCTTCATCGCTTCGCGTTCAAGACGCCGACGCTGCGCAACGTTGCGCTTACCGCCCCGTACATGCACAACGGTGTGTTCCGAACGCTGGAGGAGGTGCTCGACTTCTACGATGGCGGTGGTGGTGCTGGCCGGGGCATCGCGGCGCCTCAGCAGACGTTGCCGAGCGACTCGCTCCACCTCTCGCGTGACGAGAAGCGAGACATCATCGCGTTCCTCGGCACGCTGACGGATACGGTGGGTACCACGCGTCCCTGAGAGGGCCGGCTCCACAGACGAAGGGGAACGGATGCAACGGATGACTCGGGATCCCTCCGGATCCTCCTCGGCCGTGACATCCGAAGCATCCGAACACCCTTCGTCGTAGATGCCAGTCGTTAAAGGGCCGGCTTCGCATCTCGCTGGACATGCGACGCGGGAACCCACCCGCGTGCCCCGGCCGTGTTTCGGACGAGCAGCCAATTGGCAAACTCCTCCAGGATGAACAGCGGTTCACCTCGCGTCACCGATAGCTCGCGCGCCGAGTACGGCCGTTGAACGTGGCTGTTCGCGCCGGCGGTAGGCGCGGGGTCCAGGATTGTCCCGGGAACCCAACCGGCGCGCCCGTCGTCGGCGACGCACCACCACCAGGAGGGATTCTCCTCGTCGGGTCGCTCGACTCGAACACTCTCACCTGCGGCTACGTCGATCGGATCGGGGTACTGCGCCGCGTAGTCACGCGCGGCGGATGCTGGAGGCTGTGAGCCCATGGGAGGTTCTCGGTCGACCGTTGCGTGGCGTTAGGTCCAGCTAAGCATCCATGGCCGGTTTCAGCCCATTTTGGCGTTGGTTCAGGCATGCGCCTTCGACACTCGGGCCTCCTGATCCTGGCGGCGGCACTCTTCGCCTGTACTGGCGATTCCGGAATGACCGCGCCGACGTCGCCGGGTCCGGGTCCGGCTCCGTCTCCATCGCCGGTGCTCCTTCGGGACGTCGTGATCTCCAATCTGCCTTCGCCGTTCTACCACTTCGAGTACGACACGGCGGGTCGGATCAAGTTCGCGTCCTATGCGTCGGATCTCACGCGGTACGACGTGACGTACGACAACGCTGGCCGCCTGAGCGAGATGCGTAACAACATCATCGTGAATCACGACAGGCTGCAGTACTTCTACGACGACGCGGGTCGAGTCAGCGAAGTCCGCTACGTCGATTCGAACGCCTCGGTCTTTACCGTGGTATTCCTGTCGTATGACGGCTCGAAGCTCACCGGACTGGAACGCGACCGACGAGTCGAGGGTGGCTTCATCGTCGATAAGCGGATGTCGTTCTCGTACTACGCCGATGGCAACTTGATGGACGTGACCGACCATCGGGCACGCATCGAGGGAGTCCAGGACGAAACGACCGTCGTCGACCACTTCGAGCAATACGATGAAGGGATCAACGTCGACGGATTCAGCCTGATCCACGAGGATTTCTTCGACCACCTGATTCTCTTGCCGGGCGTACAACTGCAGAAGGGTAACCCCGCTCGAGAGACCCGTACCGGCGACGGCATCAATTTCAGCGTCACCTACAGCTATGACTATGACGGGAAGAACCGTCCGACGACGAAGCGCGGAACAGTCACGCTGACGAACGGACCTGACGCGGGACGGGTGGTTCCGATCAGCTCGACGTTCTCGTATTACGAGTGACGGTCGGCGTTTTGAGTTGCTTCTCTACGAGCCGCGCGGGAGCACGAGCGTAAACACGGAGCCTTCACCCTCGACACTGCTCGCCCGCAGATCGCCTCCCATGCCTCGTGCGAGATCGCGACTGATGGCAAGGCCGAGACCCGAGCCCTCGACCGAATTCGTCAGCTTCCGATGCACCTGCACGAATGGGTCGAAGATGAGAGAGAGCTTGTCC
>DATCGG010000508.1:0-3847 GCA_036509075.1 Gemmatimonadaceae bacterium
GTGGCATCGTTCCCTTGTCAAATCAAGGGGAGTCCGTTCGTGCCAGCGGAACTGCCGTTCAAGCGCGGCGCCATCGAGCTGCTCATTCTCAAGACCATATCGTGGCGGCCCATGCATGGATACGCCATCGCGCAGTGGATCCAGGACACCACCGACGACGCGCTCAAGGTCGAGGAAGGCTCGCTGTATCCGGCGCTCCACCGCCTCGAGAACAAGGGGCTCATCGAGTCGAAGTGGGGGACGTCCGAGAACAACCGCCAGGCCAAGTACTACGGCCTGACTCCCGAAGGACGGCGTACCCTCCGCGCCGAGAGCGATAGCTGGATACAATATGCGGCGGCGATCACGAAGGTCATCACCGCGAGCAGGCAGCCTGCCTGACGCTGCCTAACGAATTCGGTCGGTGGCCATCCCATGTTCCCCGAATCCTTCACGCGCCGCTACCGCCGGTTCTGGGGTCCTGACCCCGCGCGCGATGTGAACGAGGAGCTCGCCTTCCACATCGAGATGCGTGTGGAAGCGCTCATCCGATCCGGAATGACGGAGGCCGAAGCGCGGGAAGCGACGATGCAGCGGTTCGGGAACCTCGCGCAGATCCGCGACGAGTGCGAGGAGCTCTCGGAGGAACGCGTTCGTCTGAGACGAAAAGCCGACAGGCTCGATGCGGTCCGCCAGGACCTTCGGTTCGCGCTCCGTACGTTCGCGGCGAACCCGATGTTCACGCTCATTGCGGCTATCACCATGGCAGTCGGCATCGGCGCCAACACCGCCGTGTTCAGCGTGGCGTACGGCGTGCTGTTCCGGCCGCTGCCCTACCGGGACGCTGATGCGCTCGTGAGACTCTGGAGCAGGAACGCGAGCCGCGGGCTCGATTTCTTCTCCGTGTCGCCGGCCGACTTCCAGAGCTGGCGCGCCGCGCGCGGGTTCGCGGCGATGGCTGCGTTCGAGCGGCAGCACGACGCGACACTCATCAGGCAGGATGCCAGTACGCCCGAATCCGTCGAGGCGGCTACCGTCATGCCGGAGATGTTCGCGCTGCTCGGCACATCGGCCTATCGCGGGCGTACACTCCTGCCGGACGACGCGAGAGCGGACGCCCCGAAGGTCGCGGTCGTGAGCTACGAGCTCTGGAGTGCCCGCTTCGGCTCGAGCCCGGCGCTCGTCGGCAGTCAGCTCACGCTGGACGGCAACGGCGTGACCGTCGTCGGCGTCATGCCGGCGCGCTTCTTCGTCCCCGGGACGCCGGCGCAGGTGTGGACGCCACTGTCGCTCATCGCGGCAAGTGAGGATCACAGCAAGCGGTATCTTCGGGTTCTCGCGCGACTGGCGCCCGGGACGACGGTCGACGCTGCGCTCGCGCAGGTCAACACGGTCGCGGCGCAACTGGCACGCGACTATCCCGCGACCAACGGACCGTGGACGGCCAACGCGATGTCGGTGACGGAGACGATCGTCGGACGGCAGTTCCGTCGATCGGTGCTCGTGCTCACGGGGGTCGTCGCATTCGTGCTGCTGATCGCGTGCGCGAACGCGGCGAATCTTCAACTGGCACGCGCGGCGGCGCGCCAGCGAGAGATTGCGCTGCGTGCCGCGCTTGGTGCCACTCGCGGACGCATAACGCGACAGCTGCTCACGGAGAGTCTGTTGCTCGCGTCTTTTGGTGCTGTGGGCGGCCTGCTGCTCGCGGTCGGCGGTCTTCATCTCATGCGCAAGCTCGCTGAGACTACGATCCCTCGAATGGACGAGGTTCGGCTCGACGCACCAGCGCTGGCCTTCACCGCACTCATCGCGATCACGAGCGGTGTACTGTTCGGCCTTCTGCCTGCATTCCGCGCCTCGCGGTCGGACGTGGCCGAGACGCTGAAAGCTGGCGGACGCGGCACGGGAGCTGGAGCGATCGGGCAGGGCGCGCGATCCCTGCTCGTGATCGCCGAGGTGTCGCTGTCGCTCATCCTGCTCGTCGGGGCAGGGCTGCTGATCCAGAGCTTCCTCCGGCTGCGGGCCGTGGACATGGGCTTCGACGCCCGCGGTCTCGCCGTCGTTCCGATACGACTGCCGGAAGCCACGTATCCTGATCCGGAGCGGGCAGCGCGGTATTTCGGCGAGGCGCTGGAACGCGTCAGGCTGATTCCGGGAGTCACGTCTGCTGCCGCGGTGAGCGTCGCACCGTTCGCCGGAAACAACCCCGGGCTCACGTATGCGCTCCCGGACCGGCCGCTCGGCGCCGGCGAGCGGGCGCCTGACGCGGACTATCGCGTCATCACGCCAGGCTACCTCCGCACGCTCGGGCTCAGGCTCGTGAGCGGCAGAGACTTCACCGAGCAGGATCGCACGGGTGCGCCCGATGTGATGCTCGTGAGTGAGACGATGGCGCGACGGACGTGGCCGGGAGAGAACCCGGTAGGCCGTCAGGTCCGAACTGGCGATACGCAGGGGCGCGTGTACACAGTCGTCGGCGTGATGAGCGACGCGCGCTACCAGAGTCTCGAGACGCCGGACGTCCGGCCGATGGTGTACTTCTCCTACCTCGCTCGTCCGGAGGCGGCGATGGCGATCGTCGCGCGTGGGGCGGGGCAGGCGGGATTCGGACCCGAGCTGCGCGACGCGATCGCGGCGATCGACTCGCGGATCCCGCCACCGTCGGTGAGCATGATGACGGACCTCCTCCGCGAGGTGACGGCGACGCGGGAGTTCGCGCTCATGCTGTTCGGTGTATTCGCCGCCACGGCGCTCGTCCTTGCGGCCGTGGGGATCTATGGCGTGATGGCCTATCTCGTCAGGCAGTCGCTGCCGGAGCTCGGCATCCGCATAGCGTTAGGCGCGCCACTCGCGGGACTGGTCGCAGGTGTCGTGGGGAAGGCGCTGAAGCTTGCTGTGGCGGGTGTGGCGATCGGTCTGGTGGGCGCGTGGGCGCTGACTGGCACTCTGTCGGCGCTGCTATTCGGGGTAGCGGCGACGGATCGCGCGACGTTCGTCGGGGTAAGCGTGCTCGTGGTGGTCGTCGCGGCGCTCGCGAGTCTCGCTCCCGCACGCCGAGCAACCCGTGCTGATCCGTTGACGGTCTTGCGAGGGAACGGCTGAGTCGCGTCCGGCGCCGGCGCCGAGCACGGTGATGTTCACGCTCGAGAGCCGCGATCTCGTCTAGGGGCTGACCGTGATGACCTGTCGCGGGCGCGACATGTGGACGATCAGCAACGAAAAACTTGGCGGAGCGCCGAGTCGCATCGCCTACGGCGTCACTCCGGCTGGCTTCGTGACCCGCGCCGGTCCGCGCGCGCTCGAGCCGGGGTGCTACGAGATTGTCGTCTCCGGGCCGTCTCGCACACGCTTTCGTATCGGGAACGATGGGCGTCTGGTGGTCAGCTCTGAGAAGAGCGCTCAGCCAACTCCATGAGCGGCTGGCGACGGGCGGCGGCGAAAACTGCGAGCACCAGCACGCGGTTCTGCTACTCGTTACGCAAGGCCAGGAGCGGATCGGCGCGCGATGCGCGCCACGCCGGTACGAGCGCCGCGCCCACCGCGACGGCCATGAGTGCGCCAGCAACGACCGTGAGCGCCAGCGGGTCACGCGGGGGGACGCCGTAGAGTAATGACGCCACGACACGGCCGGCGCCCATAGCCAACATGACACCTGCCACAAGACCGACCAGAACGGTCTTGAGCCCGTCGCGCAGCACGTGGCGAACGATGTCCGCCATCTGTGCGCCTAACGCGGCACGAACGCCGAACTCGTGCGTGCGCTGGCTGACATCGTAGGACACCGTGCTATACACACCAAACGCCGCCACGACCAACGCCAGCACGCCGAACAGCGAGAACAGCATTGCGCCGAGACGCCATGGCCGAT
>DATCGG010000509.1:0-17208 GCA_036509075.1 Gemmatimonadaceae bacterium
TCCGCCCGCCTCGCGCTCGCCCTCGCCGTCCTCGCGACGTGCGCTGCCGCCGACACGCACGCCCAGAGCCCGTCGCCGCTCCGCGTCATCCGCTCCAGCCCCACCGGAAACGCTGTCCCGACCGCCGAGATCACCGTCACGTTCGACCGACCCGTCGCCGGGTCGTTGGACCGTACCGTCGACGCCGCGGCGATCTTCCGCATCGAGCCCGCGGTGCGCGGGCGCCTCGAGTGGCGCGACCCTGTAACGATCCGGCTCCGGCCTAACGACGCCCTCACGGCTGGCACGCGCTACACCGTCACCGTCGCCAACACCTTCCGCGCGATGGACGGGAGCGCGTTGGCCGAGCCATATCAGTTCACTTTCCGCGCGCAGGGGCCGGTGCTGCTGACCGGCACCCCCGTCGGCGCGGACCAGCATGCCCTGCACGTCACCCCGGACCAGCGCTTCGCGCTCGTCTACTCCCGGTCTGTCGACCTCGCAAAACTCTCGACGGCCGCGTACGTCGAGCTCAGCGCCGCCTGCGGCGGGCAGCGAATCGTCAGGCTTCGCGCCGCGGAGCAGCGCCGCATCCGCGACGATGACACGTGGCAAGTTCGGGACGCGGGCGGGTGGCAGCGCGATCGGTCGCTCGATTCGCTTCGGCGCGTCGTGCAGCTTGCCCCGGAGACCGCCCTCCCGCGCGGATGCACGGGCGAGCTCGTGGCACCTAACGAAGTGGATGACGAGACCCTGCGGACGACAGCACGGTGGCCGTTCGACACGTACGGCGACCTCCGGATCCTCAGCCTCGGCTGCTCGGGGGCCAAGTTCTGCCCGTCGGGCCCCGTGGTCGTGACGTTCACGAATCCGGTGCGTGGCACCGAGGTCCTGCGTCGCGTCAAGCTGGTTCCGGAGCTCGCGTTCACCGTGCGGGACACCGTTTCCGAGTCCATGGCCTGGGTGCTCGACGCGCGGCTCAAGCCACACGTGACCTACGCGGTGGTCGTCGATACCGCGATCCACGACGTGTTCGGTCAGGGACTCCGCGGCAATCCGGCGGCCGCCTTCACGACCACGGGGTACGAGCCGGCCATCGTCCACCCATTTGGTCGCCTAACGGTTGAACGGACCGGATTCCAGACGCTCTCCGTCCAGCACGTCAACGTCGACACGCTCATCGCGGTCATTGCGCCGGTGCCCGACAGCCTGGAGTCCGCCGTCCTGACGCGATTCGGGTGGGGCGACGACAGCCTGTGGACGCAGCTGTCACGTCAGGGAACGGTGCAGCGTATCCTCGTACACGCCGCGCCCGAGCGCGCGATGGTCACCGGGATTCGGCTCCCGGTGCCTGACGCGACACGTCCCGGCAACCCGGCGCTGTATGCGGTGAAGGTCAGCGGCCGCGCCGGGAAGGACACTGTTGCAGGCGGATCGCTCTCGCTCGCCCAGGTCACCGACCTCGGCGTGCATGCCCGCGTCGGGACCACGGAAGGCATGGTGTGGGTGACTGGCGTCAGCGATGGTGCCGCAAAGGCCGGCGCCAACGTCGTGCTGTACGACGCGGGCGGAAAACGCCTCACGAGTGCAATCACGGACGCGCGCGGGCTCGCCCGCCTGACCGGGTGGAGAAGTGGGCCGGCAGGCGACGCCGATGACGAGGAAGGGAACAGCGGCTTCGAGGGCTACGTCCGCGTCACGTTAGGCAGCGATCGAGCCGTAGCGGCGATCAATCGCTGGGACCCGGACCTGTCACCGTGGCGGTTCAACGTGAACAGCGCGTGGGGCGACCAGCGACTGCCCCTCGCCGGCGCTGTGTTCACGGAGCGCGGCATCTATCGCCCGGGGGAACGCGTCTACGCCAAGACGATCGTCCGCGACGGTGCACTCGGTGCCCTGCGCGTCCCGTCCGCGACCGATTCGATCAAGTGGATCTTCCACGATCGCGACGAGGGTGTGCTCCGCGAACGTGCAATGACCACGTCCGCCTTCGGGACCGCGGATCAGTCGGTGCAGCTTCCCACGACCGCGCCCGTCGGGACTTACGTCGTCGACGTCCAGGCGAAGCGGCAGGGCAAATGGCGATCGGTTGCGCGCACGACGTATCGGGTGGCCGAGTATCGACCGCCGGAGTTTCTGGTGGAGTTGATCGGGGAGGCCACGAGCCGGGCGGCTGTCGTCACGCGGACGCCGCAGGCGATGCCCGGCGATCGATTCCGCACGACGATTCAGGCGCGCTACCTCTTTGGCGCGCCGATGGCGCGAGCGGACGTCACGTGGATGGCTCGTCAGGCGCCGCTGTCGCCGTGGGAGCTCGAGATCCCCGGCGTCGAGGACTGGTACGTAGGCGAGAGCGGCGCATGGTGGGAGGGGGACGACTCGGGTGAGGAGGCGCCTCAGGTCATCACCAGCGGCGTGGACACGCTGGACGCGCGAGGTGAGCGGACGCTTTCCGTCACGCTTCCGGGAACACCGAAGGGTCGCCCCGCTCGCGTGACGCTCGAGGTAGGGGTAACGGACATCAATCGTCAGGTCGTCGGTGCGTCGCGGTCGACGATCGTGCACCCGGCGGACTTCTACGTCGCCGCGAAGCCGCAGGGCGAGAGCTACTTCTGGCTGGCGGGAACGCCGCAGTCGGTCGGAGTGCTGGCGGTTCGGCCCGATGGCCAGAAGGTTCCGGGTGTCTCGGTTCAGGGAACGATCGTGCGGCGCGAGTGGCACAGCGTGCGGCGCGAGCGGAACGGCGTCTCGGAGCTGGTGGGCGACTGGGTGTCCGACACGGTCGCCCATTGCAGCCTGACGACCGCTGACAGCGCGGTCCCGTGCACGTTCACGCCTAACGACGGCGGCACGTACATCGTGACGTTCTCAGCCGCGGACCGCAACGGCCGAACGGCGACGACGAGCTTCGTCCGCTGGGCATCAGGGAAGGACTGGGTGCCGTGGAACGACGAATCGCAGTTCAAGATGGACGTCATCCCCGACCGGACGCGATATTCGGTGGGCGATACGGCGACGGTGCTGTTCGCCTCACCGTTCACGAACGCGGAAGCGTGGATCACCGTCGAGCGCGAGGGGATCATCGAGCAGCGGCGGCTCAAGCTGACGTCGGGCTCGACGACGCTCAAGTTCCCGATCACCGAGGCCTACGCACCTAACGCGTTCGTGTCCATCGTGGTGACCCGTGGGCGAAGCGCGCCGCCGGGCCGCCAGGACGATCCGGGCCGCCCTACCATTAGAGTGGGCTACGCCGAGCTCCGCGTGACGCCCGAGGTGAAGCGTCTCGCGGTGACGCTCCAGCCGGAGCGCAGCGAGTACCGGCCGGGCGACTCCGCGCGGGTGTCCGTGAAGGTTCGGGATGCCAGGGGAGGCGGTCCCCGAAGCGAGGTCACTCTGTGGGCCGTGGACGAGGGCGTGCTCTCGCTGACCGGCTACACGACCCCGGACCCGATCGACCTGATCTACCAGGAGCGCGGGCTGGGCATGCGCCTCGCGAGCAACATGACCACCGTCGCGCCGCAGGTGCCGGAAGGCATGAAAGGCGCTCGCGAGCCCGGGGGCGGCGGAGGTGCAGCCGGTGCCGACATCCTCCGCTCACGCTTCCAGACCACCGCCTTCTTCCTCGGCTCCGTCGCCACGGACGCACAGGGCAACGCGACCGTGACGGCGAAGCTGCCCGACAACCTGACGACGTTCCGCGTCATGGCGGTCGCCGTCACGGCTGGTGACCGGTACGGCAAAGGGCAGTCGTCGCTCCTCGTCACTCGACCGCTGCTCGCTCGTCAGGCGCTGCCGAGATTCGTTAGGCCGGGGGATGACTTCGTGGCAGGGGCAGCGATCAACCGGCGTGACGGTACGGCGGCGAGCGTGACGGTGACGGCCGCTGCAACGGGCGTCACGCTCCGTGGGGATGCGACCCGGAGTGCGACGCTCGCGGCCGGCCGTGGCGCGGAAGTTCGATTCCCGTTCCGCGCGACACGCGGGGACAGCGCGACGTTCCGGTTCGACGTCACGGGCGGTCGCGATGCCGACGCGGTGCGCGTTTCACTTCCGGTGCGCCCCGACTACCACCCGAGGGCCCACACCATTGCTGGCGTGCTACGAGACACGGCGACCGTCGAGCTCGCGCTTCCCGCGGGGATCGACCCCGAGCGCTCGCGTCTCTCCCTCAACGTCGGAACCTCGCCGCTCGCGACGATACGCGGCATCGAGCAGCAACTGCACGTCTACCCGTATTACTGCACCGAGCAAGTCGTGAGCACGGCGACGCCGATTCTGGCGCTCTATCGGGCGCAGCGTCAGGCCGGCGTCGCCGCGAACGACCGATGGAAGCGCGACATCGCACGCGCGGTCGACATGCTCACGCGCCGCCAGCGCGCCGATGGCGGCATCGGCTACTGGTCGCCGAATGACTGGACGAGCGTCTGGCTCAGCGCCTACGCCGGCATCGTGTTGCTGGATGCTCGCGAGGCAGGGGTCCCTGTCGATACGATGGTGCTCGGTCGCCTGGCAGGGTTCGTGTCTGCGGAGCTGCGCGGCGAATCGAAGCCCGTTTTCTCACCGGTGGCCAGCTACTACGACCGGCGCGAGATTCGTCTCCGTGAGCGCGTGGCGGCCGTCGACTTCCTGAGCCGGCTCCGGCGACCCGAGGTTGCATCCGAGAACGAGCTGCTTCGATCGGCGGCGCTTCTGACGCTCGAGGATCGGGCACGGTTGGCGGAGGTGCTGGCTCGTCGCGCGCAGATGGTGGAGGCGCGTCGACTGATGGCGTCCGCGTGGTCGCAGGTGCGTGTGGAGGGAAGGCGCGCGACGCTGCCTGACTCGGCGACCGTGCACTTCTACTTCGAGTCCTCGATTCGTCCGATCGCGCGGATCCTGCTTGCGACGCTCGCGGTCGAGCCGGAGCACGCGCTCGTTGGACCACTCGCGGAGACGCTCGCCCAGCAGGGGCGAGCCGAGGGCAGGTCGTGGATCTGGAACACGCAGGACTACGCGTCGGCCGTCTCAGCGCTCGCTGCGCTCGATCAGCGACGACGACAGCAGGGTGAACGCACGGTTCGGGTGCGCAACGGGAACCGGGTGATCCTCGAGGCAGGAACCGGTGCGAGTGGACGCGACTCGACGCTCTCGCTGGCCGGACTCGTGCCTAACGGTTCGAGTGCCCCGACAATCCGCTTGTCGCTCGACGCCGGCGCCGGCGACGGTGCGGTCTACTACTACATCACGGTGTCGGAGGTGCCGTTGGCGCCGCCTGTGACGCCGGAGGACGCGGGCATTCGTGTCGAGCGGTGGTACGAGCGGTACGAGGGTGGAACGCCGATCACGCGGGTGGCCGAGGGTGAGCTCGTGCGCGTACGACTGCGCATCACGGTTCCGACGACGCGGCAATTCGTGGTGGTCGACGATGCGCTGCCGGCCGGACTCGAGGCGGTGGATCTGAGCCTTCGCACGGCGTCGCTGACGCCGGGCCCCGGGACATCGCCACCGCACGAGCCGGCCGATCGCGAACAGCAGGAGAGCGCGCCGCAGTGGGGCTTTGGTCGGTGGGATTCGGGGTGGTGGTCTCCGTTCGACTACCGTGAGATCCGCGACGATCGCGTGGTGTATTCGGCGAACGTGCTGTGGCCGGGGACGTATACGGCGACGTACGTGGCGCGCGCGACGACGCCGGGGACGTTCGTTCGTCCGCCGGCGCACGCGGAGGAGATGTACAACCCTGGCGTGAATGGCCGAAGTGACGGGGGCACGTTCGTGGTGACGGCAAAGTGAGTGGGGCCAGCGGGAACAGGGAACTGGGAACGGGGAACAGAAGCCCTCTATCGGGACGATCGCGATCCCTCGCCTGGCGGCTCGGGATGACAGCTTTCGTCATTCCGAGCGCAGCGAGGAATCGCCGTCGTCCCGACAGAGGGACACTGTTCCCAGTTTCCCGTTCCCGGTTCCCATTCTGGCTGCGCCTGATGCTGGCGGGCGTCACAGCGTTAGGCACCACAATGGTGGCAGCCGGGATCTGGATCTCTCGCCCCATCCCTGCCGCGGTACTAGCCCCGAGTGGCGGGCTGGGAGTGACCATTGAAGACCGTCACGGCGTTCCGCTCCGCTCCACCCGCGCCGCCGACGGCAGCGACGCGCGATGGATCGCCTACGACCGCATCGACCCCGATCTCATCAACGCATTCGTCGCCGTCGAGGACAAGCGGTTCTGGGACCACCACGGCATCGATGGCATCGCCATCGCCCGCGCTCTCGAGACCAACCTTCGCGCCGGGACGACCGTATCAGGCGCGTCGACCATCACGATGCAGCTCGCCCGCCTGCTCCATCCGGCCGAGCGGAGCTGGACCGGCAAGATCGCCCAGGCGATATGGGCGCTGCGTCTCGAGTCGCGCTTGAGCAAGCAGCAGATCATGGAGCAGTACCTGAACCGCGTACAGCTCGGGCAGGGGACCGTCGGCATCAGCGCAGCGAGTGCGCTCTACTTCGGCGCGTCGGCGTCGGAGGTCAGCATCGCCCAGGCCGCCACGCTTGCGGGCCTCGCGCACGCCCCATCGCGCGACAACCCACAGGTGTCGCCAGCGCGCGCCCGGCGTCGTCAGGCCGTCGCGCTCGCGCGCATGCGTCTCCTTGGCTTTGCGACTCGGGACGACATCGCGCGCGCACGCGACGAGTCCTTGGGATTCACAGCGCGCGTCACGCCGTTCGTTGCGCCGCACTTCACCACCCGCGTGCTCTCATGGGCAATCGACTCTGCCACGTTAGACGGTGGCAGTCCCATTCGGACGTCGCTCGACATCGAGCTGCAGCGCGAGCTCGAGACGGAGGTGCGACACACCGTGGACGTGCTGCGCGATCGGAACGTCGAGCAGGCGGCCGCGGTGGTGCTGGACAACGCGACGGGCGAGGTGCTCGCCTGGGTCGGCTCGCCGGACTTCTGGGCGCCGAAGGATGGCCAGACGGACATGGTTGTCTCTGCCCGCCAGCCGGGGTCGGCGCTCAAACCCTTCCTCTACGGCGTCGCGCTCGACCGCGGCTACACGGCCGCCAGCGTGCTGCCCGACATCCCGAAGACGTACGCGACGGCAACGGGTCCGTACCAGCCGCGCAACTACGATCGTCGCTTCCGTGGCCCCACGCGTGTGCGCGAGGCGCTGGCGAGCTCATACAATGTTCCGGCCGTCGATGTGGCATCGTCGTTAGGCGCGAACGCGCTGTTGCAGACGCTCCGCCGTGCGGGCTTCGAGTCACTGCGGCAGGACGCGGAGTACTACGGGCTCGGCCTCGCCCTCGGCAATGGTGACGTCACCCTCATCGAGCTCGCGAATGGGTATCGCGCTCTGGCGAACGGCGGAGAGTGGCGCCCGTGGACATGGCGGCCAGGTGATGCCTCGGGGCCGACGGGTTCCGTAGGCGGAGGGCGACGCGTCATCTCGCCGGTCGCGAGCGCCATCGTGCTGGACATCCTGAGCGATCCGGCGGCGCGCATTCCGGGATTCGGGACGACCACGCCGTTCGATTTCCCGTTCCCGGTCGCGGTGAAGACCGGCACGAGCCGTCACTTTACCGACAACTGGGCCGTCGGAACGACGCGCGGGTTCACCGTGGCCGTCTGGGCGGGCAACTTCAGCGGGCACGCGATGGAAGGCGTGAGTGGCGTGACCGGCGCCGGTCCGTTGCTGCATCGCGCGGTGATGGCCGCGTCCCGACACGTCCCTCCTGGCGTGCTGACCACACCGGCGGAAGCAGGGGCAGTGAGCATGCCCGTGTGTCGGCTGTCAGGATTGCGCGCGACGCCCGAGTGTGCGTCGCTCACGGAGTGGTTCGTGCGCGGCACCGAGCCGACGCGCGACGATGATTGGGAGCGCAGTGGGCGCGTCACGCTGCCTGACGAGTACGCGGAGTGGGAACGACACGGACAGCGACCATCAGTGGATGAGGTGAGACGCGCGCTCGGAGCCGCGCAGAGCCCAACCAATCGAGTGGACCGCCTAACGTCGGAGAACGCTGTCCGGGGTGAGGCACGGCATGGCGCCGGCGCTACGCAGTTCCGGATCACGTCCCCACTCGATGGCGACCGCTACGCGATTCCCGCTGGCGTCGAGGCACCATACGCGAGCGTTGCCTTGCGGGCGAGCGGGGCCGGTGCGTTTCGCGTTCAATGGTCGATCGACGGCAAGCCGTATGATCGCGGTCGATGGGCGCTCGTCACGGGCACCCATGAGATCCGCGCGGTCTCGGCACGAGGGGACACGGCTCACGTGAGGGTAGTCGTGGACGGGCCAGGAAACCGATAACTGCCTGTGGCGCTGACCCCTCAATCGCGGTGGATTGCGTTTAGCGAGGAGGACATCGCATCGGAGAACCCGTGCTCGCCGCTGTCAGGCTCGTCGACGAAATGGACGAGCAGATGTGGACCCTGCTCCAGGGCAATCTCAAAGGACTCACCGAAGCCGAAGCCGACTGGCGACCTCACCCGTCGGCGAACAGCGTTAGGTGGATGCTCGGCCACCTCGCCTGGTTCGAGGAATGGGCGCACGACGCGTTGCGGTCTGAGGGCCGATATCTCATCGATCGCGATCCAACGGCCTTTCTGGGCGGCACGATTCCCGAGTTGACCGCGCGCTTCGCCGCGGCGCGCGCGAGGTATCGGGCGCGACTTGCGCAACTCGACACCTCCGACCTCGATCGGCACTTCAGTTACTTCGCGCGGTACGACGTGTCCGGGATGGATCTGTTGAAGACGCACGCGATGCACCTGGCGGGGCACCGCTTTCAGGTGCGCTACGTGCGCGGTACTTACAGCCGTGCCCACGGAACGCGTAAGGCAGAATTCGATCCGTGGTGACCGATCGGCCATCGGCTATCGGTTTTCAGTCATCAGTCAACCGCTGACGTAAACAACAGGGCCGGCATCCGAGTGGATGCCGGCCCCGTTCTTTGCGTCAGCGAGCCCGCGCGATCAGCCGCCCGAGATCGAGCAGGGCACGTCCAATCCGCGAGCGTCGCACTCGGCGCTCGGGATCAACATGTGCGGGTGCACGACGTCACCCGGCCGGTCGAGCGGCAACGTGTTCAGCCGGTTGTAGCGCCGCGCGTCCACCCACCGCGTTCCCTGCGTCCACATCAGCGAGTACGTGCGGTTGTAGAGCAGCTCCGTGATGAACGCCGCGTCGGCGCTGGCGGCCGTCAGGAGTGTCGGTGCGAGACCGCCGGCGTTCACGCGCACCAGGTTGATGTCGTTGAGCGCCCCCGTCTTGTCGCCGGTGTTCCAGCGAATCTCCGCGCGGAGCAGCAGCAGCTCCTCGTTGATGATCCACGGAACGTTGGCATCGAGGTCGGGCACCGTCGGATCGGACGCGTTGTTGTACATCACGGGCTTGTAGGTCCCCGTGAGATCATTGAGCGTCCGCGGCTCGGGCGCGAGCGCGACCTTGGTGGTAAGCCGGAGATCCGGCTGGCCGCCCGGGCGAAGCTGGGCCCCCGTGATGATCGACGGGTGTATCCAGTACCGGTTGTTGGTGAGCGTCTCGGTTATCGGGTTGGCAGTTTCGTTCGCGGTGCTCGTGAACCCGTAGTACACGCCGAGTTTGAGCGTGACGGGAAGCCCCGTCTCCGTGACGAACGAGGCGGACATGGCCGTCGCCGCGTCTGCCCAGCACGATGCACACGCGTAGAACGTCGCGCGGTGCACGAGCATCTTCGCAGCGAGCGCACGGTTGAACTTCGCGAACGTGGCCGGCGTGTCGAAGCCCTCGAACCCCTCGACGAAATTGAACGGGAACTCCCCGCCACCCGCATTGAGCTGCTCGAGCGCCTGGTTCATCAGCGTTGCCGCTGCCTCCATGGCCTCCTGCGAGCTGACGAGCGGTGCGGGCTCGGCGTCGATCGGCCGATCGACGTCGATCGGCATGCCGGTCGGGCCGCTGCGCACAGCCAGCATATGCAGATACCAGGCTTTGAGCGTGTTCGCGAAACCCTGCGACGCCGACACCTCGGCTTCGCTCAAACCCGCCTTCGGCAACGCGGCGAGGTAGGTGTTGATCGTGCGGATTGCGGCGTACTTGTTCGCCCACTCGGCGCCTGCGCGACCACCGGGGTCCTGCGGTCCGCTGATCTCTTCGCCGGTCTCGCGCGGATCGTTCCCTAAGAGGTTGTACAGCTCGCGCCCGTAGATCCCCCACTGCTGGATCTCCGCCGGGGTGTCGAGCGATGTCTGGGTCTGAATGCCAACGGCGGTACGCGCCAGCGTTTGCCTGGTCGGCGTCTCGGTCAGGACGCCCTGGGTCGGGGAGTTCGTGTCCGGAACGTCCAGGTTCGTGCACGACGAGAGCAGCAGCGCTCCGGTCAGTGCCGCAAGCGCCGGGACGACGCGGCGACGGTGCCGTCCAGCGTAACGGTCTTGAGTGATTCCAGTGAGAGTCATCATCAGAACCCCAGCGAGAAGTCGAGGAAGAAGCTGCGGCTTGGCGGATAGGCGGCCACGTCGAGGTTGTTGCGGATGGCCGCAGAGCCCAGGTTCGCGACTTCGGGGTCGAGTCCCGAGTACTTCTGCCACGACACCAGATTGCGCCCCGTTAGGCTCACCCGCGCCGACTTGATCACGGTGCCACTCCGTCCCAGGAAGCGCTGGGGAACGGTCACGCCCATGCTCACTTCACGCAGCTTGAGGAACGTCGCGTCCTCGATGTAGGGTCTGATCACGCCTCCGTTGTAGCCCTTCATGCGATACTCCCACTCCTTCGAGCCGTAATCGGCCGCCGTCCCGGCATCGTCGTACAGGAACTGGGTGAGGTTGATGATGTCGCCGCCGTTCTGGTAGTCGAGCACGACGTTCAGGTGCATGGCCTTGAACGTGAGCTCGTTGACGAAGCCCATGCGATAGTTCGGGGCCGAGTTCCCGAGTTTGACGTCGGTCGCGGTGCGGTTCCCGTCCTTGTCGAAGTCGCGGCCGATGATCTGCGTCAGCGGCTGGCCGACCTCGATGAACGTCACGCCCAGTCCGCCGAAGCCCGAGAGGGGTGGGCGGAACGGCGGAAGCCCGGCGAGGTCCTTCACTTCGCTCTTGTACTGCGTGAACGTCGCGCGCGACACCCAGACGAGGTTGTTACCTCGCTGGATCGGCGTCACGCCGAGCACGGCTTCGAACCCGTTGTTCTCGATCTTGCCGCCGTTGAAGACTTGCGTCGCAAAGCCCGTGGACGGTGCCGGAACGCGCTGCAACAGCAAGTTCGTCGTGTTCCGCTGGAATCCCGTGAGCTCCCACGTTAGGCGCCCGTTGAGTGCCAGCCCGTCCACGCCGACCTCGACTTCCTTCACGCGCTCCGGTTCCACCCCCGCGTTGCCCGCCGCCCCGGCAACCGTGAAGCCGGTCTGGTTGCTCAGCTGCGGCGTGTCGAGCAGCGTGAATTTCTGCCCGAAGATCGGCAGGTTGCCCGTCTCGCCGTAGGCGATGCGCGGTTTGATCTCGCTGCCCGCGCCGATCAGGTTGAGGAGCCGATACGAGGCCGACGCCTTCGGGAAGAGGTAGTACTTGTCGATGTCGCCGTTGTTGCTCGTACGTTCGGCGCGCGCTCCGGCCTGCAGCAGCAGCTTGTCGGCGAGCAGCCGCACTTCTTCCTGTCCGTAGAACGCGAGTGTCCGACTCTTCGTCAGGGTATCCGTGCCGACGGTGCTCGTGCCCTGTCCGACGTTCTGTTGGCCGGGAATGAGATCGGTCGTCGTGATCCGGCTGAAGTCGAGGTACTCCTCGACATACTGCGCGCCGAGGGACGTGTTGGCCGACCAGCCGCCGCCCGACGGCACGAAGTTGTGGATGGCGTTCAGATTCCAGTTCCAGATCCGGCTCGAGGCGTTCCCTTCGACGGCCGCGCCGGGCTGCGTCTGATTTGCCTCGAAGAACAGCTCGTTAGGTGACCACAGGTTGTTGTTCTGCTGGAAGGCATCGACCCCGGCGGCGCCAACGAACTTCAGGGAGTTCCGGCCGGTGTTGATCGCGTCGTAGTTCAGCGTCAGTCCACCGGTGAACCGGTTCGTTTCCTCGTGGTTCCGCGCCAGCTCGGCGGTCTGAATCGGGTTGGCCTGAATGCCCCAATCGGGTCGGAGGAAATCCCCGTTCTGATCGCGCGCCTTCAGGTCCACGAAGCTCGGCGTGTACGCGAACGCGTAACCCTGACATGCGAAGTTGTTACAGTTGTTGTTCCATCCGCGGTCATGCTCGGCGCGGTTGTACTCCGTGGAGACCTGCACCTCCATCTTGCTGTTCAGTGACTGGTCCACGTTGACCCGAAGGTTCTGGCGGCCGAACCCCGTGTTCGGCTCGATCCCGCCGTCGTGCTTCCACGTGCCGCCCACGAAATAGCGCGTGCTGCCACTCCCGCCACTGACGTCCATCGCCGTCTCGTACGACAGGGTGTGGTTGTCGTACAACTGGTCGAAGTGGTTGAAGTAGGGATTCGCGTTGTTGTCGAACCAGTGGGCGACGCCCGGGCCGTACTTGTCAGTCGCCTCCGCAAGCGTGAAGCGCCGGCTGCCCAACGTCTTCGAGATGTCGAATTGGCCGAACACCTGGCGCACATTCACGCGCGGCGTGCCGACCTGCCCGCGCTTCGTCTTGATGATCACGACTCCGTTCGCGGCGCGCGAACCGTACAGCGACGACGCCGCGGCGCCCTTCATGATCTCGATCGACTCGATGTTCTCGGGATTGATGTCCGCTACGCGATCGACTGCATCGTCCTCAGCCGTGGCGAACGCGGAGGCCGAGATCGAGCCGCGTCCACTCGCAATCCGGCTGTTCGAGTAGAGGATACCGTCGACGACGTAGAGCGGGTCGAACGAGCCGAGAATCGTGTTGTTCCCGCGTACCTGCATCTGAATGCCGCCGCCAGGCGCACCGGAATTCGACTGCAGGTTCACGCCGCTCACGCGCCCGACCAGCGCGTTCTGGATCGTGGGAGCCGGGACGTTCGTGATCGCGTCGCCGGTTACCTGGGCCACCGCCGTCGTGGCGCTGCGGCGATCGATCGTCGTAGCGGTGCCGGTCACGACCACGCCTTCGATCTGCAGGACGTCACGCTCGAGCGCGAAGTCCGCCGTGGCCTGCGTCGCGCCGATGACCTGTATTCCGCGCTTGTAGCCGAGGGCGCGTGCGATGAGCGTCACCTGGCCGGCCGGAACCGTGATCCGGAAACGGCCCTCGTTGCTCGACCGCGTTTCCGCGGTGGTGCCTTCCGCGGAGACGATGGAACCAGCGATGGGAACCGTACCGCCGGCAACGGTGACCGTGCCACTGATCTCGCGCGTCTGCGCCCGCGCGAGTTGAGGGAATGCCAACGCGACCGCGATGGCGAGAATCATACAATCTCTGCGCACGAGGCCTCCAGGATGGAAGAAATGCTGCCGGCGGAGAGTCGGCAGCCTATTCCTACCATCACGCGGCCGGCCGGAAAAAGCGGTCACGTTAGGCGGACTGGCGACTGGCGACAGGCGGCAGGCGGCAGGCGGCCGGTAGAAAGCGAAACCCTCGGGATGCTTATCTCAGAGCGAGATGCATCCCGAGGGTTTTCCGTCGCCAGTCGCCAGTCGCCACTCGCCAGCCGCCTGCCGGCTGCCGCCTTCTATCCCTTCGCCAACTCCCTCACCACGCTGGCCAGCGCCCGAACCCGCTTCTGGTCAGACGCGCTCGATGCATCGCTGTCGAGCTGTGTCGCCAGCTGCGTCAGCGCGGTGCGCCGCGCGTCGCCCGACGCGTGTTCGGCCCTGCCTAACGCGTCACGCACTGTCGCAATACGGTCCGCGGCGAGGCCCTGATCGCGCGCCAGCTGATCGAGATACGCCCGCGCCACGACGAACGCCGCCGGCCACTCGAGCTTCGGCTGGTCCTGGACATTGAGCTCGTTGAGATGCACGAGCTTCGCCGCATCGAGCTCGTTCTGCGTGAGCAAGGCGCTTGGTTTGAGCTCGAGGATGTCGAGCCCACGCGTGATCTCCGAGCTGTAAATCAACCCGTTGTACCAGTACGCCGACCACGATCCGGATACATACATCGTGTTCGCATCCATCGGCCCACGGTCGAAGTACGCGATCTCCTTCACCTTTCCGGGGTCCGTGAAGTCAAACACCGAGATGCCGCCCTGGTACCAGCCCTGCACCATGATGTCGCGGCCCGGCACCGGGATCAGCGACCCGTTATGCGCGACGCAGTTCTCGACCGGCAGCTGCGCCACGGGGATCTTGTAGTAGCTGTGGAATGTCATCTGGTTGTTCTGGAGCGTGAAGATCGCGTCGGCGCCCCATTCCATCTTGTCGGTCGAGCGGCAGCGTGGCGACGTACCGCCACCCCACTCATCGGTGAACAGAATCTTCGACCCGTCATTGTTGAACGTGACCGAGTGCCAACCAACGAAGTTCGTGTCGGAGGCGACGCCGACGCGGTGTGGATTCTTCGGATCGCTGATGTCGAGCAGAACACCATAGCCCCGACACGCGCCTCCACCGAGCCCGATGGCGGGGTACAGCGTGATGTCGTGACACTGAATCGGTCCGGTGTTCGCCGCTTGCCGGAACGTGGCCGGGTTGATGCCCATCGCCTTCATCCGCTCTGCCTGCGCCGCGGAGTCCGCGGGCATCTCGCCGTGTCCAAGCGAGGGTGCGAGGTCGGCGAGAATCGCCGGGCGATTCACGACGCGCGCTTGCTCCGGGTGATCGAGCGGAACCTGGATGACCTCGATGCGGAACCGCGACGTGTTCGGATTGTCGGACGGTGCCGTGTCGAAGCAGCCAGGCAGCTCGTTGGCCGAGCGCACGGGCGCCGAACCGGAGACGTAGACGTAGACGTTCGCCTTGTCCTTCGGGTCAACGAGCACGGTGTGCGTGTGCGAACCGCGGCACGTCTGCACCGTCGCCAGGCGCTTCGGATGGGCGATGTCGGTGATGTCGTAGATGCGGATGCCGCGCGCGCGATCCGCGCTGACGGTGTCGGTCACGCCGGCGGGGCTGCAATCCACGCGCGCGTTCGTCGCCTCGGTCGACTCGAAGAGCAGGTGTCCGACGACGGACACGTCGCTCTGCGAGCCGATGCACAGGTACCAGGTTTTGAGCTTGGGCGACTTGGGGTTCGCGACGTCCCACACCTGGTAGCCGGCGAAGTTGCCCTGGATGACGTAATTGCCGGTGAATGCGAGGTCGGAGTTCCAGACCCGCTGATCCCCTGGATCGCTCTTGTTCACGAAGTTGTCGGAGGGCGGGGTCGTGGACACGAGTGCCATGTTCCACGTCGCCTGGCCGGCGTCCCACCACCCGGCCTTGAGCCCGATGCGCCGGTCGGGGTTCGGTGCAGCGGCCGACGCGACGCTGGCGTTAGGCGCTGATGGGCTGGCCGTGGGGACGGCGGCAGAGGATACGGTGGCGGACTTCGATGCGCACCCGCCAGCAACGATCGAGATGGCGGCAACCAACAGTGGAATGCGTACGGCCCTGGGGTTCATCATGACGAATTCCTCCCGTGGGTTCACGGTCAGCACGGTTCAGTTACGCGGCACCGAGAGCGAGCCGCTCGCGAGCATGCGCCGCATGCGCTCGATCTCGGCGTTCTGATCGGCATCGACGTCCGATGCGAAGCGGAACACATATTCGTTCTGGGTCGCACCTTCGGATGCGAACAGCTTCTGCACCATGGAGATCGCGCCCTGGTGATGCTGGATCATGAATTCCATGAACGTCCGGTCGAATTCCTTGCCGTGTGCGTCGTCGAGGAGCTTGAGCTGCTCAGTCGTGAGCATGCCAGGCATGAGCTTCATGTCCATCCCGGCCATGGTGAAGTGCGAGGTGTCGGCGTCCGGCACGTCCTGCTTGTGCTCGCGCAGCCAGCGCTGCATGAAAACGATCTCGTCGCGCTGCGCGACGATGATTCGCGCGGCGAGCTCGCGGATGGCCGGGCTGGCGTCGTGGGTCGGCGCGCGGCCGGACATGAGGATCGCCTGCGCGTGGTGGTGGATCATCCCCTGCATGAACTCGACGTCCGCGGGGCTGAAGCGTGCTCGCCCGCTGTCCATCTTCGCGATCCACGCGGGCGGCGGCGCGCTCGCGCTGGCGGTGGGCTGTGACGGCGTGGGCTCGGCGGGCGGCTTGCTGCCGCCACTCGCGCAGGCGAGGGCGAACAGGGCCGCGGCGGTCATACTAATGCCAGTGGGCCAGGTTCGGCGGGTGTCTCGAGGCACGATCATTCTCCGGGTGCTCGGGCCAAGTCGCGAAGCTACCCCCTCGCCGCCAGCGCTGCAACAAACGGGAACGGGGGACGGGCGACGGGCGACGGTGAAAGAGCGAGAACTGTCGGGATGCATCTCGCAGTGAGATGAGCATCCCGTGGGGTTTCCGCATCTTAAGCCGTCGCCCGTCCCCCGTCGCCCGTCCCCGTCTCTAGCGCCTAACGCGCCTCGTCGTATGTTGGATGATGCGGCACCACCTCGAGCGAATCCGACTGACACGAGCTGATCGTGGCGACGCACGTCGTTCTCGTCCATCCCGAGATCCACTGGAACACCGGAAACGCGGGACGCACCTGCCTCGCTGCCGGTGCGACGTTGCATCTCATCGAGCCCCTTGGGTTCTCCCTTCGGGAGCGGGAGGTGAAGCGAGCCGGGCTGGACTACTGGGAATACGTCGACCTTCGCACCTGGAGGAGCTGGGAGGCGTTCGAGCACGAGCTCCCCGCGCTCGGCGATGCGTACTTCTTCTCCACGAAAGCCACTCGAGCGTTCTGGGACGCGCCGTTCGGTGCGTCGAACGACGTCGTGCTCGTGTTCGGGCGTGAGACCGGTGGATTGCCGCCGGAGCTTCACGAGCGTTACCGCGATCGCTTCGTGACGATGCCGATGCTCTCCTCGCGGGTAAGGTCGCTCAACCTGTCGACGAGCGTGGCGATCGCGCTCTACGAGGTGATGCGGCAGCGACGCGCGTAAAATGGTGCCATCTCCGAAGTCGTTGGCGAGCAACGCGTTGATGCGGTGACATGCTGGTGAGGGGTGAGTGCTAGCCTGTTTGCGCGACTGGCGAGAGCAGAATCGACCACGCCGGCGCGCGCTACTACGACACACAGCGCTTCACTCATCCATTCAGTCGACGTCACGAGGCACCAATATGACGCGCATCAATTTCGCCGCGATCCAGGGTACGCGGCGTACCATCCGTAGCGGATTTGCCGGAGTCGTCGCAGCGACCGCACTCATCGGCACC
>DATCGG010000510.1:0-18902 GCA_036509075.1 Gemmatimonadaceae bacterium
CCGATCCACACCGTCGGGACGAGGTTCGGGATCGATCTCGCCGCGTCGGCAAAGAGCGCCGAATCCGCGGATGACCAGATCCACTGCCCGATCGCCGTGTCATGCGAGACAGGCGGTTCGCAGGCTGACGTTGCCGCGGCGACCAACGCGACAATGAGGTTTGCGGCTAACGTCCTGCGCGAATAGGGTCTCGGACTCGCGGCCATCGGTGCGAATCCTGCCGGGCCAGCGCGCGTTAGGCGCGCCGGCGACGCGTTACTTGTGGCGGTACGTGATGCGCCCGCGCGTCAGGTCGTAGGGCGATACCTCGATCGTCACGTGGTCGCCGGCCAGCACGCGGATGCGGTTCTGCCGCATCTTGCCGCCGAGCGTCGTGAGCACGTCGTGGCCGCCGTTGACGGTTACCCGGAATGTCGCGTTCGGCAACACTTCCGCGACCGTCCCTTCCATCTCGATTGCACCTTGCTTCGCCATGCACCCTCTGGTGTTGTGTTTGGACCGCTGCCCGTGGAAGCTGAGCAGCCGCCAGCGGCACCGCAAGCGACCTGTGTCACACGTAGGCGACACCCGATCGCCGGCGGCTTCAGCGCGTCTCGGCGGACGCGCGCGGGAGCGTTTCAGGCATGTCCGCCGCGACGTACGCCATCACCGCCATGGCGGCGACGCAGCGGGCCATTTCGTTGGGGTCGAGCTTGTCGATCGTGTCGGCTTCCGTGTGATGGTACCAGAAGTACTTGGTGCCATCAACATTCAGCCCCAGTCCCGGGACGCCGAGTGCCATGATCGGCCCGATGTCGGCCCCGCCGCCACCCTTCACCATCGCGCCCGCGTCGATCCGATCGAGCAGCAACGCGATCTGCTTCAGCATGTCGACCGCGGCGTCGGAGCCGGTGAAGCTGAACCCCTGGGGCTTGAAGACGCCACCGTCCGATTCGATCGCCAGCACATGCTTGTCGACTTCGGCCCTGTGGGCGTCACGATAGGCCTGGCCACCACGTCCGCCGTTCTCCTCGTTCGTCCACCCCACAACCCGGATCGTCCGCTTGGGCTTGAGCCCGAGCCGCTTCAGGAGCCGCACGGCTTCCCAGGCAACCACGACCCCGCCGCCATCGTCCATTGCGCCGCGGCCGACGTCCCACGAGTCGATGTGCCCACCGAAGACCACGATCTCGTCGGGCTTTTCCGAACCCACCAGCTCACCCATGACGTTGCGCGACGGAGCGTCGGGCAGGGTTTTCGCGGACATTTCGAGCGTTACACGAACACGTTCTCCGCGATCGACCAGGCGGTGAATCATCTCGGCGTCTTCGACCGTGATCGCGGCAGCCGGAATGCGCCTAACAGTCGAATCGTAGGACATCCCGCCGGTGTGTGGGGTGCGCTGCGAGTACGGTGTCACCGACCGGACGAGCGCGCCTACGGCGCCGACCTTCGCGGCAGCGACCGCGCCACGAGCCCGATACTGCACGGTCTCGCCGTAATTCGTGAACGGGACGTCGTAGAGCACGATCTTTCCGCTCGCCTGCGCGGCTTTTGCCGTGAGGTCGCTGAAGCTGCCCACGACGAGGACGTCGGCCGTGATCCCGCCGGGTGGCGTCGCGATGCTGCCTCCGAGCCCGAGCATCGGCAGGTTCTGGACGCGCGGGCGTACCATCTGCGCCGACTCCTCCCCTCTCACCCACACGGGCACCATTGCAGGTTCGCCACGAACGTTCTGGAGCCCGTCCTCTTTCATCCGGGCGATCACCCAATCGATCGTCTGTTCCAGCGCGGGTGTGCCGCTCAGGCGGTTCCCGAACCTCTCCGTCATCTCGGCCAGCCGGTTCCACGCGGTGCTGTCCTTCAGTGCCGCATCGATGATGCGGTCCGCGTCAGCGCGGTAGCGATCGGTGATGGACTGGGCGCCGAGCGGGGTTGTGAGCCCGACGGCGATGAGGAGAGCGAGAGCCGACGTTCGGAAGCGCATCGATTCCTTTGACTGGCTGAGATCGCCGCAAGCTAATCGGCGCGTCACGAATTCGCAGCCCGCCTAACGCGCCAGACGCAGGATCGCGTGCGAGAGCCGAGGCCTCCGGCGCGGGCGCGCCAATTCATAGGCCGCGGCCGATGACGCCGCGATCGCGCCGCCCAGGAGGTAGCCGGCTACTACGTCAGTGAACCAGTGTCGGTCGAGCCAGAGCTTGGCCAACCCGCTCACGGCAGGAAACACCACGGCCACCGGCACCGCTCGAACAGGAGACGCGAGCCCCTCTCGCACCAGCACGTAGGCCGTTGCCCACGCTACGGCGCCCGTCTGAAGCGCGTGCCCGCTCGGGAACGATGGTTCGGTCGGCGAATGGCGGCCCGGCGGCGGCGTTCTTTGCCGCATCACGCGCTCCAGCAGCCAGGCGAGCGAGGCTGCGGCGGCAGACGCCGAGGCAGCAGGGATGGCGGCGCGAGGACCTCGCGATCGCCACGTCGCGGCTGCCGCGAGAGCTGCGAGAGACATGTGGCCGTACCACTTGCCCAACGGCGTGATCGACTCCGCAGCGATTCGGGTCGCGCGGCGATGTCGCTTCGGAACGGCCTTTCGCACGGTCCCGTCGAGGTGCCGAGTTTGATGTCGCCGGACCTTCCTGGCCAGGACCGCGAAACCAATCACGCCCCCGACCCCTCCCGCGAGGAGTGTGGCTGGTAGGACTACACGATTCCGTCTCATGCAACACCGCCCATGCGACAACCATACCGCCAGGGCAGCGTGGTCTTGTTCGACTCAGTGAATCGGCGCCACCACGAGATGGATCGGTGATACTCGATATGCCGACAACACGCATCTTGCGGTCATGGACACTCGTGATGACACGATCAGCGAGGTGGCAGCAACAAGTGCTCCCCGCGGCGGCTCAGACTGGGGACTGCCTCAGAGCGACCTGACGAACCTGACGTTGGCGCGGGGTTCGAGGTCCACAACGTGCTGGGCGCCGGATTCCTCGAAGCGGTGTATGCCAACGCCCTGACGGTCGAGCTTCGGCGGCGCGGCGTAGCGGTCGATCGAAATGTTGCGTTCGAGGTCGTCTATCGCGGTGTCTCTGTGGGCCGCTATGTCGCCGACTTCGTCGTGGACCGGAGGGTGATCGTCGAAACCAAGTGGCCAAGGCCATCGACCCGGTTCATCGCGCGCAGGTCTCGAACTACCTGCGCGCGTCAGGTCTCGAAGTGGGCCTCGTCCTGAACTTCGGCAGCTCGGTCCAGTTCAAGCGCGTCGTCGCGTCGCCGCGGCGGGTCCAGGTTGCAACCAAGGACGAATCGAAACTACTACGGCAAGACAACGGAAGACCTCAGTAGGACAAGACTTCGTCCACCCACTTAGCGGCTCGCAACGTTGTACTTCTTCAGAATCTCGCGAACCCGGTCCAGTGGAATGGCCTCGACTGTACGACCGCGCGCGGTGACCGACGTTGCCATGAATAGGGAGTTGTAGATCGACTCTTCCGTGGCCTCGACGACGGCCTCGAACAGCCCCGACATCCCGTCGTTCGTGACGTCTTCCGTTTGACGCGTGAGCGGATCGGATCCGGATCCCGCGGGCGTTAGGCGCCGACGCACCGACGGCGCGGTCGAGAACGCGATCACGAAGTCGCCCGAGCCGTTCGACGCCGAGGAGCCGGTTCGCCCCAGCCCCATCATGGCCCGTGCGGCGAGCCGCTCGAGGTTACGGTCGGACAGCGGCGCGTCCGTGGCCACGACCATCATGATCGATCCGTCCCCGCGCTCACGCTCGACCTCGTTCTTGAACGCGTAGCGGCCGAGCTCCTTGCCCACCGGCGCACCGAGCACCTGAAGGATCCCACCGAAGTTCGACTGCACGAGCACGCCCACTGTGTAGCCGCCCAGCGACTTCGGAACGACGCGCGATGACGTACCGATTCCCCCCTTCCAGCTGAATGCCTGCGTTCCTGCGCCCGCGCCCACGCTGCCCTCCGCCACCGGGCCGCTCTTGGCGCCGTCGAGCGCGGCACGAACGTGCTCCGCGGTGATGGGCCGCGACCGAATCGCGTTCAAGCCGCCGTCGTTCGTTTCGCCAACCACGGGGTTGAGCGAGCCGACGCGCTCCATGCCCGGCTGCGCCAGCATCCACTCGACCATGGCGTCGGCCGCCTTCCAAACGCAGAGCGTGCACGTGAGCAGGATCGGCGTCTCGAGCTCGCCGAGTTCCTTCACCTGCGTACTCCCCACCAACTTGCCGAACGCGTTGCCGACATGAACCGCGGCGGGTACGCGATCGAGATACTGATTGCCGGTGTGTGCGCGGATCGCCGTGATGCCGGTATGCACGGAGTCGCCGTCGGTCACGGTGGTCTGGCCAACGAGGACGCCGTTCACGTCCGTGATGGCGTTGTTGGCACCGGGTGGAAACACGCCTGGCGCCACACCCAGGTCGCGCGCGCGAGCGCGCCCGTTAGGTATCTGGGCAGTTGCGGTCACGGCAGTCGCGGCCAGCGTCATGAGCAGCGCGAGAAGAGGCCGCATCAGGACGCGATCTTCTCCGTCTTCTTCTGCCGCGACTTGAGGTGCTCCTCCATCTTGAGGCGCGGAATGCCGTTCTCCAGCCAGTCGGGTGCCGGTTCGCCTTTGAGGTAGTGGTCGAAGTACTCGCGCATCCGAATGGTGTAGTCCTTCATGTTCTTCGGCTGCGCGAGGCCGTGGTTCTCTCCGACGTACTGGAGGAGCACCACATCCTTGCCCAACTCGCGCAAGGTGTTGAAGAACGTGATGCCCTGGTTGAAGTCCACCGCGCCGTCGTGCTCGTTATGCAGGATGAGCAACGGGGTCTTGACCTTGTCGGCGTGGAAGGCGGGCGAGTTCCGGATGTAGGCGTCATAGTTCTCGAGGAAGTTCCCCTTGAACCGTCCCTGGCTGGACTCGAAGATCGCCATGTTGCCGCCGCCCGAGTTCCAGTAGACCGAGCTGTACATGCTCACCATGTCCGTGAGTGGCGCGCCAGCGATTGCGCTCTTGAAGATGTTCGTCTGCGTGACGAGGAAGGCTGTCTGGTAGCCGCCCCACGAATGGCCGTGCAGCGCGACGTTCGCCGAATCCACGATGCCCGTCGCGATAGCCGCTTTCACCGCCGGCACGACCGCCCACACCGCGGACATGCCCGGGTCGTTCACCTTGTACACGATGTCCGGCTGGAACACCGCGTAGCCTCGGCTCGTGTAGACGCTCGCGTTGAACGCCTGCGTCTCGTTCGGAACGCTGTAGCTGTGCAGGAACTGCGAGCGCTTCTCGTAGATGTATACGACCGTCGGATACTTCTTCCCCGGCTCGTAGTTCGCCGGCAGATAGAGCGCCCCCTGTAGCGAGTCGCCCTTGTCCGTCACGTAGTCGACGAGGCGCGCCCCACTCGACCACGCGTATTCGGTCTGCTGCGGGTTGGCACTCGTCAGGCGGCGCGGAGACCTGAATTCGGCGGTCGTCACCCAGTAGTCCGGGAACTCCTTGACCGTCTGCCGGGTGAACACCCACGTCTCCGCATCGCGCGCGCGCGCGAATCCGAACTTCGCGTCGTCCCACATGAGCGGCGTGGCGCCGGGCTTCGCGACGTTCACGAGCGCCAGGCCTTCCTTCTTCGTCCGTTCGCCGTACATGGAGACGTAGAGCGGCTTCGAGAGATCGATGCCGCGCTCCTGCGGATCGATCACGACTCGCCGCTGGTACCTGACTTTCGTCGCGCGACCGTTGCCCGTTAGGTTCACGGCTGTTCCTGATCCGTTCACGGGCACGCGCCACATGTCCCAGTTATCGAAGAGAATCACGGCGCTGCCATCCTTGGCCCAACCGACCGGCGCTACGGGTGGGCGATCGACGTTGTGATCGTCCTCGGTGTCGACGAAGCTCACGGGTGCGTGCTCCGTGATCACCCGCGACGCGCCAGCTGCCATGTCGTAGACGCGATATTGGCCGTCCTCGAAATACAGGAACTTCGAGCCATCGGGTGACACGAGCTCGCGATTCGGCAGCTTCTTCACCACGAGCTTCCGGTCGCCCGTGCGCGTATCGAACACATACACATCACGGTAACGCATTCCGTCAATGTTGCCGGCGCGCTCGTACCCGCGAATGTCCGAACCGATCGCCCAGCGTTCGTTAGGCGCGAGCGTGACGTCGCGCACCTCGTCCGTGCCAAGCCTGATGAACTTGTGGTCGTTCACCCGGTACTCGGCGAGGAACGTGAACTGCTTGTCGCGCGATTCCTCTACTTGCTGCTGGGACTGCAGGCGCGGGTCCTTGCCGTGCCAGATCACGAGCGTCGCGAGGTCGTCGTCGTCGCCAGCTGCTCCGCGGGCCGTGGACTGCATCGCGCCCGGAATTCCAGCCGCAGGTCGCACGTCCGGCCGGGGATTTTTGCTCTCCGGGGTCATGCGCCTCGCCGCAATGCCGAAGAACAGGGCCGAGCGATCGGCTGCCCAACGCGGTGCGCGGTCGGCAGTGATCCGCATGCCACTCGGGAATCCGCCCGTATCGGAGGGTGTGTACACGACCGACTTCGGAACGGACGCGAACCCGCCGTACCCGAGCACCGAGAACGACGTGTCGGCGGCCGCGCTATCCGGGCGACCTCGGAGCACCGCCAGCGCGAGCCCACTGTCGGCCCACGCGAGCTTGCGATAGACCGCCTTGTCGCTGTCGAGCACACGGACGATGTCGGTCTTGAGGTCGCGTACCTGAACACCGTTGCCAACGAGATCGCGTCCTTCGACCGTCCACGCGAGCCGCGTCCCGGCATCATCGAACGCGAACTCACCCACGTTGCCAATGCTCGTGACCGTGCCGGCACGAAGGTCGACGAGCAGCAGATCCGAACCGGCCGTCGCCGCCGCACCGTCGGGCGCATAGCGGTGGAGCGCGATCCAGTTCGGCTGCTTCGGCTCGAACGAGAAGCGGCGCACCTTCTCGAAATCCCGCTTCTCTCCGGTCGCGAGGTTCAGGAGCACGACGCCGCTCTGCACCGTCTTCTTGTCCTTTCGAAGCTTCTTGGCGTCGGCGGCTGTGGGATACGTGAAGAAGGCGAGCCATTTGGCATCGTCGGACAGTACGACCGACGTGTTTACCGGTGGGCCGAACCCGCCCGTCGGCGCCGGCGGCTCGCCGATCTTGAACCGGCGCTCCTGCCCCTCGCCCGTTGGCCTCACGACCACCTCGGCGTCGCCTTCGTTAGGCACGAGCTGGTAGGCGAACCACTTGCCGTCGTTCGAGAGGGCCGTGAACCGAATGTTCTTCCAGAACGACAGGTCTGCGGGGTCGAGCTGCTTGAGCGCACCGGGGGCAGATGCGGCGGGCGCCGACGCGCGATTGGCGTCGGCGCTGGCGGTGTTCTGGGCGACGGCTGTACCCGCAGTGGTCGCGGCAATGAGGAACACAGCCGCGACGGTTCGAGGAGTGTGTAGCGACATCTCGAGATCCTTGTCGTGTGAGATCGTTCGGGTGTCCATGCAGCCTGAGAATGAACTGGGTCTTCGGTAATGCAAGCCCTCGGTCCGCCCAGTCTAACATCCAACCTCTTTCAACGCAGATCGAACGGAAACCGCTGATGCAACGGATGACGTCTTGAAACTGCTTCTTCATCCGTTCGATCAGCGGTTTCCGTATGATCCGCGAGGGCTAAATTCTGGATGCCTGCCCGCTACGCGACGCCTAACGCGCGACCACCACCTCCGCACCCGACTCCGCCTGCATCGCCGCCAGCACGCGACCCGCCCGCTCGGCCGCTTCGCCCATTCGCGCCGGCGGGACGATGAACGAGACGCGGAAGAACCCCTCGCCGCCCGCGCCAAAACCAGCGCCCGGGAGCACGATCACCCCTTCCTCCTCCATCAGCCGATCCGCGAACGGCCGGCTGGCCACTCCTTCCGGCAGAGCGATCCAGAGGTACATCGTCGCCTGCGGCACGTCGCATGTGAATCCCGCCGAACGGAACGCCGACACGGCCGCATCGCGACGCTCCTTGAAGATCGCGACGTTTGGCGGTACGAATTCCTTCCAGCTCTCGATCGCTGCCACGCCGGCCGCCTGGATACCCATGTACGTCCCGGTGTCGACGAACGTCTTCACCTTCGACAGCGCGGCCGCGATATCAGGCTTCGCGACCGCCCACCCGCAGCGCCAGCCCGTCATGTTGTACGTCTTGGACAGCGAGTGGAACTCGATTGCCACATCGCGCGCCCCGTCGATTTCGAAGATGCTCGGCGGCACGTATCCGTCGAAAGCCAGCTCGGAGTAGGCGTTGTCGTACACGAGCAGGATGTCCCGCTCCCGGCACGTGCGTACCACGCGCTCGAGGTAATCCCGAGGCGCGATGGCGGCCGTGGGATTGTTCGGGTAATTGAGGTAAAGCACACGCGTTCGGTCGAGCACTTCGCGCGGAATCTCGTCGAGCTCGACGAGGAAGCGTGTGCGCGGTCGCAGCGGATAGATGTACGGGGTCGCGTCGCTCAGGAGCGTGCCGCCCACGTAGGCTTGATACGCGGGTTCGGGCACGATCGCGGTGTCGCCGCGGCCCAGGTACGCGAACGCGATGTGCGCGATGCCTTCCTTCGATCCTATGAGCGGCACGACCTCGGAGAGAGGGTCGAAGCGCTGCCCGAAGCGCATCGCCATCCAGTCGCTGATCGCCTGGCGAAACGGGACGTGACCCAGCCCGAAACCGTATCGGCCCATCGAAGGGGTATGCGCCGCCTTGACGAGTGCCTCGATTGCAGCCGGCGGCGGTGCGAGATCCGCATCGCCGGCCCCAAGGTCGATGACGTCCACGCCCCGCTGCAGAAGCTCTCGCTTGCGCGCCGGGACGTGCGCGAGCGGGTACACGGGAAACGCCTTGAAGCGATCAGTGAACTGGGGCAATTCATCCTCCGGCGGGAGTGAAAACGTACGCCAGGAATTATGCATCGTCGCCGGATGCGGCGCACTCAGCGGTCGCGAGAAGCCCGACACCGTACCGGAGAGGCTGTTCACCGTGGCTGCCCTTTGCCCGCTGTGCGCGAGATCCTAACTTCGAGCGTCGCCGCCAGGCGCGGCGTTGGTGCTCAATTCCCCTACGTTGGGACTCGTCAATGATGACGCAACCACGGCTCGCGCTCCTTTCGCTCTGCACGCTCGCATTCGCCGTCGCGTGCGGCGACTCCTCCGGACCGCCTGCCGTTACTTTGGTCGAGATCTCCTCGCCGGCATCCGACGTGGCGGTTGGCGGAACGCTTCAACTGACGGCGACCGCGCGGGATGCGAAGGGCACCGTCCTGACCGGACGCCCGGTAACATGGACCAGCGGAAGCCTGACCACCGCCACGGTCAGCTCTACCGGTTTGGTCACTGGCGTAGCAGCTGGTTCGACCGCGATCACCGCCACGATCGGTGGAAAGACAGGGTCGAAGACCATCAACGTCATCCCGCCCCCTGTGGCGACCGTGACCGCGACGTTGGCGGCGAGCACGTTGCTCGTCGGGGAGACGACTCAGGCGACGGCGGTCGCTCGCGATGCGAGCAACAACGTCCTCGAGGGACGGGCGAGCTCCTGGGTATCGAGCAACACGCAGATCGCCACTGTGTCCAACGCGGGCATGGTTACCGCTATTACGCCTGGCTCCGCGACGATCACCGCCACGTCGGAGAACAAGTCGGGGTCGGCGCTCCTCACCGTCTCGGCGGGCGACCCGGAGGCAGCTCCGCAGGTCACAGCCGTTTCGCCCACCACGCTCTTGGAGGGTCAGACCGCGACGATTACGGGAACCAAGTTCGGCGCGACCCCGGCGGAGAACATGGTCCGCATCGGCGGCGTCGCTGCGTCAGTTACTTCCGTGACTCCGACGTCGCTGCAGATCATCGTGCCGAACATGAACTGCAAGCCGGCGCAGGCACTCAACGTCTTCGTGACCGTCGCTGGCAACACGAGCGCGCCCCATCCGCAGGCGTTCACCCCCGCGGCGACGCTTGCGGTGCCGCAGGGGAAGCAGCAGGTCATTTCCGTACCTAACGACTTTTGCCTGCAGTTCGCGGCCAGCCAAGCTGCCGAGACGTACGTCATCGGCGTTCAGTCCGTCGCCGAGAATGTCGCGAGTGTGACATCCGCGAACGTAGTGGCTGAGGCGCCCGTTGCCGCCGTCACGACTCCGGCCGCGATGATCGCGAACCGGCCGGTGTTTTCAGCGTCGCTTGTCGATCCCGCCGCCAACGCGCGCGGCAGTCGCCTCGCGAAGCATCGCGCCGCGGAAATGGCGCTCTTCGACGCAGACCGCGCCATGCTGGCGCCCAAGTTCCAGGCGACGCGCTCGGCGCGGTCGGCGCGGCGTGGTGCGCGCGCGTCGCTCTCGATGGTGCCGATCCTCCCGGCAACCGCGAAGGAAGGAGACGTGCTGAACATTCGGATTCCCGACCGCGCCCGGAGCATCTGCCAGAACTCGCTCAGCATCGCCGTCACGGTGAAGAAGCTCGGCACGCACGGGATTTTTCTCGAGGACAACGCGAATCCAACCGGAGGTTTTTCAGCCGCCGATTATCAGGCGCTGAGCGATCAGTTCGACGCGTTGATCTACGCGACGGACGTCGCGTATTTCGGGGAGCCGACGGATTACGACGGGAACACGCGCATCGCGATCGTCATCACGAAGGAAGTGAACAAGATCGACAATCTCCTTGGCGAGGTTTTCCCGCAGAACCTCGTCCCGCAGTCGATCTGTCCGTCGAGCAACGAGGGCGAGTTCTTTTATGGTCGCGCTCCCGACCCTAACGGGACGGCCGGGACGGCATACGCCAGTTCTGCTGCCAAGGCGGACGCACCGCTCATCATTGCGCACGAGCTGGCGCACGTGATCCAGATCGGGCGTCGGATCGAGTACCCGGACGCAACCGACCTGCAGTCGACGTGGGAGGCGGAGGGCCAGGCGACGTTCGCCGAGGAAGTCAACGGGTACAGCGCGGCACAGCTCGCGCCCGGTCAGAACCTTGGACGCGACGTCGCGTTCAACAGGGGCCAGCCGCCGCTACCGACAAGCTGGTTCGCCGATCCGTTCATTGACCTTGCGGTGTACTACGGGTTCGAGACGAAAGAGACAAAGGTCTCCGGTGCGCCGGAACAGTGCAGCTGGCTGGCGACACAGGCGCAAGGAAACACTGGGCCGTGCCTGAGCGGTCGCGAGCCCTACGGGGTACCGTGGTCGTTTCTGCGATGGCTGTCCGATCAGTATGGGAGCCAGTTTCCTCTGGGCGAGAAGGGGCTTCACCAGGCACTCATCGACAACGCGTTCAGCGGCTTCGCGACGATTTCGGACGTGATCGGTCAACCGATGGAGTCCCTGCTCGTGCAGTGGTCGGCGATGCTCTACGCCGACGATCGCATCCCCGGCGTAGACGAAAAGCTCACGATGAAGAGCTGGAACCTCGTGTCGATCGAATCAGGCATCGTCGAGTCAGGGCGCCTCGCGCCGCGCTTGCGCACGTTCGGGACATTCAACGACCCGATTCTCGTGCGCGGCGGGTCCACGGCGTACTTCGTCGTGTCAGGGGCAAGTCGACCGGCGACCGGCATTCGTGTCCGGGACGCGAGCGACGGACCGTTGCCCGGAATCATGCGGGTCTGGGTGGTGAGAGCGCAGTGACCGGCGTGCGGCTCGTAGCGGTGCTGGCACTGGCGGGTGCTGGCGTGGCGTGCTCGCGCACGCGAGCGCCGAAGCCCACTGTCTCGTCCGAGACACCGCAACCGGCGGGAGACACGGCGTCCGTCTCGCCCGTGGCAATGCCGTCCGAAACGGTGCTCACCGGCAAGGTCGGCGCGGTGGGGCTCGCGGTGTCGCCAGTGACGACCCTGCAGATCGAGGGCGCCAGGGCGACGACGCTGGTGGGCCCGATGGAGCCGGAGCTTCGCCGGTTAGGTGGCGCAACCGTGTGGGTAACGGGCAGCCCGGTGTCGGGCCCGCCTAACGCGACATTCAGCGTGACCCGCTACGGGATCGTGTCGATCGATGGCGCGAAGCCCCTCGTCGGAGTGGTGATGACGCGCGATGGTGCAACGTGGCTGGCGACGGAGAGCGATACCGTCAAGCTGGCGAAGGCCCCTGCGGAGCTGGCGTCGAAGACCGGGGCGAAGGTGTGGGTGATCGTTCGGCGCGCAGGCGACGAGCTCGTGACGCAGACATACGGCGTGATTCGAGATCCCTAGCTAGCCGACCTTCGCGGCTCGCGGGCCGGGGTCCTTGCTTTCCTCCGCCAGTGTCGTGTCGCTCGGCGCCGCGGCCACTCCGTTCCCCACTCCCCCGCCATTCAGCGACGCCGACGCCTCGGCCAGGCGCCTAACGAGTGTGAGGATCGTGTACACCGCCACCGGCTCGTTCGCCTGATTCGTCACCTCGACGTCCCACGCCACCACGCCCTGCGGGATCCCGCCCGGCGGCGTCTCCTTCGCCGTCTTCTGCTTGCAGGTGAGCTTCGCCTGAATCGTGTCGCCGATATACACCGGTTTGACGAAGCGCAGTGACTCGAGACCGTAGTTGGCCAACACCGGTCCCGGCGCAGGGTCGACGAACAACCCAGCCGCCGCCGATAACACGAAGTAGCCGTGCGCCACGCGCCGCTCGAACAGCGACTCCTTCGCGGCGATGTCGTCCGTATGCGCGTAGAAGTAGTCACCGCTGACGCCGGCGAAGTTCACGATATCGGCCTCGGTGACGGTGCGACGGTGCGTGATGAGCGTGTCACCGATGCGCAGCTCATCGAAATACTTTCGGAACGGATGCACGCGATCCGTGGGTCGCTCGGCGCCGGGCATCCACTCGTTCATCACGCGCGTGAGCATCGTCGGCGAGCCCTGAAGTGCCGTGCGCTGCATGTAGTGGAGAACGCCACGCACGCCGCCCATCTCCTCGCCGCCGCCAGCGCGTCCGGGTCCACCGTGCACGAGGTGCGGCATTGGAGAGCCATGCCCGGTCGATTCCTTCGCGCTGTGCCGATCCACGACCAGCATGCGTCCGTGGTACGGAGCGACGCCGAGAACGATGTGTCGAGCAATGGATGCATCGGCGGTGAAGAGCGAACCGACGAGGCTGCCCTTCCCCAACTTCGCGAGCTCGATGGCTTCATCGACCGAGGCGTACGGCATGACGGTGTTGACCGGACCGAATGCCTCGATGTCGTGCGGCTCGTGGCTGGTAAATGGCTTGTCGGTGGCCAGCAACGTGATCGGAAAGAAGGCGCCGCGCTCGGCGTCTGCCCCGACGACCTGAAGCGCATCGCGGCCACCAAACACGAGCTCGGCCGCGTGGCGAATCGCGGCGGTCGCCGTGCCGACGTCGCGGACCTGCGTCCGGCTCGCGAGCGGCCCCATCTTCACGCCCTCGACGGCCGGGTCACCGACCTGCACCGCGCCGAGGCGCTTGCGCAGGGCGGCGATGACGTCGTCCATCATCGCGTTAGGCACGATCGTCCGGCGGATCGCGGTGCATTTCTGGCCCGCCTTCGCCGTCATCTCGCGTGCGACTTCCTTCACGAAGAGATCGAACTCCTCGCTCCCCGGCACAGCGTCCGGTCCGAGAATGGAGCAGTTCAGTGAATCCGCTTCCTGGTTGAATCGAACCGTCTGCTCGACGATCGACGGCGTCTCCTTCAGTTTCCGTCCTGTCGCCGCCGAGCCGGTGAACGCGACGGCATCCTGCATCCCGAGGTGGTCGAGCAGGTCACCGGCGCTCCCGCAGATCAGCTGGATCGCTCCCTTGGGAAAGATCCCCGACTCGATCATCAGTCGGAAACACGCCTCGGTGAGATACGACGTGACCGTGGCCGGCTTCACTATCGCAGGAAGGCCGGCAAGCAGCGTTGGAGCCAGCTTCTCGAGCATCCCCCACACGGGGAAGTTGAAGGCGTTAATATGGACGGCGACGCCTTCGAGCGGCACACAGATGTGCCTGCCGACGAACGTTCCGCCCTTCGAGAGCGCCTCCATGGGACCATCGACGTAGAACGTCTCGTTAGGGAACTCGCGGCGGCCCTTGCTGGCGTAGACGAAGAACGTGCCGATGCCACCGTCGATGTCGATCCACGAATCGGCCTTCGTCGCGCCCGTCGCGGCCGAAAGGCGGTATAGGCTGTCTTTCCGGTCCGTCAAGTACTTCGCCATCTCCTTCAGCATGAGCGCTCGCTGGTGGAACGTCATGCGACGGAGCGCCGGCCCGCCGATGCGACGGGCGTAGTCGGCCATGGCGGCGAAGTCGAGTCCTTCGGACGTCGCCTCGGCGATCGGATCGCCGGTGACGGCGTGGATGAGGGTCGTCGCGGTGCCCGTTCCGGTCACCCATTCGCCAGCGGCGTAATTCTGAAGACGCGGTTTGTCATGTTTCATGCGGTGAAGTCTCGCTGGTCTTCATTGGCGGCGGCAAGACTCGTGAGTCGCTCTGGATGGCGCAGTATGGGTGGTGTGGCCTATACGGGATTCCGGTGCTCTGACGGGTCACTCGTGTGCGTCGTAGGCCCGAGCCTGCTTGCAGCCGGAGGGCCCGCGAACCAATAGCCTTGGTGCACGGGAACGACTCACATCCGGGAGGTCTCCTATGGAGAGTCATAGCCCCACGCGTGAAGGCACCGTTGCCGGAATCATAGGCGCGTCCAGCGTCGCCCTCTGGTTCCTCATGGTCGACTCGATTGCCGGGCGACCGTTCTTTACCCCCGCGATTCTCGGTGCCTCGCTGTTCGATCTGCTCGGGGGCGGCTTCGGTGGCCGTGGACTCGCGACGCACGTTGCCGCGTACACCGTCATTCACTTCGCCGCGTTCATCGTCATCGGGATCGCGGCGGCCAAAGCGATGAACGTGCTCGATCGAAGACCGTCGCTGCTCGTCGGATTCGTGGCGCTTTTCCTGGTGTTCGAGCTCTCCGTGATCGGGGTGGTCGCCCTGCTCTCGCGTTCGCCGCTGTTCGGGACGATCGCGTGGTATCAGCTCGGCGCCGCGAATCTGCTGGCGGCGTACTTCATGGGGCGGTACCTGTGGCGGGCGCATCACCCGGCGGTGGATGAGCGTTGGGTGCGGGCGCTGAACTCGCGTTAGGTTCGGTGGCGGGCGACCGGCGACGGCGCAACCCCGGGACGGCAGACGGCAGACAACTGAAGACGGCAGACAACTGAAGACGGCAGACAGCAGACGGCAGGGTGCAGAGGGCAGCGGACACCGGTTTCTCTCCCATCTGCCATTTGCCTCCTGCCGTCTAGCGGCTGGACGGCTCCGCGCACACGCTACCCACCCCGCGTCTCGTTCCAAGTTTTGTATGTAACGCTCCGCTTCGGCCGATCCGCCGGCACCTCGCGCAACGGCTCGCACTCCCGCCACGTCGCGCGCATATCGGCCGGAAGCTGCTGGTACAGCCGCGTTCCCGCTGTCTTCCACGCCAGCATCTCATCCGACACGTCCTTCACCACGCGCGCAGGGTTTCCCACCACCACCTTGCGGCCAGGAATCACCATGTCGGCCGTGACGAACGTGAGCGCCCCCACGATGCATTCGTCGCCCACCACCGCCTTGTCCATCACGACCGCGTTCATCCCGATCAGCGTGTTCCGACCGATCGTCGCTCCATGGATGATCGCGCCATGACCGATGTGCGCGGCCTCGTGCAGGGTCACCGTCGCACCGGGGAACACGTGGATGACACAGTTCTCCTGCACGTTGCACCCGTCACCGATGAGGATCTCGCCCCAATCGGCGCGGATCGCCGCGCCTGGCGCGACGTACACATCGCGCCCGATGATGACGTTGCCAGTGACGGCGGCCTGCGGATGAACGAACGCCGACTCGTGAACGACTGGCCGGTATCCGTCGAACTCGTAGATTGCCACGAATGCTGCTCCTCGGTTGGGTCCCGTTCGCGCGTCGGCATATAGCCACGCCGCGACCCCCGCGCCAGACACACGCATCGCCTCGTGTGCGCCGAACCGCCGCGCGAGGTGGCACATAACGATCGACGTCCAGCCACGCCAGACGCGCGCACAGGAATACCTGGCGGTGGTGCTCATTACGCTGCTCGCCGCGGCGCTCCGCATCTACCGACTCGACAGCGACCTCTGGATCGACGAGATCGGATCGTTCCAGTACGCGACGTCGGTGACCGTGGGCGAGCTGTTTCGGACGTTCTCGAGCCCCAACCAGCACCTCATGAACTCGCTGCTCGAGCGCCTCAGCGTGGCGGCGCTCGGCGAGCATGACTGGACGGTGCGACTTCCCGCAGCGCTGTTCGGGATCGCCACGGTTCCGGCAATGTACTGGCTGGCGCGGCCCATCATGCGGGGGTGGCAGAGTGTCGCCGTCGCGCTCCTCACGGCCGTGAGCTATCACCACATCTGGTTCTCGCAGAACGCCCGCGGCTACTCGGGCTACCTCCTGTTCTCGGTCCTCTCGACCGGAGCGTTGTACCGACTCGCGGTCAACGGACGGCGTCGATGGATCGCCGCGTACGCCACCTGCGCCGTACTCGCGCTCTCGTCGCTGATCATCGCGGCATTCGTGATCCTCGCGCACGTGATCCTCATCCCATTCTTCATGCTGTACCGGCATCGCGAGGCACTGCCGGTTGCACAGACGATCCGCAGGCTCGTCGTCGCGTTCGGGATCACTGCCGTCCTGTCCCTGGCGATCTACGGTCCCACCGCGATCGAGCTGCTGCGTGTCGTCGGAACCGCCTACGTTCGTGAGGGCACCGGATTTCGCCCGATCTCGCTCGAGTTCCTGCAGGAGGCGCTGCGTGGGCTCGGCGCAGGCTTCGGCTCCCTCGCGCTCGTTGGCGCGGTACCGTTCCTCATCCTCGTGGCCATCGGCACGCTGAGCCTCCTGCGACGCGGCTGGCTGATCGTTCTGACGTTCGTGCTTGCGTTAGGCATGATGGCGGCGGTGGTCGTGATGGCCGGCTGGCTCACGTCGCCGAGGTTTTTCATCCTCGTGGTCCCGCTGGCGTTCCTCGTGGCAGTTGAGAGCATCGACCTGGTCGCGCGCCTCCTGTCGCGACTCGTGTCGGAGTCGCGTCGCGCGCGCGTGCACGCCGTGCTCGCCGGAGCCGCGGTCGTCGTGTGCGCCGTGGCGTTGGCATTCGGTCTCCCACGCTACTACCGAATCCCGAAACAGTCTTTCCGGGCGGCGATCGCGGCGTTCACTGCCGGGGCGAAGCCCGGGGACGCGCTCGTGGCCGTGTATCAAGCGGACAGAGGATTCGACTATTACACCCGCCGGCTTGGACTCGCGAATGACGGCCGGTTCTACTCAACGCGCACGGTCAGTGGGTTCGACTCGTTAGGGACCGCGTTGTCGGGCCGACGGGTGTATCTCGCGACGACGTTCGAGCGTGCGTTCAAGGTCGAGTCGCCAGACCTCTGGAGGCGCGTCGTCGATGGATGGAATCCGATCGAGAGCTTCCCGGCAACGATTGGGTATGGGGAGATTACCCTCTGGAAACCGAAAGGCAGGGACTAGGGACTGGGGACTAGCAGGACGCTGAAAAATGGTTGAAATGTGAGGTCGCTGCTGCCTTGGAACGACGGGTTGCGTAGTGCGCTCGCGGCCGGCGCCGCGTTAGGTCACGGTGGGGTGCCGTCACCGACTGACGCCGGCGATCGTGAGGGTCCGCAAGCGCACCAGGTTGTAGGCGCCCATCGTAAACGTGAATATCCAGTCGACCAGCGCGACCCCGCGGTGGCGCAGTTTGCGCAGCAGCCCCACCACTTTCGCCCACCCGAAGCTCTCCTCGACCAGTTTGCGGCGCCGCTGGCTCTCCGCATAGCCGGCGTGGCGGGTCGTGCGCCCGTCGATCCGGCTGGGCCGCGTCGGCGTCCCTTGGCGGGCGACGTGGGGGACGTAGGCGAGCGCCCGCGCCGTCGCCACGAAGCCGCGCTGGTCGTACAGCTTGTCGGCCCCGACGGTCCGACGCCCGGTCCGGCCGGCCGGTTCCGCACTGAGGGCGCCCAGCATTTGCTCCGCCTGCTCGACCTCCGCGGTGCCCGTCGCGAGGCCCACCGCGGTGGCGACCACCAAGCCGTGCCGATTGTCGGTCAGGACGCTCGCTTGATACGCCAGCACGCTCGGCTTGCCCGGCCCTTTGCGCGCCAGCCGGGCGTCGGGGTCGGTGACCGACTGGTGCGTCGTGTTCGAGCGATGCTGGCCATGAAAGTTCGCCGGGGTGTTGCGGCCGACCGGCCCGCCCGCAGGCGGCTCGTCGTTAGGCGGCGCGCCGGCGTCGGCGTTCGGGCGAACGCTCTTCTGGCTCGCCCAGGCTTCGAGGAGCGTGCCGTCGACGGTAAAGTGGTCACGCGAGAGCAGCCCACGGCCGTCCGCCTGCCGCACCACCGCCGCGAAGAACGCCTCGGCGACGCTCCCGGCCAGCATCCGGTCGCGGTTCTTCGTGAACGTCGTCGGGTGCCACACCGTCTCGTCCATCCCGAGCCCGACAAACCAGCGGAAGAGCAGATTGTACTCGAGCTGCTCCATCAACTGGCGTTCGCTCCGGATGGTGTACAGCACCTGGAGCAGCAGGGCGCGCAGCAGTTGCTCCGGCGGGATCGACGGCCGACCGCCCTCGGCGTACATCGTCGCGAAGCGCGGTGCGAGATCACCCAGCACGGGCTCCAGGAGCTGTTTCATCGCGCGCAACGGGTGATCGGCGGGGATCCGCGCGTCGATCGCAACGTAACTGAAGAGCACCTGCTGCCCCGATTCCGCACCGCGCATCGCATACTCCGGATGATGGAGAGGATGGCACACGATACCCATCGCCCATCCGCTCCACCATCCCCTTTCACGACTTTTTCAGCAGCCTGCTAGAGACTACACGAGCGGAGGCGGGTTACATCTGAACGTCGTGGCAGCCCGGACCGTTGATGCTGCGTTGGAACCCGCCGTTTTGAC
>DATCGG010000511.1:0-15426 GCA_036509075.1 Gemmatimonadaceae bacterium
ATCTCGCCCCGTCGCGTAGACGCGGCTCGCACCGCGCTCGAGGAGCACTTCGACCAAGGCACGACCAATTCCGCGATTCGCTCCCGTTACGAGGGCGACTGAATTCTTGATTTGCATGGAACTCTCCATCTGGAGTTGAGATTCAAGTGGAGAGCAGAATACGTCTCGCCGGGGAGCCAACGAATGACTGTTCGTGGCGTTGTTTTATCTGAAACGCTCAGTCGCTGAGGAATGACGGTTTCGGGCATGTTGGAGAGCGTGGAAGAGCGCAGCGCCCTGGACGATATTCTCGACATGCTGCGTGTGCGCGGCACGCTGATGGCGCATCTGCACGCGCACGCGCCTTTCGGTTTGCGCGTTCCTCAAGCGCCCGGCGCCGCGTTTCACGGCGTCACGGCCGGCGGCTTCTGGGTGCGCGTACCTGGCCAGGCGCCCCGTGAGCTCATCGCCGGTGACGTCATGCTGCTTCCGACAGGAGCGCCGCACGTCATGGCAAGTGAGCCCACCGGCCCGACGCGCCTTTGGGACCGCGTGGCAAAGGCGCGGGCGAAGAATCGCGCTGGGGAGATCATCCTCGATGGACCCGGTCGCTCGACGCATGTGATCTGTGCCGCGTACACGTATGATCAGGAAGTCGCGCATCCGTTACTCTCGTTGTTGCCTCCAGTGCTGTACCTCCCGGGACAGCACATGGCCGAGGGCAACGCCGTGCACGCGACGTTAGGCGCCCTGCGCCACGAGCTCACGACGAGGTCGGCCGGGTCCGGGATCGTGATCGACCGGCTGATCGACGTGCTGTTCGTTCACGTCATCCGCGCCTGGGCCGGTGGCCCCCATGCGCCCGGATCGTCATGGCTCCGAGCGTTTCGCGATCCGACCATCGCGCGCGCGTTGAGCCTCTTGCACGCCAGTCCTGCGGAGTCATGGACGATCGACATGCTGGCGCGCGAGGTGAGTCTCTCCCGCGCGACGTTGACGCGTCGGTTCACGACGTTAGTTGGTGAGCCGCCGCTCTCCTACCTCACGCGATGGCGCGTCGAGCTCGCTGCTCGCCACTTGCGCGAGACGAACGATGCGGTGAGCGCGATCGCGCACCGCGTGGGTTACGCGTCGGAGTTTGCGTTCTCGCGCGCGTTCTCGCGTCTGCGCGGTCGCGCACCGGGGCGGTATCGCGCCGACGTTCGACGGCACGCCCCGCTCAGCCACCCCGGGTGACCGATCTGACGAAGTCGACGGCCGCGTCGATCATCGTGGCGTCGCGAAGAATGCGCTTGTGCCCGAGCGATGGCGCCGGCATGAGGCGGCTGCCACGCCACGCCTCCTGCATCTGCTTCGCGAACTCGAACGACACCTCGCGATCCCGCGGGTCGTGAACGATGAGTGCCGGGACGGCCGCCGCACGTGCAGCGACGAGCGCATCGAGCGACTCCATCGGGCGCCCGACTCGTTCCACGAGCTGTCGGACCATGCCGTTCGTTCGCGCGGCGGGCAGACCTACCGCGCGAACGAACTGGTCGACGTAGTAGGAGGGACCCGGGGCAGGCGCGACGAGCACCGCCGCCCGAACAGGCAGTAGGAGCTCCGTGATACCGAAGACGGCGGCGGCGCCACCGAACGAATGGCCGACGATGATCTCGGGCGTGCCGAGGGCGCCGGCGACGAGGCGCATCGCCCGAAGGAATTCGACCAACGAGCTTTCCCGTTGGGGCGACCGACCATGGCCAGGCATGTCGAACACGACCGATCGCCACCCGGCGCCCGCGAACGCTCGCGCGAGAGGCAGCATGTCGTTCGCCGACCCGCCCCACCCGTGCAGGAGCATCGCCGGTGGCCCGTCGCCGAACGTCGTCGCGGATATGCGAAACGGACCATCGTTCAGATCGATGCGATATGCTCGCATCGCCTCACTTGAAGGACTTCCTGGCTCGATTTTGCGGTTTTTCTGACGTGGTGGTGTCGCGAACATGCGTGCGGCTCTTCGTTCAGCTGTGCTCGGCGAAAAGCGCGATTCGAGCGCAAACCAGAGACGAAGCGCTCGCACTGGAAGCGGAACAGGCCGATCGGTCGTGCTATTTTTCGCGGCCGGAGAAGCGTTAGGCGACACGCCCGATACCAGGTGGAGGGTTCAGCTAGGGCGGCTCGGTCTTGCCGCGGCGACCACCGACTCGAATGCAGCGACTGCTCGTGACTTCGCGTCCGGATCCCTGAAGAGTCGGGCCGAGTGGTAGTAGCTCAGCACGATGCCGTAGAGCTGAAACGCGAAGAGCTCTGAATCGACGTCAGCGCGAAAGTGTCCCGCCTCGATCGTCATGCGAACCGCCTTGGCAAGCATTCCCATCCATCGGCGCTGGTGGTCGACGAGGACATCGCGCGCCGGACCCGGTCTGTCGTCGAGCTCCGCGGACGCGTGCATGAAGACGCACCCGCCCGGAAGGCTCTCGTGCTGTTCCCACACCATCCACCGATCGAACAGCGCGCGAAGCCTCGGCTCACCTCGAGGGGCCGTCAGCGCGGGCGCGACCACGACCTCCGCGAACTTCTCGGCCGCTGCGTTCAGGACGTCGACCTGCAACGTCTCCTTCGAGTCGAAGTGCGCGAACAAACCGCTCTTCGACATGCCCACTTCTGCCGCGACCTTGCCGAGCGTGATGCCCTCGAGCCCACCGACGCTCGCGGAGCGGAGGGCAGTCTCGAGGATGCGATTCCTGGTTACGTTGCCCTTGGCCATGGTCGCAAATAGTACGACCGATCGGTCGTAAACGCAACGGCCATCGTCTCGCCTGAGCATGCTTGCTTGGCCTGCGGATCCGTAACTACGATCTCGCCGTGTCAGAATACCGACTTGCTGCGGCCGGCCGAGAGGGGAGCGAAGACGAGCGATTGAGCCTTCTCGAGAAGCTCTTCGACTCCACGACGCGCCGGCGACGCGCTTTGGTTCAACGAGGTTGGCGTTGTCTCGAGGTTGGCGGGGGACGCGGCTCGATGGCGACGTGGCTCGCCGAGCAGGTCGGTCCCACTGGGCACGTGGTCGCGACGGACCTCAACACGGTGTACCTGCAGCGGATCGACCTTCCCAATCTCGAGGTGGTCGAGCACAACATCCTCGAGGACTCACTCGAAGCGCTGGGCCCGGGTTCGTTCGACCTGGTGTGTTCGCGCTTGATGCTGTTCCACCTCGTGGGCAGGCAGGAGCACGCCATCAGACGGATGATGGAGTGCCTGCGCCCCGGCGGCTGGCTGATCGACGAGGACGCCGATTGGGGTTTGGCCGCTCCGATCGACCCCACACACCGGCTCTACGACAGCTACCAACGCAGTTGGCGGCACGGGGACTGGTGGACCGTCCGCGGGCCGCGAGCAGCGTGCCGGTGCGCTCGATCTTGCGCGAGCACCGGCTGAGTCGTTATGGTTGGCGGACCATGTCGAACCGCGCCGCCGCCATCTTCTATTACTACTTTAGCTACTGGACACTCTCCGGGAGCTACAGGCGCGCGCGCACGAAATAGACGCTGGTCACCGCAACAGCCTGCTATGAGCTCCCGAGAATCTCGGGGGCTCTTTTTGTTTCCGCGCTATTTGCCGAAAACGAGGAGCTCTTCGAATGCCGGACAATCGACTTTCCGCCCGATCCACTCCGACGCAACCCGCGACTGCCGTTCACGTCGCCGGGGAAACGATCGGCGGTCCGGCATTCACCGTCATCGCCGGGCCATGCTCGGTCGAGGGACGGGACATGCTGCTCTCCTCCGCCGCATCGGTTCGCGGATCGGGCGCACGACTGCTTCGTGGCGGCGCATTCAAGCCCCGCACGTCGCCGTATTCGTTTCGCGGGCTTGGCCCCGCCGCGCTCGAGATGCTGATCGAAGCGCGCGAGGTCACGGGCTTGCCGATCGTGACGGAGCTCATGGATGCTCGCGACATCGACGCCGTTGGTGCCGTTGCCGACGTCATCCAGATCGGCGCGCGCAACATGCAGAACTTTTCACTGCTGGCCGCGGTCGGCGAACGCCAAACGCCGGTGCTGCTCAAGCGCGGCCTCTCGGCTACCGTGCACGAGCTCCTGCTCGCCGCGGAGCACGTGATGGCTCAGGGCAATACGCAGGTGATCCTGTGCGAGCGCGGCATTCGCACGTTCGAGACGTCCACACGCAACACGCTCGACATCTCCGCGGTTCCGGTGCTGAAGCAGGAGACACACCTCCCCGTGATCGTGGATCCCAGTCACGCGGCGGGACGCTCAGACCTCGTTCCGGCTCTCGCCGCCGCCGCGGTCGCCGTCGGTGCCGACGGGTTGATCGTCGAAGTGCACCCGGACCCCGCGAACGCACTCTCCGACGGCGCGCAGTCGCTCACGTTCGACGCGTTCGCCCTCATGATGCGAACGGTCGCGGCGCTGGCGGCGACGTGCGGCCGATCGCTCGACATCCCCGTCTCGGTCCCGCTCCGTACGTTCGAGGAAAGCGGTTCACCTTCCGCCCTTCGGGTGTGCGCATGATTGAAATGCGAGTCGCCACGCCGCCCCACGTGGCATATCAGGGCGAACCCGGCGCCTATGGCGAAATGGCGATCGCCCGGGAGTGGCGCGGTGCCGCGACGGCGGTTGCCGCTCCGACGTTCGCGGAGGCGATCGGATTGCTCGGTCGCGGGCGCGTGGATTACGCCGTCATTCCCGTGTGGAATTCGACGATCGGGCAGATTCAGGACACGTCGATGCTGCTGGCGCACCACGAGTCGCGTCTCGAGACGGTCTCGGAGTTGACGGTGCCCGTCGTGCATTGCCTGCTCGGGTTACCGGGCGCGTCGCTCACGAGCATCCGCTACGTCGGCAGCCACCCGACTGCGCTGGCGCAGTGCCAGCGCCTCTTCGCGACGCGTCAAACGCTGCAGCCGTGTGTGGCTCACGACACCGCCGGCGCGGCGCGAGAGCTCGCATCGTTAGGCAGGCGGGTGCGGCTCGAGGCGGCGCGGCAGGCCTCGACGCCGTGGTTCTCGCCGTACGCGCCGACCGATTCCAACTCACTGGCGGTCATCGCCGGCTCGAGCGTCGCGAAGCTGTACGGCCTCGTGGTGATCACGGAGGGCGTGCAGGACAATCCCGCCAACGCAACGCGCTTCGTCGTCGTGAAGGCGAAGGATGGCTGGCGATGGTGACGTCCAGACTCGAGCACCCGATTCCCACTTCCACCCCCACCCAGCCGCGACTCAAGGCGGTCCGCGGTGCAATCACGGTCGAAGCCGACACGCCTGCCGCTGTCGACGACGCAGTGCACGAGCTTCTGGGGCAGCTCGTGAGAGCGAACGGCATCGACGACCGAGATCTGGTGAGCGCGATCTTCTCCGCCACCCCAGACGTTCGCAGCCGCAACCCGGCGACGTCCGCCCGCGGCCTTGGCTGGACCGACGTCCCTCTCATGTGCGTGGCCGAGCTCGAGACGGACGGCATGCTCGAGCGGTGTGTGCGCGTGTTGCTGCACGTGAGCGTCTCCGACGGCCGACGCCTAACGCCGATCTATCTCGGGAACGCGGCGTGTCTCCGTCCCGACCTGCTCGGTGCCGCGTCCACCGCGATCACGGCCGAAGCTCGATGACCCGGACAGCGGTGCGAACGGGCGAGCCGGTCTGAGGCGAGAACTTGCTCGAGTTGTTGTCGAGTCGGCCGTACTGACTGTTCGCGATGTAGTAGAAGCGTGAGCCCACCAGTGTCCCGGTCGTGGGTTGGACGACGATTGGGTGGCCACGCTCGAGCACCGCGCCGGCGGTGATGCTGCGTGCATCCGCCGAGAGGGAGTATCGCACGACGCGCTCGAGCGACGGGATGCCTTGCACACCCATGAGCGACCCGCGGTACCAGTAGAGTCCATCGATCGACGCCGTGCTCACCGTGTCCGGTGCCGGCATGAGCGCGATGGATTTCGATTCGACGTCCACGCGTGCTATCCCCTGGAGAAATGCGACGTACAACACGCGGCCGCCCGGCGCGCTCGTGACGCCGTTGGCCGCGGAATACCGGACCGGGTCGGGTCGCAGGAAACGTTCGAGCGTGTCCTGTGGCGACGCGAGTCGGAAGATCGATCCCTCGTCGGTGTCGGTGATGAAGAGCGCTCCGTCCTCGGTCACCACCAAGTCGTTGAGGAGATGTCCGGGTCGGCCGCCATCCGGCACCCACGACTTCACGATGCGTCCTGTTCCGAGGTCCGCCAGGAACAGGCGGGTGATGCTTGGCCGCTCGGTGGTGGAGTCGGCCGGTGCCGTCGAATCCGGAGCCCAGGTGGCGAACCACAGTCGATTTCTTGGCGCGTCGACGTGCACCCCGACGACGCGAAGCATGTCGGGTGCATGCGGAACCATTGTCGTGGATGTGCCGTTCTCGGCGAACGAGGCTACTGCTCCATGTACGAGGCTTCCCAGGAGGAACCGCCCCTGGGTGCTGTCGTAGGCGATGCCTTCGGGGAGGAAATCCGGGTCGGCGATCTCGAAAGCAACTTTGCCGTCCAGAATCGGCAGCCGATTGGCGAGCAGGCGATTGCGGGCGTCGGCATAGCCGGGTCGCGCGCGGATGCGTCGAAATGCGGAGTCCGCGTTCGGGTCGCGGGTGTCGCCCATCCGCCCGAGGCGATCGAGCCAGGTGAGCGCCGAATCTGGTGCGCCGGTGAGCGCGAAGGCCCGCGCCATGGCGTAAACGACGCCCGGGTGGCTTGGCGCGAGCCCGAAGGCGGCTCGGATGTGCGATGCATACTCGGCAACGTTCCCGGCGGACTCGGCCCGGGCGGCGAGGCGCGCATGGCAGAAAACGTCACAGGGCTGCTGCTGGCGCCCGGCCGCGAACAAGAGCGCGGAGACGGCGGCGAGCGCGAGATACGAACGGAGTGGCATCGCGTTAGGTGCCCAGAAGGCTTGGAGCGGCTGCGATTAGCGTCGGCGTGCGGTGATGAGCACCTGGATCTCGTCGGGGCGGGGGTTGATGAAATCCAGCCGGACGCGTCCGTCGGGCAGCGTCGTCACCGTCGCAGGAATCGAGCTGTTCGTCAGCACCCAGCCTGTCGGAAGCACGACGGCGTTTGCCGGTCGACCGAACCCTCGATCCCACACCAGCTCGTCTCCGACGAGCTTGTAGCGCGCAGTGTCGGTGTACGTCTCGGACATCCGGAGGCGAATCGACTGGCCGGCCTTCACCGCGGGGAAACGGAAGACGACAACCTCCGTCGTCGGCTTGACGCTATCGACGTCGAGCTTCGCCCGGGTAATCGCATCGCCAACGAGGACTTCCTGGACAAGCATGTCGCCCGTGTCGAGGTTGCGGGCGGAGGGCTTCGACACCGTGCTGCCCGCGCGGACCACGTTCAGGTACGTGCTCGTCCCCGGACGTGCCTCGGTGTAATCGTGGTAGAGATCGAACGCGTGGGACTCGGGCTGCTGAAGGAAGTAGACGATCTCGCGGTTCTGGTACGCGCGTTCGTCGAGTCGATTCGCGGGAACGCTGGACGGTTTCGCCGAGACGCCCGCCGCCTTCCGTGCACGGAGTACGAGCGGCGCTTCGGCGGGCGTGGCGTTCCAGAACGAGACCTTGATCCGGCCGTCGGGTTCCTGCAGCACCTGCGAGGGGTAGTTGCAGGCGACGAGCTCGTACCCGTTAGGCAGCACGACCGCATTGCGCTTGATGCCGAGTGGCCGATTGAACACGAGCGTATCGCCCTCGAGGTGGTAGCTCTTCGCGTCCTCGTAGGTCTTGTCGATGAGCACACGGCCCTCGCCACCGTCCGGTGGGACGGGGCGAGCGAGCGTCACGCGGATGTATTCCTGCGTCGAGTCCGCGCCGCGCACCCCGCCGGCCCTGGCCACGGTGCCGTTCACGATGTCGAAGGCGAGTGGCGCGCCCGTCGCGCGGTCGGTTACGCGCTCATCGCTGGCAACGCTGCCTTTCCGGATGGGATTGAAGTAGTACCGAGCGCCAGGTGTGGTGGCGGTGACTTCGTAGACGATGCGGAACTTGGCTGACCCGGCGGCGAGGAGCTCGTATCGCGAGTACGCGTCGGCTTCCGTTTGTCGGGGAGGTTCGGTGGAGGCCTGCGCGAGGAGCGTCGTGGTGGCGAGGATCTGAGCGGCCGTCGAGCCTAACGCTGCCAGGCGCATGGTTGGACTCCGTTATGGATGTGGGCTCCCCTTACTGCCCGAGCGTACCGATGCACGATTTCAGGCATTTCACGCTGAACAGCGCCGGGTCGGCCGTAAAGCCTATCCCTGTCAAGCGTCGCGTCCCGGCTGTCGCGACAAACGCGCTGTCGCTGGAGAGCCGGTTCTGCACGACGTCGTAGCGCACGGTGTTCCCCTCGAGCCGCCGCCGCGTCGTGTCGGAGACGATCGTGACCCGGCCGTGTGCCTCGAACAGGGCGTGGCCCACGCGGTAGGTGCCCGTCCCCGACGTGAGGGTCCCGAGCGGTCTGCCTAACGGACTCGTGAACACCGCGTGGACACCGTGGAACTCGAATCTCGTGGCCGCATCGAATGTCGACACCGTATCGCCCGCCACCTCGCCGCGACGCGTGCCGCTCGAGACGAGCACGGTCCGCGCGCCGAACAACACCTGCTCGACCGAGTCGTCCGGAGTCTGCGTCCGGGTATTGGCGGAGACCTGGGGTGTGTTGCACCCCGCGGCGAACGCTACCGCGATGAACGCGATCGCGGCGAGACCAATGGCGGCCCTAACGATGATGAGCACCCGTGTCATGAATGGTCAGGCTCGGCTGGGCTGGAGCACGGCGTCCATGACGCGCTGCACCTGCTCGATCTCGTCGCCGATGACGGTGTGTCCCATGCCAGGGTAGAGTTTGCGCGTTACCGCGGCGCCGAGGCGCCGGAAGACCGCCTCGCTCTCCAGCACGCGCTCCGCCGGGATGTGGGAGTCGACGTCGCTGCAGCCCAGGAAGACCGGCGTCCCGTCGAGCGACGTCGTCACGGTGTCCCAGGACGTGCCTGGTGGGCCGATGAGGCCACCGCTCAGCACCATCACGCCACCGTAACGCCGTGGGTGCCGAATCGAGAACTCGGACGTTAGGCACGCGCCCTGGGAAAACCCGAGCAGCATGATCTGCTGCGGCGCGAACACCGTCATGAGGTCGCTCACGAGCGACTCGATCACGGCAAGGCCAGACGAGATGCCAGGCTCGTTCTTCTCGCGCGGCGCCATGAAGCTGAGCGGATACCACGTTCCTCCCGCGGCCGCCGGAGCGACGTACAGGAACTCGGGCCGATCGAGCACTGGAACGAGGTCGAGGATGTTGGCCGGGCCGGCGTTGCGGCCGTGGATCATGATCATGGCGGCCCGCGCGGCGTCGGGTGCGGCCCCGGCGCGCAGGATGGGCTGGCCAGCGTGTGGCTGCATGGTCGGGATGGCGGTCAGGAGCGAACGTTAGGCAGCTGGGCTTCGATCTCGGACCGGTGCGGCTCCTCCCACGGCGGCAGCTTGAGTGCCCGCCCGAGCTCGGGAACCGGTTCGTCGACGGGAAAGCCCGGTCGCATCGTGGCGATCTCGAACAGGACTCCGCCCGGCTCTCGAAAGTAAATCGACTTGAAATACTGGCGATCGCGAACCTCGGTCACGTGCGCACGGCCAACCAGCGCCTCGCGAATCTTGAGCTGATCGTCGTCGCTGCCGATCGCCATCGCGACGTGGTGCACGGTGCCGAGGCCGTTCCTCGCCCAACCGGTATCGTTGGCATGGACGATGTCCATCTGCTTTCCGGGGCCTTCGCCGTTCACGGCCACGCGAATGCGGCCCTCCATCTCGTCGACCACCTCGAAGCCCAGCATCTCGCGCATGAAGTCCACGGTCCGGCGCGGATCGCGAACGTCGAGCGACACGCTGTGCAGGCCGCGCACCGCCGATGCGGGGTCGACACCGCCGGACGTCCACGGACGACGCGAATCCGCGTCGTTCGCGATGAGCTCGATCACCAGCCCCGACGGGTCGGTGACGACGATCGACTCCTCGCCGAACCGCGGCGGAGCATCGGTCACGCTGTACCCGCGTTCCCGAAGTCGACGCTTCCAGGTGTCGAGTGAGCCGGCGGGAACCGAGAACGACGTCACGGTGATCTGTCCGGCTCCCTTGGTCCCGACCGGCACGCCGCGGCCCTTGTACGGAAAGGTGGTCCAGATCGTTCCGGGTTGACCAACCTCGTCGCCATAATAGAAGTGGTAGACGAAGTGGTTGTCGAAGTTCACCGTCTTCTTCACGAGACGCAGACCGAGGGCGTCGACGCTGAAATCGAGATCGGCCTGTGCATCATCGACCGTCGCCGTGACGTGATGCAGCCCGAGAATCGGAGAGCTCATACTGTTGAAGTAGCGTCCTCCCCAGGCAGGACACAAGTCACCCTACGAGTCACCAGGTTCCTTCATGACGACGACTTTGTTGGATCGGACCGAAGCGGCCGAATACTACTACACGTATATCGACCAGGTTCCCAAGGACGAGGATATTCGGCGCATCATCGACTCGCAGCTTGGCGAGACCCTCTCGGCGCTCCGCGCGATTCCCGAGGGTAAGTCGCTCCACCGATACGCCCCGGACAAGTGGAGCATTCGCGAAGTCGTGGGACACATCAACGATACGGAGCGGATGTTCGTGTTCCGCGCGCTGTGGTTTGCGCGCAGCCTCGGAAGCGAGCTGCCGAGCTTCGATCAGGAGGTGGCGATGGCGGCGGTGCGGTTCGACGACCGGCCGTTGAGTGATCTGGTCGATGAGTTCCGCACGATCCGGGAATCGTCGGTGCGGTTTTTCCGGGGCCTGCCTGACGACGCATGGGCGAAACGTGGGATCGCGAGTGGGAAGCCGTTCACGGTTCGCGCGCTGGCGTACATCACGGCAGGACATCTGGCGCATCACATGCGGATACTTCGCGAGAAGTACTTGTAAGGGCGCGCTCGGCGTGGACGCTTCTAGCGCAACGAGCCGTGTGAGACAGCAGACGGCAGAGAACCGAAGACGGCAGACAGCAGACGGCAGGGTGCAGAGGGCAGGCGGATCCGGTTCCTCTTCTGTCTGCCATCTGCCGCCTGCCGTCTGCCGTCTTCAGTTGTCTGCTGTCTACCGTCTTCAGTGCGCCCGCTCGGAATGACAAAACCAATCGAGCACCTGTATCACCGCGCCGATCAGTCGCCTAACGCGATAGCGATCGCCGGACCGGGCGAGCCGTTCACCTATCGCCGGCTGCTCGCCGCCGTCCACGCGCTCGCGGCCGCGCTGCCATCACTCGATCCGGAGCTGGGCAGCCGCGTCGGCATCTGCGCACGCAACACCGTCGAGCACCTCATCGCCGTGCTCGCCACGTACGCGGCGGGCAAAGTGTGGGTCCCACTCGCTCCGAACAACAGCCGCACCGATCTCGATCGAATGATCGGTGCCACTCGGCCGACGTTGTTCGTGGCCGACGAATCGTGTCTCGACCGTTTCACACCCACCGGCGCGCCGCTCGTCCTCGGCAAAACGACCATCCCCCCGGGTGACATGCCGAGCGTGCGTGGCCTCATTGCCGAGTTCAACGGCGGTCTTCCAACCATCATCGCACGAGACGAACGCGACGCGCAGATCATCAAGTTCAGCGGTGGAAGTACCGGCGCGCCCAAGCCCGTCGTGCAGTCGCTGCGCTGCGTGAGCGCGCAGATCGAAGGCATCCTGGCGTGCTTCGAGCTTCGGGCCGACGACGTCAACCTCATCGCCGCACCGCTCACGCACGGCGCGTCGTGCTTCGTGCTGCCCATCCTCTCGGTGGGCGGTCGGCACGTCATGCTCGAAGAGCCAAAAGCGCCTCGCGTGCTCGACGCGATCGAGAAGTACGGCGTGACGACGCTGTACGCGCCGCCGACACTGATCTACGGCATGCTCGATGACCCGACCGTCGCGACCCGGAACTATCACAGCATGCGCCACCTCATCTACTCCGCAGCGCCTATGCGCCCAGAGCGGATCCGCGAGGCCCAGCGTGTGTTCGGCCCCGTGATCGAAACGGCCTACGGCCAGGTGGAGGCGCCGCAGATCATCACGGCCATGCGGGCACAAGAGCTCGAGCACGAGGAGAACCTGACGTCGATCGGCAGACAATCCCCTGTTGCGGAGGTCGCGATCATGGCGCCGACAGGTGAGCTGCTGCCTAACGGGGAGACCGGCGAGATCGTCGTGCGAGGGCCGCTCGTGATGAACGGCTACCTCGATCGGCCGGACCTGACGGCGCAGACCATCGTCGATGGCTGGCTCCATACCGGCGATCTCGGGATGATGGATGATCGCGGCTACGTCTACCTTCGAGCCCGGCTGCGGGAGCTGATCAACACCGGGGGGTTCAAGGTCTTTCCCGGCGACGTGGAGGCGGTGCTGGCGAAGCACCCTGCGATCGCCGAGTGCAGTGTTTTCGGTGCGCCTGACGAGAAGTGGGGCGAGGCGGTTCACGCCGCCGTGCGTCTGGCGGATGGTGCCGCGGTGAGCGCCGGGGAGCTCATTGCCTTCGTGAAAGCCGAGCTCGGGTCAGTGAAAGCGCCGAAGACGATTCACTTCGTGGCCGAGCTTCCAAGGAATGCGGCGGGGAAGGTGAGCCGCGCGGCCGTGCGCGGCATGCTGGTTACCTGACCGTCAGGTCTTCGCGCTGGTATCGGGCTGACCTTTCCGCCCAAGTCAGAACGATGGGTTAGGAGTCTGACCCCGTTCGAAGCGATTTATCGCACATCCAACCTTTTTCCCGCAGCTTCTGTCTTACCTTCAGATGATCTGAAGGAGACACAATCGATGGCCGGCGAACCGGGCGAGCTGCTGCAGGGCACCCTCGAGATGATGGTGCTCAAGACCCTCTCCCTCGAACCCATGCACGGGTGGGGGATCGCGCAGCGCATACAGCAAATGTCGAAGGACGTGTTTCTCGTGACCCAGGGGTCGCTCTATCCGGCGCTCATCCGGATGAAGCGGCGCGGGTGGCTCACGACCTCGTGGCGCGTCACCGAAAACAGTCGCCGGGCTCGGTACTACGAGCTCACCCCCGCGGGGCGGCGACAGCTTGGACTCGAGGAGGCGTCGTGGCTTCGGGCATCCGCGGCGGTGAACTGGGTCATGACTGGACGACTGCTACCGGATGGAGGCCGGGCATGAGCGCGTTGTCTGACATCATCGAGCGCGTCCGGTCGGTCATCTTCCGGCGACGCGACGAACGTGAGCTGGCCGAGGAGTTGGCGTTCCACGCCGATATGGAGGCGGCGCAGCTCGAACGGCGCGGCGTGAGCCGCGCCGAGGCGCGCCGCCGGAGCGCCCTGGCCCTCGGCGGCCTGGAACGAGTGAAGGACGACGTCCGCGACGCGCGCGGGACGCGATTCCTTCATGACGGGCAGCGCGATGTGGCGTTCGCGCTCCGGACCCTCGCGCGAAACCCGGGGTTCGCCGCCGTTGCCATCCTGACGCTGGCGGTAGGCATCGGCGGCACCACCGCGGTGTACAGCGCGGTGGACGCGGTACTGCTTCAGCCGCTGCCGTACCAGCAGCCCGGGCAGCTCGTTAGGCTCTACTACACGGACGTTCGGCGCAAGGAAGACCGCGGTGTCGTGACGCCGGTGCACTTCCTGGACTATCGCCAGAGCATGTCGTCGTTCTCGTCCGTGGCGGCACTCTTCCTATACAGTGAATCCGGCGCCGACATCGGCACCGGCGACGCCGTCAGGCGAATTCGGATCCTCCCGGTCAGTGCGGACTACTTCGATGTCGTGCGTGTGCCGCCGACGATCGGGCGGCCCTTCGGTCCTGACGAGGAGAATGATGCGTCAGTCGTCGTCCTCAGCCACGCGCTGTGGAAGCAACAGTTCGGCGGCAAACCATCGGCCGTCGGCAAATCGCTGACGATGAACGGCCGATCGTACACTGTCGCCGGCGTGATGCCCGATGGGTTCGCCGACCCGCTCGCCGGTGCTGTTGACGCGTGGGTGCCGGGCGACCTTCGCCCGGGCCGCGATCCCAACGAAGCCGACAACCATTACCTCTCGGTCATTGCGCGGCTGCGTCCGGACGTGACGATCGCGCGAGCGCAGGCGGAGCTCGACCGATTGAGCAAGACGCTGGCGGAGCGGTATCCGAGGGCAAAGTACGCGAGCGCCAGGCTCGACCCGCTCAAGGAGGACATCGTCGGCAACTCGAGCAAGCCACTCGAGATCATGCTCGGCGCCGTGACGCTCGTCCTCGTGCTCATCTGCGTGAATCTCGCGAACCTCCTGCTCGTCCGCGGCTCCGACCGCGCCCGCGAGTTCGCACTCCGCTCCGCGTTAGGCGCCGAGCGGCGGCGGCTCGTGCGGCAGACGTTGATCGAGAGCCTGACGCTGGCCATCGCCGGCGATCTCGCGGGCATCGTCGTCGCCCGGTTCGCCATGGCGGCGATCGTCGCGATCGGCGCCGGCTCCATCCCGCGGCTCTCATCGCTCACGCTCGAACCTCGGCTCCTCCTGTTCTCGCTCGTCGTGGCGTCGTTGAGCGCGGTTGGCTTCGGCTTGGCGCCGGCACTGCGGGCGGCGAAGACGCAGCCCGGCGACGTCCTCCGCGAGCAGAGCCGCTCGTCGACGAGTGGCGGCGTGCAGATGCGGTTGCGACAATGGCTCGTCGTGTCGCAGCTCGCTCTGGCATTCGTGCTGCTCGTGGGCGCTGGCCTGCTGATCGCGAGCCTGCAGCGCATTCGGGAGACGCCACTCGGCGTCAAGCCGGATGGCGTGCTGACATTCGAGCTGCATCTACCCGACGCGCGCTACGACTCGACGGCCCGCGCGCGCTTCTATGAAGACGTTGCCGAGCGGATGGCCACGCTGCGCGGGGTGACGGCGGCTGGCGGCATCACGAAGCTGCCGGGGACCGGCGACTACAACATCTGGGGGACGCGCGCGATGACCGGCCCGCTCGCGGGCACCGCCCGTTCGAGCATGGCGGCGCAGCAGCGTGTGATTTCCGGGAAGTATTTCACCGTGGTGGGAATTCCGCTGCTCGACGGGCGGCTGTTCGACGAGCACGACGACGCATCCGTCCCAAGTCGCGTGATCGTGAGTCGCAGCGTCGCCGACCGGCTCTTTCCGGGCGTGCGCGCCGTCGGGCAGAGCGTTGGAACCGGCGGACGGACGAAAGAGATCATCGGTGTCGTGGCCGACGTCGCGCTCGACCCGCAGGGCCACATGGGCCCGCACGTGTACCACGCGCACCGTCAGTTCGCGGCCGACCGCAACTGGGCATTGTCGCAGGTCGTGCGCACGACGGGTTCGCTCGAGACGCTCCAGGCGGATGCCCGGCGTGCGATCGCCGAGCTCGACCCGCAGCTCGTGATGTACAAGCCAATGCCTCTCGACGAAGCGATCGGGCAGGGCGAGTCGCAGCGAGTATTCACGCTGCGGTTGCTGACGACGTTCGCGGGCGTGGCG
>DATCGG010000512.1:0-25623 GCA_036509075.1 Gemmatimonadaceae bacterium
ACAACACCTCGCCGCGTGATCCGATCGTCCTCGTCGCCGTCGCAGCAACGCTCGCGATCGTGGCGATCATGGCGTCGGTCGTTCCGGCGTGGCGTGCGGCAAGCACCGATCCGGCGATCGCGCTGCGTTCCGAATGATGACTATGCGAGGACCCGCACAGGGTCGCCGACGCGGAGCCGCTCACCCCACGTGTCCGCCACCAGATAGTGGCCGAACGCCACCTCGGTGCCGACACGCCGATACTGCGCGAGCGTGGACAGTGGCTCCCGACCCATGCGCTCCCCCGTTTCCTGGTCGGTCGTCGTCGCCACGCACCGCGTACACGGCTTGATCCAGCGCAGCACTGTGTCACCGATCGCGATCGCCTTCCATCGATCCTCCGCGTACGGCGCAGCCCCACGCACCACCAGGTTCGGCCGAAAGCGATTCATCGGGATCGGCCTCGTCATCCGCGCGTTCAGGTCGGCCAGTGACTCCTCCGTCGTTAGGTGAAACGGAGTCGCGTCCTGAAGGCTCGAGTGGACCTCGTACGACGGGACGTTCAGCGCGGCAGCGTCTGGCACGAACGCCATGAGCCGGCACGCGACACCCAGCGCACGAGTGAACCACTCATCCGCGTGGGTGCCCACGGCGACCACCGGTGCGCTGCGACGCCAGAGCCGCACGTGCGTCACGTCGGAAGAGTGGCCGAGCGAGGTGGGGGGCGGCTCGATCTCGAGGCTCGGCATCGTGTCGGTGCGGACAGTGAGCCCGCGCTCCGTGATCGTCGCCTCGACGCGCGCCATCTGGGGATAATCGCGCATGTGCATGAAGCGGCCGAACTTGTTGACCAGGAGCCAGGTTCGGTCCCCAACGAGCCGCCCGTCCAGAAGCGGTGCGTCGTCGAGGCGTACGCCGCGGAGTGACTTCACCGGGTAGATGAAGATGCCGGTGAGCTCCATGCTCGGTATCGTCATGGCTCGAAAGCATAACGTGACTCGCGCCGGACGCGTTACCTCATTTGTGCATACCGAGCCTCACGATTTCAGCTCACGACTCAGCGCAACGCCTCCGGGATGTCCGACGTGTACTGCACCACCTTGTCGTCGAAGCGAGCGTTCGATTCGATCACGAGCGGTTGAGCCGGTCCGAAGAGCGAGAACAGCGCAGCGCGAATCGCCTCGTCCTCGCCGCGCGCACCGCTGAAGCGGAAGATCAAATCACCACGCGCTGCCTGATGGAGGGCGAACTGCGTGAGCGCGAATCGCTTGACGGCATGCGTCACGTCGATGTTGTTGAGCCACTCGCCGAGCATCGTCCGGAACCTCACCGGAGGACGACCCTCGAGGTCGACCAGGACCGGCTCGGCGGCGCCGAAGCGCAGCGCGGCGTAGTCCCCGGTGCGATAGCGCAGAAGTGGCAGGCACGGGTTGAACCCACCCGTTAGGGTGATCTCGCCGCGCTCACCCGGCGCCAGGGTGCGGCCGTCGCGACCCAAAATCTCGACGAACATCCGCGGCTGGAGCAGCACGTGCCCGCCTGCCCTGTCGTCGAACACGGCGACTGGCCCGGTCTCGTTGAGTGAGTAAATGTCCAGCACGGGACAGCCGAAGCGTTCCTCGAGCGCACGTCGTGATGCCGGCAAAAGCGCCATGGAAGTCGAGAGCAGCGCACGCGGACGCCACCGCGTCTCGAGCGTCGCGAGCTCCGCGAACACGAGCGGGTCGCCGGAGAACACCTCCGGCGCGAGCGCGTCGAGGTACTTCGCGCGGTCGTCCGAGTGACGCCAGTCGTCCGGATGCAGATTGATCTTCGCAAGCCCGGACTCGTCCATCGTGGGTGTCACCGAGACGTAGGTGAAGCATTTCTTCTGAAACCCAACGAGCACCACGCCGACCTGACCGCGTCCGTACGTGAGCTCGACCTCGAAGCGGCGCAGCGCGCGCTTGTGAAACGCGAGATAGCTCGCCGCGACGCTCGGGAGCGACGCGATGAGGAGTGGATGTCCCGTCGTGCCACTCGTCTGAAAGTTGATGAGGCGGTCGACCGCGACGTCGTCAGGAACGAATTGCGCGATGTCGCGCCCGAGATCCGCCCGGCCTATGGTCGGAATGTCGCGAATGTCGCGCGGACGAGAGCCGTAGCGCCGATAGAACGGCGTCGTCTCGAAGCATCGATCCACGAACGCATCGAGCCATTCGGGAACCCCGTGCGGATTCCATCCAACGTCCGCCACCGCGACCTCACGCTCGAACGCACGAACGTTCTCCACATCCGCCGCGGTGAGCCGGTTGCCGCTTTCGTTCCGATAGATCGGGGCGTGCGGATGCTCGCGCATGAAGTCGAGGAGTCGCCGTCCATGCTCCGTGAGTGTCGGAAAGCGCGCGGCATCCGTCATCTCCGCATCGAGCGGATTCACTATGAGGTCAGTCACGCGTGTACTTGTCGGCTGATTCCTGGGCGGCCTTCCTTACCAACGCTTCTCGAATCGCCCTCGCCCGCTCCTCGGCTGCACGGGCGGCGCGCATAACGCGTTGTCGCTCGGCGGAGCTCAGCGTCGTGAGACGATCCTGCGCCTGCGCGATCGTTTCACCGGCTGGTCGCAGGCCGAGGCGTGCGAGCGCGACGCGGGCCAGCTCCTCGCGCCGATCGGGGTCGCTTACGAGCTTGTTGGCGGGAACTTGTTCCGCGAGCTCGCCAGCTGTCGTACCAAGAAGGGTCAACAGCGCGGCTGCATCGGGCCGACGGGCGACAAACCACTCGTCGGCAAGCAGCCACGCGAGCACGAGCGTGACGCCAAGGCGATTGCGATCGCCGCGACGGTCGCCACCCGAGAACGGTGCGAGATCGCGTGCCTGTACCTCGTGCCCCAGGAGTCGGAGCAGGTCGGCCACAACGGCAGCGGTGTGGACCTGACCGATGTTCCCAACACGCGGTTCCGCGAGAAACTCCTCCGGAGTTTCCGCCACCCGTCGGGTGAGCGCTTCGAGGACCGGGCCTTCGCGGTCCATGACGTTAGGCCGGGGCGGTGGCAGCTGGCATGGATGCCCGCTTCAATGGGACGGCCTGGAACTTCTCGAAAACATGCGTGCTGTGACAGTCATCGCAGCAGCCCGCCCGCGACGCCGCTCGCAGAGCCGCGTAACGTTGCGGCACCCGCTGAAGCTCCTGCCAGGTATCGATTTCAGCGAGCGGAAGCCCGTAGTCACCGGTGCTGAAGCTGCAGGGCGCCACGCGCGCCAGCTCATCGATGAAGAGAAACCGTTCGCCCGGCCCGCAATCACCCACCGGAATTCGCTGACCGCTCGCAGTCGCGAGAAGCCGTCGCAGGTAGTCCTGGGCGCCACCGAGCCTAACGCCAAGCGGCGCGAGGTCCCTCCGAAGGCGCGGAATGTTGACCGATAACCACTCCGCCTGACTCGGCAACAGCCGATGGGCCGGGAAGAACTCCGGGCGATCATCGCCACCGAGCTGGTTGAACGTGATCTCGTCGATCCCCCAATCTGCAAGCTCGGAGCACAGGCGCCGGAAGTGGCTGATTGTATCGCGCATCAGTACGACGTTCACGCGCAGCAGCGGACCGCGTCCACGTGTCTGTCGCTCGGCGACCAGCATCGGGATGACGCGCCGCAGGTGCGCGAACCCGCCGCGCCAGCCTCGCAGGTCGTCGTGCACTGCCCCGAGGCCGTCGACGCTGACCGTCAGCTCGCTGTAGTGCTCGGCGATGTGCTCGCGGACGGCAGCGGATGCGAGCGGTGTGCCGTTCGTGGTCGTGCTGACTCGGACACCGAGCCGCCGAGTGAAATGTTCGGTGAGCTCGCGGAGGGGTGGCCAGAGCAGCGGCTCACCGCCCATCCAGCTCACGAGCACACTGTCGCCGGTGGCGCGCTGATAGTCCGAGAGCACGGCACCGAAGCGCGCTACCGTCTCGACGTCAGCGTTGCGACGGACACGGCGGAGCCGGCGATCGAATCCGCAGAACGGGCAGCTCAGGTTGCATGTCTGCGTGACCCGCCAGACGATGATCATCGCGGCGCCTCTGTCGCGTCGCCGTAGCGCGCCCGGCTGAACGCTCGCGCGAATTCCACGAGCCCCGCGAGCGAAGAGACGGTATGCACGTGCCAGCCCTGTTCATCGCGCGCGCGGCGAACCGCGAGGTCCCAGTTCCCGCCGGGATTATTGCTGGGCCGGCGATCGACGCTGCGCTTATCCCAATCGTCAGGCACGTTCAGCACGAGGCTCCCGCCGCCGCGCGCGCTCTCGAGGGCCGTGCGCGCAATGTCCCAACCGCTTCCGCCGCGTTCGTCGTTGTCGAACATGGTGGACACACCATCATCCGAGATGACGAGAATGTGCACGGCACGGGCGCCGGCGTCTCGCTTCGCATACGTCTCACGCAGGACGTGAATCGGGAACTGCGTGCCCCCACCGAAATATCCGGTGAGCACGTTGAGCACCGCCGTACTGTCGCGAACGAATCCGCGCGTGGTCGTGCACTGATTCTTGCCGCTCCACAGCGTCACCTGTACACGCGCACCTGCCCGCAACGCGGACAAACACAGGATTGCGCCGGCGAGTGCCGGATACGAGATCAGGTGCTGCGGGTTCGGCATCGACCCCGAGCTGTCCACATACAGATCGAGGTCGAGGGGAACACGCGCCGGCTCCCCGCCCTCCGCAGTGCCCCAAACGCGCTGCACGGTCGTCATTCCCGGCACGATATGAGGGCTCTGCAGCACCGACTGCAGCCAGTCCGCCGCATCGAGCGCATCACCCACGTCCCACGGCTCGAGCCCTTCCGGCAGCGGGTCAGTGCTCTGTGGGAAACGCCGCATGGGGAACGGAATCAAGTACGGCGCCGCGCGCTCGCGGTAGTACTTGACCGCGGCATCGTGGTCCGAGATCGTGACACCCGCCGCGCGCAACAGTTCCCCGAATTGAAACGGCTCGCGCGCTTGTCCACGTGCGGCGCCTGGACCGGCGGCCTCCATCGGTTGCGCCCCCTTCTGTTCTCCTTCGTCGTCTTCGATGCCGCTGAGCGCAGGGTCCTGCGCGGGATGTACCGCGCCCTCCCGTTCGCCGGCGTCTTCGTTGGCCAGGCCCGCGGGGTCGCCGCCAGTGCCGGCGTTGCGGGTATCGAGCAGCTTCTCGATGACCTTCGCGGACTTCTTGTCCTCGAGCAGATGCGGGAGCAGGAGCGCAGCGAATCGCCCGGAGCCGTCGAGCCAATCCCGCGCGTAGCTCCGCACCAATCGCGTGCCTAACCAGGCGTCACCCTCGAGACGATCATCGGTTCGTTCGCCGCCGAGCGAGCCGCGAGGCAGGCTCCACAGGATCTCGTAAATGCGCGTGTAAATGGCCCACACGGCGCCGCCGCTACCTTCACGCTCGGCAAGGGTGCGATACACATCCGACAACCTCAGACCGGCGCTCCGCTGCAGACGATCATTGATCAGGATGTCGGTGTAGAGGTTTGCTACCGTGGGCGCGTGATGCTCGACGGTCGGCAACGCCCATCGCATCCGCGCGATCATACGCGCGTGATCGGTGAGCGTCGCGGGAGCGAGCACGTGATGGCCGATTTCGTGCGCCAGCACTTCCAAGGGAAACTGCTCGACGCCGCAGGCAACCACTTCCGGCAGGCTGACCACAACCGACTGATCGTGCAGGCGGATCATCGCGAAGCTGCCCGTCAGTCCTTCGCGCTGAGCATCGTGTTCGGTCAGGCAGAGCATCGGCGGCCGCAGGCGTGTGAATTTGCTCCACGCCGCGAGCGCGGGCGCCCAGGCTGCGGCCCACGTGTCGCGAAGGGATTCGAGTGAGTGGATCGCCACGCTGTCCCGTTAGGCTGCGGGTACCGCGATCAGCACAACCGCATGCGTGTATGCCGACGTAAGCGCAAGCGTCGTGCGGTTCGCGCACGCACTGGTCGCTTCACCGAACCCGTTGGGCAGGGCGACACCGGTGCCACGGATCGTCGCGGTCGCGCCGCGCACGGAGACTCCCTCCGGCAACGCGGATTGCGCGCGGGCGCGCTCGAACTCCTCCGGGACGGCGCGGTGAAACGTCGCGCCGAATGCGTCCGCCGTGAGCAGCCAGCACTCGCTGCCACCGCGGACAAGGAGCTGCCCGTCGGCCATCGCCACCGTGGGCGGCTCCGTGAACAGACCGCCGAAGCCGCGGAACGCACCCGCACGGGCCACGATGCGAGGCACCGCGGACGTGTCGTTAGGTGTGGCCGGGTCATACCACGGATCCGTGCTGAGACGATCTCGAACCTGCGACCAATGCGCCCCCGGCGCGTCCATCGCGGCAAGCGCGAGCGACTCCGGGAGCTTGTCCGCGGCGGCAAGCGCGCTCTCGCGAAAGTGCGCCATGCCGGCACGCCACGCGGCGACCTGCCCGAGCGTCAGAAAGGTGGCGGTATCGCTGCACTGGCCCGCGAGGCGAACCATCAGGTCGATCCAAGCGCCTGGTCGCGCGCCAGGCGTCGAGGACACATGATGCGAGGCATTACACACCGCGCCAATCATCCGCTGCGGCTCCGCCGCGACCAACGGCGCTACCTCCGGCAGTATACGCCGCCACGCGCCCCCGACATGCGGCGTGCGCGCCGCACGTCCGACCAGCTTTTGGCCGACCAGCTCCAGCGCTATGTCGTACGCGGCAAGCGTAACGTCAGTCACGCGCTCAAATCGAGTGCGCGCCACGGCCCCCACGAGCGGATCGACGGCGCCGCGGATGAATCCAGCGAATGCCTCGGCGTCCAGATCCGGATGACGCAGTCGCGCGACGGCAAAGCGTTCGTTCAGCTGATGGCGCTCCGCGCGGAGGACGGCGCCGAGCGTGGGACTGATGGCAGCGCTCACGTCACTGCGTCTCGAGCCATCGGAGATAGTTCGTGTAGCGCTGGTGCATATACTTGAGGCTCAACAGGTCGTCATAGAGGTTGCCGTACAGCTTGCGACCCTTCGACCACTCGCCGATCAGACGCTCGATCTTCACCAGTCGGGCGCGCGCGTCGCCTCGCGTAACGCCGTCCAGCCCGAGGTGAAACTCCGCCGCCAGCGCAGCCACCGGGTCTTCGGCGTCAAGATTCAACCGATCGTACTCCGCGCACGAGAGGTCGAATAGCTGGCGCAGCCAACCCACGCGGTCGACTCGGTACTTCCCGTTGCCCGGTGCATCGAAGAACGGCGCATCTGTGTCTGGAACGAGCTTGTCGCGGAGGACGAACGGCAGGATCTGACGCGCGTCATCCAGCTCCACGATCCGGTTGCCACGGAAATACGCGAGCGCTTTCGCGTAGACGAGTAGCGTCATGAGCACACGCACCGACAGCCCGTTGCGGGTCTGACAGCCGAGGTCCTTCAGCCGATCGCGCCCGGTATCCTGCGCGGTGAGCCCTGCCCATTCGACGCCCGCAAGTCGCGCGGTGTCCTTCGTCTTGTACTCGAACTGCTCCGCCGCACCCTCGAAGAACTCGAATTGGCTGGCGAAGAACTCCAGCCTTCGGCGGACCTCGGGCGGCAGCGGCACGGCGTGAATTCCTCCCTGGAGCCGATCGACTTCTGCTTCGGTGAAGATGATCTGGCGCGGCACGACCTCTTCCGGTCGCACGTTCTGCTCGATGCGGACGAGCAATTCGGAGAGGAATCGCGGATTGAACGCCAGCGCCTGCACGATGACGTCAATCCGGTCGCGCAGCGCCTCGATCACCTGGTAGGTCCCACCACCCTGCTCGTCGTTCGCCGTGAGGAACCACGCCGAATCCGGACACTCGAAGATGTGATTGAGGATCTCGGCGTAGTTGTCGCCCATCACCGTCAAGAGCGCGCTCTGCGTGCGCGTGGGGATGCGGTTGTATTCGTCGATGATCTTGACGCGCATGCCCAACCACGACCGCCACGAGATGCGAATGTCCTCGATCCGCTGGGCACTCACGAGGTCCGCAGGCAGCGGATTGCCGAGCAGGTCGGCGACGGTCATCTGTGGGTGTCCGTGCTGCATGGCGCGACGCACGTCGCGCACGGATGCTCCGCTCAACACGCCCATGAGGATCGCGCTCGCGGTCTTCCCGCGCCCCGGGCCGCCGACGAACAGGCACTTGCGGCGCGTCGCGAACGTCAGCAGCGGGAGGAGGACGTAGCTCGAGTAGCTCTGAGCCGATGGGAGGGTGAGCCGACTCTTCACGTCGCCTAACACGAACGACTGCGGCGGATCGTGATTGAATTCGATGTCGTAGTGCGGGCTGATGATCGCGGTGTTGACGATCCAGAAATACGCCTGCCGCAGTTTCTCATCGAGCGGCGAGGCGGTTGCCGCGGACTGCTCGTCGGCCGACGAGACAGGTCCGCGATAGAGGTCGGCGACATCGAACGTGCGCGGTGCCGCCGCGGTGTGGGGGTTGGTCGGCGATTGGGACACCCGTTGGAAAACGTCGCGCAAACCCATCGTTCTCCCGGCTGTGTGGGATTGATCTGGCTGATGATGTCCGAATCGTTCAATCACCGCTACCGGACGCCGGCGTACCATCGAGTATGGTCAAGCACATCTTTCGGGGCGCGACCGCTGCGCTGGTCGCCCTGCTCCACGCCGCCACAGTCCGAGCACAACAACCGTTCGATTCGTCCGCCTGGGACATCCACGCCGCCGAGTCACGCGTCGAGCCCTATCGGGGCCGCAGCGCGCTATTCCTACGTGACGGTGCGGCGTGGCTCAAGGGGAGCCGATTCCAGAACGGCATCATCGAGTTCGACGTCGTCTTCAGCAATGTGGGCGGCTTCCCGGGCATCGCGTTCCGCGCCGCCACACGCTCGGACTTCGAGCTGTTTTACCTGCGGCAGAATCTCAGCGGCGGACCGCACGCCACGCAGTACACGCCCGTGCTCCATGGTCTCTACGCGTGGCAAATCTACGCCGGCCCAGCATGGGAAGGCGCCGCGCACTGGACCTATGACCGCTGGATGCACGTCAGGCTGTTCGTCCGCGGCTCCCGCGCCGAGCTGTTCGTGGATGGCGACAGCGCGGTGCAGATCGTCGGGCGGCTGCGCGGACCGAATGGTGCGGGCGAGATCGGACTACTATCGGGAACGGGTGCGCGCTTCGCCAACGTAGTAGTGCGGCCGGGCGCGGGCATCGCACCGGACGCGACGGGGACGCCTTACCTGCCCGCCGTGCGCGATTCCACACCCGCCACGGTCGTGCACTCGTGGCGGGTGTCGGCGCCGTTCCCCGAGGCCACGTTAGGCACCCTCACCGAGCTGACCGCTGTGCCGGGCGGCGGCGCGTGGAACATGCTCGACGTCGAAGAACGAGGCATCGCGAACCTGGCTCGGCTCGCGGGGAACGGCGATGGCCGCAACACAGTCGTAGCGGCGGTCACGTTGACTTCGGACCGCGAGCGGACCGTGCGCGTTCGCTTCGGCTACAGCGACCGTGTGCGCGTGTTCCTCAACGGCAGGCTGCTCTACGCGGGCAATGCCGGCTTCGGCACGCGCGACCCAGAGTTTCTGGGGATCGTCGGACTGTTCGACGAGCTGGCGCTGCCTTTGAAACGCGGCCCGAACGAACTGTGGTTTGCAGTGAGCGAGACATTCGGCGGATGGGCCGTCACAGCCGACGTGCCAGATCGCGCAGGTATTACGATCGGTCCCTCGGGTCAGTGACTCCTACGGTGGAACGCCCGACCGAGGCGCGCTCGACCTATCTTCCGGGAGCATGCGCAATGCGCCTGACGTCACCCCGTTCCACAAGATCGGCGGGTACCACGAATTCGCCCCGCCGCCAGACCTCGCCGACGCCGTCGAGGCCCTATGGGTTCATCAGGCCGCGAACGTAAACGTGATTCCTCACCGCGTTGTGCCCGACGCCGCGGTGAGTCTCTGCTTCATGGGCCGGCGCGCACCCGACGGCTTAGCTGGCGACGCTCGGCTCCGCATCATCGGCCCGGTGATCCGGCCACACGCGTTCGCGCCGCCGGCCGGCCACCGCATGGAATCCGTCCGCATCAAGCTGGAGTGGTGCCGACTGCTCCTCGGCGTTGCGCCGGGGGAGCACGTGGACGCCGAGCCGTTGTACGTCGATGTGCGTCCGGACCTCGCCGCGCCGCTGGAGTCGCGACTGGCGCGCACTGCCACGTCGGGCGACGCGCTCCGCGTGTTCGTGGACTTCCTGCGCGCACGCCGCGACCGCGACGCGCGGATGCGCGTCCCGACACTCATCATGGCCGGCATGGAATCCCTGAGGTACAGCAGCGGCCAGCCCAGGGTCGCAGAACTGGCCGCGCGGTTCGGCGTGAGCGACCGACACCTGCGACGTCTCGTGATGAACGAGACGGGCATGTCGCCGCGCCACTTCGCGCGCATTCAGCGCTTCCACGCGCTACTCCGCTCCGCCGACGCCGCGCCGCATCCCGCGTGGGCCGCGCTCGCGTTTCGGCATGGTTACGCCGATCAGCCGCACCTGATTCGCGAGGTACAGGATCTGGCCGGCGTGACGCCCGCGCGTCTCCACACCGAGCGACGCGCGGAATAATTCGTTGGAGGGTCGTCCATGCGCCCTTTGCGCCGCGCGCTCATCACCGTTGGACTCCTCGCGCCACTGTGCCGAGGATTCGCGCAGACGACCGCCCCGCTGGCCGATCTCCGATGGCGCGCAGCCGAGACCAGAGCGGGCCGCTTCGTGATCGTTCCAGGTAAGCGGAGCTTCGTCGGCGGCTATAACACACCCGGGCTCGAGATCTGGACGTATCCGTTGCAGCTCGTTCGCGCGTATTGGGTCAGCTTTCGACTCGAGGGAGACACGAGTGACATCGACGGACGCGTGGCGCTGCGGACGATCGAGCAAACGCCTACGGGAGCCACCCGGCTGTACGCCGCGCCCGGCATCACACTACGCGAACGCATCTTCACACCAGTCGATCTGCCCGCGGCGACGATCAGCTATGCCGTTGAATCGAGTCGACTGGTTCTCATTACGGTGCACTTCACGCCGTCGCTCAACCTCATGTGGCCAGGGGCCATTGGCGGACAGGAGATCCACTGGGACTCGACACACTCGGCGTACACGCTCGATGAGCCCTCGCGGCGACTACGAGGCGCAGTGGCATCGCAGCAGATCGTCGCCCACGAGCAGATCGAGAACAACCGGCGTGATGCAGAATTCGAGCGGAGTATCAACTTTACCGTCCGTGTTTCGCCGGGAGCGCGTGACGACGCGATGATCGCGTTTGCCGGTACGAGCACGCCTGACGAGACGCCACTCGCGATCGCGGCGAGTCTCGCCGCGCAGGCGCGGGACCAGGAGGCACGCGCGCGAGGTCGCTACGCCGGGCTGGAAGTTATCGATATCGAAACGCCCGATACTGCCGTGAATCGCGCGCTGAAGTGGGCCCAGGTAACGCTCGAACAGGCGTGGGTCTGTAACCCCCAGGTCGGTTGTGGGCTCGTCGCGGGCTACGGCCCATCGCGAGGCGCGCGGCGGCCGCAGTACGCATGGTTCTTTGCCGGTGACGGGCTTGTGGCTGTCGACGCGCTGCTCCGCGAGGGTGCCTACGCCCGAGCGCGCGACGAGCTCTCGTTCATCATGCGCTATCAGAACAAGCGCACTGGTGCCATCTGGCACGAGCTGTCGCAGAGCGCCGGATTTCTCGACTGGCAGCATGCGTATCCGTACATGTTCGTCCACGTGGACGTGACGTTCGATTTTCTCGACATGATGCGCGATTATGTCGAGACCACGGGAGATGTTGACCTCGCGAAGCGGCACTGGGCATCCATCCGCGCCGCGTACGAGTATTGTCGCTCGACAGTCCCGCCGGGTCACACGTTGCCTGAAATCCCTGCCGGTCAGCAGGGGCGAGACGAGCAGGATCCGCAGCGTGACGAGCTGTCGCTGTCGCTCGCCTGGGTGACGGCGTCCCAGTCCTTTGCCACGCTCGCGCGCCTAACGGGGCACGATGCACAGGCGTCCGACGCGACGCGCCGAAGCCGTGTCGCGCGAGATGCGATCCGGCCGGCCTACTATGACGCGTCGAAGCAGCAGTGGGTGAGTGGACATCTCCGTTCCGGCGCGCCCGTCGAGGGCCTCACGGGCAGCCTCATCGCGTTGTTGCACCACGGACTGCTCGCTCACTCGGAACAGCGCGCCCTGCTCGACGCGCTCGCTTCGCCGCGTTACCGCACGTTGTGGGGGATTCGGAGCACGCCTAACGACTCACCGCTCTACGAACCGGATGCCTACGCGCGAGGGAGCGTCTGGGCCCTCGGTACAGCCGACGCCATCACCGCTTTCTATGAGGCCGGCCGGCCGGACACGGCGACAGCGCTCTGGCGCGATCTCGTCGCCTGGTTCGGCCTCGACTCACCAGGCCACATGCACGAAGTACTCAACGGCGACGAGTTCGTCCCTGAGCGTGAATCGGTGCCGGATCAGACGTGGTCGTCGGCCTCGTTCATCTCGAGCGGGGTGCGCGGGTTGTTGGGCCTCAAGGTCGAGGCGTCGACACGGCGGCTTCGTTTCACCCCGCGCATCGCACGGGACTGGGATTCCATTCGCGTGCGTCACATCCGGGTCGCTGGCGCAGAGGTCAGTCTCGCGCTGCGGATCTCTTCTGACAGGGTAGAGCTCGAGATCGAGAACTCGGGACCGGAGATGACCGTCACGTTTCGACCGCCTTTGCAGGACGGTGTCCATGTGACATCCACGGTGCCGAGCGATGGCGTTCGGTTGACAGGCGCCGTCACTGGCGAGATCCAGGCGATCTGTCCGGCGCAGCGCACCAGCCGAATGGTCTTTCAGCTCGCGTCGTCTCGTTAGGTTGCGCCCGACATGCTACTCGCTTCCTATTTGCGGCGGGTCGCTGTCAGCTGCTGCCCCCCGGCCTGCAGAACCAGTCGGTCGATGCTGCCGCTGTCCCCCTGGAAGGTGATCGTGATGTTGCTGCCTCGCTGGACGAACCGAACCGGGGTTTCCGCGAGCAGCTCATTTTTTCCCCCCACGCCGTTCTGCTGAATCGCGAGGGCGCGACCGACGCGGCTGATGACGAAAGTTGCCTGACCGAGGTCGTAGCTGCCGACGTAGCTGTCGAGCACCTTGTCGTCCACTGCAATGCCCTTCCGTTGCGGCCGCGGAACGTAATCCTCTCCACGCAACAGCTTGAGGGCTGCGTACACGACCTCCGATTGCGCTGGCGGGGTCGCATCGGGCAGGTAGTCGGAATTGGTCATGTAGTACACGCCAACATGCGCGTCGAGGTCGCCGATCAGGAACGCGCGCTGGCCAGCGATAGCGCCGCCATGATGGATCAGGGTGTGGCCCGTGGCGCTGTCATGAACCATCCAGAATCCGAACCCGTAGTCGCCTCCAAAGCGCGGCTTGTGCATCTCGCGCACCGACTCCTCCGACAGGATCCGGTTGCCGTGGAAGACGCCGCCGTTGAGTTGCGCAGCGAGGTAGCGGGCCATGTCCTCGGCAGTGAGATAGATGTCGCCCGCCGGATAGACGTCAAAGTGAACCTGGGCCACCGGCTCTGGCTTGCCCAGTGAGCCCCCAGCCGCGTACGGAAGCGCCATCCTCTCGACCATCTCGGGTGACGGATAGACTGGATGCGCCGTCGTCACACCGAGCGGCTTGAGAACGTGTTCGACCATGTACTGCTCGTACTCCTGCCCCGAGATCTTCTGCACGAGCAGGCCGGCCGTCCCGTACGCGAAGTTGTTGTACTCCCACTTGGTTTCGGGCGCCCGAATCGAGTAGAGGCTGGACGTCATCGCCTCGAGAGTCTTCGGCAGCTTCCGACTCCAGATCGGCTGCGTCTCCGCGCCGTTCCTGAGCCCGGACCAGTGTGACAGGATGTGCGTGAAGGTCACCGGCTTCTCGCTCTGAAGCCGGTCCTGCACTTGGCTGTCACCCAGGTAGCGGTTGATCGGATCGTCCAGTCGGAGCTTGCCCTGCTCGGCAAGCTGCATCACCGCGCTTGCGGTGACCGACTTGAACGAGGACCCGGTGCTGTAGAGCGTCTCAGTCGTCGCGGGCGTGCGGCTGCGCAGGTTGGTATAGCCGAACGCCGCCTTCCAGACGATCGAGTCGCCGCGAACCAGTGCGATCGACATCGACGGAATGCCATTGTCGGCGAGGGTCTTCTCGATCACGCCGGTCAGCACCGTTTTCGTCTTCTCGAGATCGAATCGTCCGTTCTGCGCGATCGCAACGGATCCGGGCAGAACGAGGAGCACCGCCGCAGCGAGCTGGCGAAGGGATCGACGCGTCATTCTTGTTCGTGGGAAGCAGGGGAGAATTGGGGGCGGGCCAAATTAGCCGTCACCTAACGATTACGAAAGAGCTGCGCGGGGATTATTTGGCTGGATCGCATTCGTCCCCATCGGCGACCGCCTTGCCCGCTCCAGTACACTTCGTTCCATGAAGAAGATCGGATTCCTATCGTTTGGTCATTGGAACGCATCGCGCGGATCGGCCGCGAGGTCCGCACGTGATGTTCTACAGCAATCGATCGAGCTGGCGGTAGCCGCAGAGGAACTCGGCGCGGACGGCGCGTACTTCCGCGTCCATCACTTTGCCCAGCAGCTCGCGTCCCCCTTCCCACTTCTCGCGGCCGTCGGGGTCAAGACAAGCCGCATCGAGATCGGAACGGCCGTGATCGACATGCGGTACGAGAATCCGTTCTACATGGTCGAGGACGCGGGCGCAGCCGATCTAATCAGCAACGGCCGGCTCCAGCTCGGGATCAGCCGCGGCTCGCCAGAGCAGGTGATCGAGGGCTGGCGTCACTTCGGCTATGCGCCGCCAGAAGGCGGCAGCGACGCGGACATGGGCCGTCGTCATGCCGAGGTCTTTCTCCAGCTGTTGAAAGGAGAAGGATTCGCCAAGCCCAACCCGAGGCCAATGTTCCCGAACCCACCCGGGCTGCTTCGGCTCGAGCCGCACTCGGAAGGACTGCGCGACCGTATCTGGTGGGGCTCGGCGTCCAATGCGACCGCCAAGTGGGCCGCGAAGCATGGGATGAACATGCAAAGCTCCACTCTCAAGGAGGACGAGTCGGGCGAGCCCTTCCACGTTCAGCAGGCTCGCCAGATCCGCATCTTCCGGCAAGCGTGGACCGATGCGGGGCATACACGAGAACCGCGCGTCTCGGTGTCGCGGTCCATCTTCGCGTTGATGAACGATCGCGACCACGCCTACTTCGGTCGCGATGAAAGCAGCGATCAGATAGGAGTGATCGACAACATGCGGGCGGTGTTTGGTCGCACCTACGCTGCCGAGCCAGACGTGCTGGTGGAAGAGTTGCGACGGGACGAGGCCATCGCCGAAGCGGACACGCTGCTTCTGACAGTGCCTAACACGCTCGGCGTCGAATACAATGCGCACGTGATTGAATCCATCCTCACGCACGTCGCGCCTGCGCTCGGCTGGCGATAGACTACGCGGCGCAGCCCGCCGACACTGGTAGCGCGCTCCCGTCGGTCTGGGCGCGCGACGAGATGGATCGCGACGGGCTGCGCATCAAGCCGTGAGCCGTACCTAACGCGACCGCTGTGTCGACGCGGTAGGCGGGAAGATCTCGTTCAGCAACGACCGGCGGCGACGACTCACGGGGAGCACCGCCCCGCATGACATGACGGTCTCCGCCCGGGTGCCAGGCCGATGCCGAACCGCGGACACCCGCGCGATCCGCACGATGTACGACCGGTGAACGCGCACGAACAGGCGCGGGTCCAGCGATCGCTCCAGCGCGTCCAGCGACGTCCGGACGAGATAGCGTTTCGGATGGGCAATCACGGCGGCATACACGTCGTCGGCCTCGATGTAGTCGATCGCGTCGATCGGGATGATGACATCGAGCTGCCCCACGCGAGTCACCAGCTGGTGGAGGTACTGACGGCGCGAGCCGGCGGCCCGTGCCGTCGTTCCCTCTTCCGCGGCACGACGCACGAGCACCCGTTGCCTAACGCGCTCGATCGCGGCGTCGAAGCGCGCTTCCGTGAGCGGCTTCGTGAGGTAGTCCGCCGCGTCCGCGTCGAACGCCGGGAGCGCGAACTGGTCGAACGCCGTCACGAACACCACGAGCGTCTGCACGTCGCGGTCGCGGGAGAGCGCCAGGTCCAGCCCTGACGCGAGCGGCATCCTGATGTCGAGGAATGCGACGTCCGGCCGGTGTGCCTCCAGCGCCTCACGCGCCTCGTCGCCGTCTCGACACTCGGCGACAACCTCGACGTCCGCGTGACGCCGGAGCATCTGGTGCAGCGCTCGGAGCGAGAGTTCCTCGTCGTCGGCGATCAACGCACGGATCACAGGTCCCTACGCTGAGCGGTTGAGCGGGATCCGGATGCGAACGACCACACCCGGGGACGACGCGGCGTTCGTGACGTCGAGCGCAGCCCGCGCGCCATACATTCGCTCGAGGCGTCGCCGGGCGTTGGAAATGCCCACCCCCGCTCCCGCTCCGTTCGTCCCCTCGCCTGATAGACCACGCCCGTCATCGCGCACCTCGAGCGTGAGCATTGTCTCGTCCGCGTGCGACGAGATCGTGATCTCGTTCGCGCCTCGCCCCTGCAGCACGCCGTGCTTGAGCGAGTTCTCCACGAACGGCTGCAGGATGAAGACTGGTACCTTCGCGTCGCGAAGATCGTCCGCGACATCGATGCGCACCCGAAGGCGCTCGTTGAACCGAACTTGCTCGATGCCCAGATATCGCGTCACGAAGTCGACTTCGGCCGCCAGTGTCGTTTCGTTCGCGTCACCCGCGTTGACCGTAGCGCGCAGCACGTCGCTCAAGAGCGAGAGGGCGTGAATCGCGCGGCCGGTGTCGTGATCCCGGACAAGTGCCATGATGGCGTTCAGACTGTTGAACAGGAAGTGCGGCTGCAGCTGCATGCGTAACGCGTCGAGCTGCGCCTCGCGGAGCTGCGCCTCGAGCCCGAGTGCTTCGCGCTCGCGACGTCGGAGCTCCGCCGTGTTCTTCCACGCATAGGTCGCGACGACGATGGCGAAGTAGACGAACGTCGTGGCAGGTAATCCACCGATGAACCAGTCGCGCACGTCGCTGACGAACGACGCTGGCGACGGGCGCACCCACGCGTTCACGAGCGCATCCGCCATGGCGAGCGCCAGGCCGGCGACAATGCTCGCTACGGCATGGACGCCGATTGCTGCGGCCCGCACGGGACGCAGCAGCGGATAGCGAGACGCGAGGGCGACGATCGGCGGCATCAGGATCGCCCACCCATACCACTGCGGCGCTTCGCCGACGAAGGCGCGCCAGACGGCGATCGGGTGCCCCGCGCGGCCGGAGAAAATCACCGTCTCGGTCGTGGACAGGATCGCGGGCACGGTCCAGAGGGCCACGATCTTCCAGGGCGCGATCTGCGCGCCGGCGGCGGCGTCGGTCGAAGTGGACATCAGACGACATGATCGTTCGTCGCTACGAAATCGCGCAAGCGACCGCGCCGCCACTCACCACCCAGGTTCGCCGGGGGCCTCGACCGCTCGCGACAAAAACCCCGCCGCTCGCGACTCCGTGCGTTGTCGCCCGACGCATGCTCGTGCACCGTGTGCGTCATGACAACCATCATGTTGATGACGGCGATCGCCGCGATGCTCGCTGAGCCCGGGTGCCGAAGCGCGCCTGGCGCCGACGCTGCAGCGCTCCTCCGAAAAGCCGCCGAACGCACCGGATTGCCGCGCACGAGCGCCACCGTGCTGATCACCACCGCGTTCGACCTCAAGTCGCATCAGTTCGAGTCGGACCGGACGTACCCGCCCGCACTCGCGGAGGTCGCGGCCCTCGACCACTGGTTCGATCCCGCGACCGGGGTCGAGCGCGTCAGGCAGCGCACCACCATCGGCGGCTACGAATACGGATTCGAGTCGATCGGCGATGCGCGCGCATCCTACCTTGTTGCCGACACCGCGCTCAAGCCCAGCGAGGAGACCCACAGTGCGATGTACGAGTCGCGTCCGCTGAACGTATGGGCGATGCTCGATGACTGGCTCGCCGCGACCGACGTTCGCGTCGAGGGGCAATGCTCCTATCGCGATTATCCTCGCGTCGTGCTCACCCGACGCGGCGCGCGCGGACCCGAGCGTCTCTTTCTCGACCCGAAGTCAGGCTATCCAACAAAGCTCGACCGGGTCGAGCCGCACTACCTATGGGGACAGCGGCACGTCGAATACGTCTACTCGACGTGGCAGCGCGTCGGCTCGGCGCATCTGCCAGGCGGGAGCTTTCGCGTCGAAGACGGCCTAACGACGATCGCGCGCACGTTCGGCAAGACGCGGTTCGCACCGCGCGACAGCGCTCCGTCTCTCAGGCTACCGGCGCGTGACGCGTCGATGGCCTTCCCTCTTCCGGTGTTCCTCCGGCCCACCCGCCCCGACACCGTGCGCGTGAGCTCGTCCACCTTCCTCCTTCGCAATCGCGGGTATACGGAAGCCGTGACGCTGCAGCGCGACACCGTGTTCGTGTTCGACGCGACGCAGGGAGATGACCGCGTGAAGGAGGACTCGGCCTGGATCGCCACGCTCTTTCCGGGCAGACATCCCGTCGTTGTTGTGGTCACGGATCTCGCGTGGCCGCACGTTGCGGGGGTACGGGCGTGGGTCGCGCGCGGCGCTACCATCGCGTCCCATCGCGCGGCTCAGTCGTTCCTCTCTGAAGTCGTGAATAGACGCTGGACTCTGTCGCCGGACCTGCTGGAGCGTCGGCGGGCGACGACAAGCTTACGCTTCCGCGCGGTGGATGATTCGCTGACGCTGGCCGACGGTGCGGTCACCCTGTTCCCGATCGACGGCGCGGCGAGCGAGGTGGCGCTCATTGCGTTCGTTCGGCCGGACCGATTCCTCTGGGCGAGCGACTTCATTCAGAGCGTCAGCGAGCCCACGCAGTACCTCGATGAAGTGTCCGCTGCGGTCACGCGCGCGGGACTGAAGCCGCTCATGGTCGCGGCCGAGCATGCGCCGCTCATCGCATGGGAGCGTCTCGTGCCGCTCGCGGAGAAGCCGTTCACGCCTTGACCTCCCGCCGAGGCATGAAACGAAGATGGCGTATCCCTTCACGGGATACGTCATCATTCATCGTTTCGGTCGTCGCGATGGCAGTCGGCTGTGGTAGCGGGTGTCGGTGGGGTCGACCTGGGTCGCTACTGGTGGGCCGGTGCGTGGCGGCCGGCGCGCGGTTCGTCGGCGATGTGGCCGCAACCTAGAGTCGGCGGCGCAGCCAGTAGTACCGACGGCGCGGCCTGCAGGACCGGCGCTGCGCGACCCACCCGAGCCACCATCCGACCAGGCACTCGATCGCGAGATTACCGACGATCAGCAGCGCGAAGCACAGGGTGACGTAGGCGGCGAGACCGAGGCCGGCCAGCCACATCTCGCTGCCCAGGTGGCGCGTGGCCAGGCCACCGAGGACGAGCGCGATCGCGTCGATCGACAGCACACCATACGCCTGCTGGGCCAGTTCTCGGCGCGTCGCCTCCCACGATCCGTCCCGTGATTCGGGCATACATAGACTTACTCCAGGCGGGTTTCGTGCGCTACGGCGCTCGAGCGCCCGACAGACCAGGTGCTCCGATGCACGCGGTGCGTGCTTGCGCTCTGTCCGAGATCGCGCCTAACGGGAGTCAGCAGCTGCCTGCTCACGAACAGTCGGCACAATGCGCTTCGCCGCGGATATCTTCGACGCCTTCCCTCGCGATGATCGGCACCATGACCAGCGCCGCGGCCGGATCACACCACCACCAACCCATCAGCGCGTTCAGCGCCACGCCGGCAAGCGCAATTGCCGACAAATAGGCGCACAATGAGGTCTGCGTCGCGTCCGCCTCGAGTGCGGCACTCTCGAGTGCGCGCGCAACCCGCCGCTTGGCACGTGCGAGCGCCGGCATGACCACGACCGAGAGCACGAGGATCACGGTCCCAGCCACCGAGCGCTCGGGTCGCTCGCGGAACCATAGTGACGTTAGGCCATCGACGGCGACGTATCCGGCGAGCGCGACGAACGACCAGCCGATGACCCGCAGCGTCACCCGCTCGACGCGCTCGCGGCTCGCATGGTCGAGGTCCGCCCGCAGCCTCCACTGCGCGGCCACGCTGGCCGTCACTTCGATCACGCTGTCGATGCCGAAGCCGACCAGCGAGACACTGCCCGCGACGATACCGGCAATGAGGGACACCACGGCCTCGAGGGAGTTGTAGGCGATCGTGGCGTAGTTGAGCCAGAGCCCCCGGCGCACGAGCGCCTCGCGCGGGGCAAGAACCGTTTCAGTCACGATACCTCCAAAGTCACCGCTGCGGTGCACGGTCTCGATTCGTCGGAGATGACCAGCGAGCTGCTCGTACAAGCGGCTCCTACACGCGAAACCTAACGCGCGTGGGCGGAGATACCGAGAATCGGCAGACGGTTCTATCCGCACCGATCTCCGCGGAATGGGTCGTGGTCTCGACGGTCGGGCCGCGGCGGCGACCGCCTCGCCTTGCCGAGTTGTTCCAGCAACGGTACCGTTACGCCGGCGCCGCGTCGCACGCGGACCGCCATCGTCTCACCAGACACGCCGGCCTTTGAAAAGACGCCCGTGCCCATCGGTGGCGCGAATCCACAGCCTCGTATCACGCATGTGACGACGCCGTCCTCGTACGACGAGACCGCGCGCCGCTTGCTGGCCAGCGAGGCGACCGCGTCGTACACGCAGGAGGCGCAGATCGCCGCAGCCGAACGTGTGCTGGGGCGGCTGCAAGAACACCTCTTGCGCTGGTTCGGGCCCGACGGCTTCCATGCCGTGCTCTCGCGTGCGCTGGCGACGGCGCGCAAAGATCATCCAGCGCTCTCACACGTGCGCATCGAGCCGCGGAGTGAGGCGCGACTGACCGAGCTCGCTACGAACGCTCAAACGTACCGCGTGGCAGAGCTCCACGACGCGTTGCAGGCGCTGCTCGCCGCGATGATCGCCCTGCTCACCCGTCTCATCGGCGACGACCTGGTACGGCGTCTCTTGCAAGAGGCGTGGCCGCATGATATGCCTAACGACATGGAAGCGGACGCCCGCCCCGAGGACACGACGATGACCGAGCATGAGTGACCGACAGCGGGTCGTGATCCGGAAGCTGGCGACGGGGGTCCGAGGGCTCGATGACGTGCTCGGCGGAGGGCTCCCGGAGTACTCCTTCAACGTGATCGCCGGGGCGCCGGGCACCGGCAAGACGACGTTGGCGCAGCAGATCCTCTTCGCCAACGCCACGCCCGACCGCCCCGGGCTCTTCTTCACCGTGCTCGGCGAGCCGGCGGTCAAGATGCTGCGCTACCAACAGCAGTTCACCTTCTTCGATCCCGCCCGGGTGGGCCGTGACGTGCACTTCCTCAACCTCAGCGAGGAGGTGCTGAACAAGAGCCTCGACGTGCTCCTGGACCGCGTGTCCGCCGACATCGAGCGCGTGCATCCCGCGATCGTCGTCGTGGACTCCTTCCGCACCGTTGTGCGCGCAGCCGATCCACCGCGGACCAACAACGAGGTGGAGCTCCAACACTTCGTGCAGCGGCTCGCACTCCGGCTCACGAGCTGGGAGGCCACCTCGTTCTTGATTGGTGAATTCGGAGCCGGTGAGTCGAGTGACCCGGTCTTCACCGTCGCCGACGGTGTGCTCTGGCTCGCAAACGAGGTGGAGCGGAACTCGACGGTGCGTAAGCTTCGCGTGACCAAGGTGAGGGGCCAGGCCTCGCTGCCGGGCCTCCATACCATGGTGATCGGTGAGGCTGGCGTTCACGTCTACCCACGGCTGCCGAAGCGCGTACGCCAGAGGCCGACGACGAGCCGCCCGCGGCGTCGGCTCTCGACGGGCATCGCCGGATTGGACGCAATGATGGGCGGTGGCATTCCAGAGGGCGACTCGCTGATGGTGATGGGGCCGACCGGATCGGGAAAGACAGTCCTCGCCACACAGTTCATCGCCGACGGCGCGCGACGCGGTGAATCGACAGTCATCGCCGTCTTCGAGGAGCATCCCGAGATGTACGTCGCGCGCGCGAGGCAGCTGGGATTCGAGCTGGACGAGATGATCGCGAACGGTACCGTGGAAATGCTGTACCTCCGGCCGCTCGATCTCTCGGTGGACGAGACGCTGGACGCGATCGCAGACCGCGTTCAGCGGTACGGCGCAACGCGGGTGGTGATCGACTCCATCAGTGGCTTCGAAGCGGCGCTGGCCACCAACTTCCGGCAGGACTTCCGCGAGTCGTTCTACCGGCTGATCGTGTCGCTCACGGGGCTCGGCGTCACCGTTCTTTCGACCGTAGAAGTCACGGAGAGCAGCGACTACCTGCGTTTCTCGCCCTATAACATCTCGTTCCTCACTGACGACATCATCGCCATGCGCTACGTGGAGCTCGACGGCGAGCTCCGAAGCGTGCTGGCGGTCGTAAAAATGCGCGGGAGCGATCACAGCCGTGAGTTGCGCAGCTACCGCGTGACCTCGCGCGGCCTGGAAATACGCGAGGCAATGACCGACTACCGCGGTATCACCACCGGCGTGCCGGAGCGGCGGATTTGGTCGAGCGAACTGGCCCAGGCGGAGCTGACGTCCACCGAGGCCATCGTACTGGACGTGATGCTGAGGCTGGGAGAAACCTCGCCCGCGGACGTCTCGAGCGAGTCGGGAATCCCCGTGGAACGAATCCGGCATATGATTGACCGCCTGATGACTGTCGGCTACGTCCGGGCGGTCGAGCGCGATCAGACTACTCTATACCACGCGACACCACGGTCCGTGCGATAGGCCGGTGCGCGCGGGGAGTGAGAGAACGGAAACAGCGGATCGGTCGGAGCAACAGCAGAGGCTGCGGCGACAGGCTGCGAAACGTCGAGAGCGGGAGGAGCGTTGACGCATGCCGAGGAAGCGAAAGCGTGGACTGCGGAGCGTGACGCCGAGCGCGCCGGCCGCACCGCCGCGACCCAGCGTCTTCCTGACGACGCGCCGCGCGGCGACGCGCCACGCGGCGACCGCGAGATCGGCACGCCTCCGGCGTACGAATCCATGCCGATCAAAGGTCTGGCTACCGCGAAGGATCCATCGCCGATCGCTGCCGGTCTTCGCGAGTTTGCGGAGCAGTCGGTTCTTGGTCTCGCGATCATTGACGGGGAGACGGGCCTGATCCGCTACGCGAACCCTGCCTTCCGCCGTTTGCGTGGCAGCGACGGAGCGCCGGTAGGCTCGGACGTGGTCGAACGTGGAGTCGAAGTAGCGCTGCCGCCTTCCGTTGCAACCCGCGTCACCGCGCTACTCTGCGATGCCGAGCGGACCAGTGCGTCGCGGAGCGAGATCGAGGTCGAGTGGGCCGGAGAGCGAGACACCACTCGCTGCTGGCGGATCACGCTCTTGCCCATTCCCGGCCAAAGCCGGAACGACTTCGTGCTGCAGGTGGCGGACATCACGAGCGAGGTCGAAGACCGGCATCGCGTGAGTCAGTTGGTCGAGGATCTTCGGCAGGTCAACGAGAGTCTGTTGCTTGGTTCGCTTCGCGAGCAGGATCTGCGTGAGCAGGCCGAGGCCGCGAACGACGCGAAGTCGACGTTCCTGGCGATGATGAGCCACGAGCTCCGCACGCCTCTCACCGCGATCATCGGATACGAGGAGCTCCTCGCCGACGGGATTACGGGTCCGGTCTCCGAGATGCAGCACTCGCAGCTCACGCGAATCAAGGCGAGCGCGAAGCACCTGCTCACGCTCATCGATGAGGTGTTGAGCCTGGCGCGCATCGAGTCCGGCCGCGAGGTGGCACAGCGCGAGTCGATCGACGTGGGCGCGCTCATGCATGCCGCCTCGGAGCTCGTCGTGCCGCTCGTCGCGGCCAAGGGCCTAACGTGCGCCGTCCAGCCCCCCAGCCGTGGGCTCGCACTGCATAGTGATCCCGTGAAGGTACGGCAGATCCTCGTGAACCTCCTTGCCAATGCCGTGAAGTTCACGGATCGGGGAGCGATCACGTTCGCGGTTTGCCGGAACGGGGATACCGTGATCTTCGAGGTGGGCGACACTGGCATTGGTATCGCCGCCGAGAACCTCGAGCGGATCTTCGACGCGTTCTGGCAGGTGCAGCAGAAGGCCGCGCGGCGCGTGGGTGGCACCGGGCTCGGCCTGCACTTGTCAAGGCGTCTCGCGCGGCTCCTCGGCGGCGACATCACGGTCGAGAGCGCACCGGGCCGCGGAAGCACATTCCTGCTGGCGCTCCCTCTGGATTTGCCGATCGTCGCGACCGACGGAGATTGAGCGGGTCGCCGGAGGGCCGAGCTCCAGCGTTAGGCGTTGGCGCGGCTGTCGCGCGATGGGAAGGCATTCTTCGAGCGTGGCGAAGCGGTAGTCACCGGAACCTCACGTTTTTCGATTGCGTCGTCGACGGCGCCTGCACCGCCACGTCCCAGGAGTGAGCGCCGTCGCACCCCGCGCCGGCGCAGCTTCGGCTGCTCGGCCCAGTGAAGCATCTGGCGCGTCAGCACGGACGACGCCGTCAGCCCGGTCACGATCGAGACGCGGTCCCACCGATGGCGCTGCGGATGGTCTTCCACCGAGCGCCTCAGAAGGGTGCGAATGGCCTCGTCCGACGCCCCTCCCACGACCATCTCCAGAACCACCTGGCGCACCGCGTGGCGCAGATTAGCGCCCGAGCCGAACCGCCGCTGGAGGGCCTGCTCGATGTGGCGATCCAGCGTCTCGCGCGTCGACACGGTTGCTCGCCGCATCGGGGATTCACGTGTGGGACTCATCGGATGTTCACGCAGCGCCGGCGCCCGCCGACGATCGCGGGATCCTTGGTGTCGCGATCGAGCGCCGTCTCGAGCGAGCGGCAGCGGCAGTCGAGTGGCACGGCTACCTCAGATGGCGGACGAGCAGGCCGCGAGATCGCGCCTCGTTGCTGACCATCTGCCATCTGACCCACGCGTTGACGAGCGCGGCCGGGCCCTGGAGCAGGACATAGCGGTCGCCGCTCCGCTTCCGTTCGTGCTTGTCCTCGGTGACAAACTGGGAGTGGAGGCGCGACTCCACGGTCACGAGTCGTTCGTTAGCGAGCGTCGCCATCCAATCGGCCGTGACGCAATCGGGGATTGTCATAGTGGCCTCCTCTATCCTTTGTGACGGAACGTGATCCGCCCTCGCGTCAGATCGTACGGCGAGACCGTGACCGTGACTCGATCCTCGGCGAGAACGCGAATCCGGAACCTCCGCATCTTGCCAGCTATCGTGGCAAGGATGCGGTGCCCGTTGTCGAGGTCGACGCGAAACATGGCACTCGGCAGGACCTCCGACACGACTCCGTCGAGTTCGATTCCGGGTTCTTTCATCGTTGACCTCCTATCGGGAACGTCCGGTCGGTGTGACGCGCGCATCACGACGTGTGCTGGCTCGCGCCGCTTTGTGGCGGGCACGCTGTGCGGCTTTCGATTTGAGCTGACGTGCCTCGCTCGGCTTCGTGTAGTGACGCTTCCGGCGCAGCGTCGCGAGGATCCCCGACTTCTGCATCATCTTCTTGAACGCCTTGAGCGCCCAATCGACGCGATCCGTTTCGCTGAGGTGAATCTCGGGCATTGGCTCTCCCTCAGGTGATCGTCACGTCGCGAAAGCGCACGAGCCGGTGTTGGCCCTCAT
>DATCGG010000513.1:0-3961 GCA_036509075.1 Gemmatimonadaceae bacterium
TTCGACCGGGCTCGAGCACGCAGAGGCGGCGGTGAGTATGGGCGCGCTGATGTTCCAGTCGCACGCGAGCTATTCGGCGTGCGGTCTGGGCAGCGACGGTACTGATCGCCTGGTGGACCTCGTGGCGGAGCTGGATCCCGCGCAGGGGTTGTTCGGTGCGAAGATCACGGGCGGTGGGAGTGGTGGAACGGTCGCGGTGTTCGGCACCGAGGCGGCGAGAAGTGCGGTATATGACATCGCTCGCCGTTATGAGGAGGAGACCGGAGTTCGCGCGCTTGTGTTCGATGGGTCCGGGCCCGGCGCGGAAGAGATCGGCATCGTCACGCTCCCGACGATCGGTTAAGACGGCGCACGGCCGAACGGCGCAGAATTCCGAAGAGCGCCAATCCCGAAGAGCGCCAATCCCGACCGGCGCGAAATCCCAGACGACGAATACGGCGCGCGCTCTTTCGCCCTTGGCAGTTGCGGCCTTTGGGATTGGCGCCGTCCGGGATTGGCGCCGTCTGGGATTGGAGCCGTTCGGAATTTGGCGCCGTTTCGCGGTTGCGACCTTTGCAGTCCAGCCTTGCTCCGGTGAGCGTGCTTTCATATGTTAGGCAGGCGGCTCCCACCTGCACGGCCGCGAGGAGACATGATCCTGCCATGATACGATACCAGTTGCTCACCTCCACTCAGCGGAAGACGCCGATCGGAATCGGCTTCCTGGGCGCAGTGCGCCTTGGAGCGTCGAAGTCGGCCGTCGAGGCCGGAGGCCGAGCACCCTAGAAGCGCAGGATCAAATGTCGTGATCCGGCCTTTCGGGTGCAGCCAACCCGAAAGGCCTTTTTGCTGCCCCCATTTGTCTCTGTCAGCGGATCACGAACATGAATCGGGAAATCATTTCCAGATACATCGGCCAGCCGGAGAGTCTCCCCGACGACCTTCGCGCAGCGCTCGCACGCGCGTGGAATGGCCAGCCGGTCCAGCTGTACGCCCTCGCGGACCTCGACCACACCCTCAAGCTCGAACAGCAGTGGCTGGCGTTAGGCGCGAGCCACGTCGCTGTCGCTCGATTGGGGTCGAATGGCACCTGGGAGATCGAGAGCGTCGATCGCGCACGCATCCGGTCGCTGCGCGACGTGCCGGGCCTCAGTGCGAACACACTGCTCATCCTGGGCGACGAAGGCGCGGCTCCACTGCTCGTCGTGCGCTACACGCAGCGGCAGCGTGCGGCGGTGGAGAACATCCGCTTCGTCCTCGACGAGGCCCTCACCGGACGGTCGGTGACGCTCGACGACGCGGATCGCGTGTATGCCGACGCGGTCGCGCGGCCCGTGCGCGACGCGCAGGCGCTCGTCGCGGGCCGCGAGTCCGCGGTGATGTTCCGGCTGCTTCGCTACCTGGCGCCGTACCGTCGCCAGGTGATCATCGGCCTCTCGGCGGCGGCGGTCGTCACGCTCGCGAGCCTGCTTCCGCCGTACCTGGCGGGGTACCTGATCGACCGCGTCGTGCGGCCGACGCAGGAGGGTCGCCTCACGGCGGACGTGGCCAGACGGATGGCATGGATCGCCGTCGGCGCAATGGCGCTGTTGCACGTCGTACGGCAGGCGGCGGCGCATCTCCGTCTCAGGCTCATGTCCACGTTAGGGGAGCTGGTGGCGCGCGACCTGAGGGCCGAGCTGTACGCGCACATCCAGCGGTCGAGCCTCGCGTTCTTCTCGCGCAAGAAGACGGGAAGCCTGATCGCGCGCGTCACGGCGGACACCGACCGTCTGTGGGAGTTCATCGCGTTCGGCGTCGTGGACGTCTCGCTCTCGCTCGTGATGCTCGCCGGCCTCGGCGCCGTGCTGCTCACGCTCGACTGGCGGCTCGGTCTCGTCATGACGCTGCCGGTGCCGGTTTTCTGCTGGCTGATCTATCGGCATGGCGAGTCGCTGAACGGGCTCTTCATCCGAACGTGGCGGAAGTGGTCGCGGGTGACGGACATCCTGTCGGACACGATCCCGGGCATCCGGGTGGTCAAGGCGTTCAACCAGGAGACGCGGGAGATCGACCGGTTCGTCGTCCGCAACGACGACGTCACGGACGAGATCAACAACATCCACGCGCTGTGGACCCGGTTCTGGCCGGGCCTCATGCTCGCGGTGCACACGACGACGGTGCTCGTGTGGGTACTCGCGGTGCCGCGCTTGTTAGGCAGCGGCCACCCGCTGTCGGCCGGAGTGTTCGTGTCGTTCCTGCTGTACACGACGATGTTCGTCGCGCCGATCGAGGTGATCGGGCAGATGGTGCGTACGATCAACCGCGCAGTGTCATCGGCCCATCGGGTGTTCGAGGTACTGGACAGCGAGCCGGAAGTGAAGGACAGGCCGCACCCAGTGCGTCTTTCGCCGGTGCGGGGTCGGGTGACGTTCGACAACGTGACGTTCGCGTACGATGGCGTCAGGCAGATCCTGCGCGGGGTCTCGTTCGACGTCCAGCCGGGCGAGCTCGTGGGGCTCGTTGGACCGAGTGGCGGCGGCAAGTCCACCATCGTGAGTCTCGTCGCCCGATTCTATGACGTGTCGGGAGGCGGAATCCGGATAGACGGCGTGAACGTGCGCGATCTCGACACGGGTCATTATCGCGAGCAGCTCGGCATGGTGCTCCAGGACCCGTACCTGTTCCATGGGACGGTACTGGACAACATCCGGTATGGCTTGCCGACGGCGTCGTTAGGTGCGGTAGTGGACGCGGCGAAGGCGGCGAACGCGCACGACTTCATCTGCAAGCTTGGTCAGGGGTATGACACCGTGGTCGGAGAACGAGGACACACGTTGTCGGGCGGTGAGCGTCAGCGGATCTCGATCGCGCGAGCGATCCTGCACGACCCGCGGATTCTCATTCTCGACGAGGCGACGAGCAGCGTGGATACGGAGACCGAGCACCAGATCCAGGAGGCGCTCGACCGGTTGATCGCGGGTCGGACCGTGTTCGCGATCGCGCATCGCCTGTCGACGCTGCGCAAGGCATCGCGACTGTTCGTGATCTCGCAGGGCAAGCTGGCGGAGTCGGGCACGCACCGGGAGCTGTTAGGCAAGCCTGACGGGATCTATCGGCGGCTGTACGAGATGCAGTTGCAGTTGCAATAGAGATTCATCGGAAACTTTCTTGGCGAGATCATGCCCCACGGCTGTTGTGAACGACGATGACGCGGATTCGAACGACGAAACGACCGGATTGCTCCGTGATTGGTCGAGAAGCGTCGCTCGAGGAACCGTCAATGATGATGAGAACGACGTACCGACGCTTCGGGATCCCGAGGGTGCTCAGTTCAATGGTTCTCGACTCGTTGGGCGGTGTCTTTCGGAATCGTTCACGGAGCAGATCCGGCTGTTCTGCTGTCGATCCGCGTCATCGTAGTTCACACCGGCCCCGGCGCGCTGATCCGAGCACTGCGAGGTTCACATGACGATAACAGAGGATCATGAATTGGCGGTTGGTCCGCCGCAAATCGTGCTGCGAGTCGCGACAGACGGACGGTTGCACCTCCATGTCGACGGAGGCTGTGTGCCCGTCAGGCTGCGGCAATGCTTTCCGTGGTCGGAGCCGGGACTCCACTTGTCGCTCCGTGACGATGAGGACCGCGAGGTCGCCATCGTCGACGATCCAGCGTTACTCGAGCCGGAGTCTCGACGCGCGCTCGAGCATGCACTCGCGGAAGCGGGGTTCGTGCTCGAGGTGACGCGCGTCGTCGATCTCGACGAGGAGGTCGAGATCCGGCAGTGGACGGTCGAGACCGAACAGGGACGTCGGTCGTTCCAGACACATCTCGACGATTGGCCGCGAATTCTCCCCGGAGGCGGCCTGTTGATCCGCGATGTGGCCGGTGACCTCTACCGACTCGCGGCGCCGTCGAGCATGGATAAGAAGAGTCGCGAGCTGTTGTGGGCGTTCGTGGACTAACCCCCTGTCATCCCGAGCGTAGCGTCGCTACGCTCGG
>DATCGG010000514.1:0-6765 GCA_036509075.1 Gemmatimonadaceae bacterium
GCATGGCCGGCGCCGATCTCGCCAACCTCGTGAACGAAGCGGCACTGCTCGCAGTGCGCCGGGGTCACGACAAGATCTACATGGCGGATTTCGAAGAGGCCAAGGACAAGGTGATGCTCGGCGCCGAGCGGAAGTCGCTCGTGATGAAGGAAGAGGAGCGCCGTCTGACGGCGTACCACGAGGCCGGTCACGCCGTGTGCGCGATGATGGTCAAGGGGAACGATCCGCTGCACAAGGTGACGATCGTGCCGCGCGGTCGCGCGTTAGGCGTTGCGTTCACGCTGCCCGAGGATGACCGCGTGTCGGTGACGCGCGAACAGATCGAGGCACGATTGGCAATGGCGTACGGTGGCCGTGCGGCGGAAGACCTGGTGTTCGGCCACGACCGAGTAACTACGGGCGCCGCGAGTGACATCCAGCAGGCGACCGGGATCGCGCGACGCTACGTGACGCAGTGGGGGCTCTCGGACACGATCGGCCCGATCCTCGTCGGCGACAACGAGCAGGAAGTTTTCCTGGGCCGTGAGCTGATGAGTCGGCGGGAGGTATCGGAAAAGACCGCGCAGCTCGTGGACACCGAAGTGAAGCGCGTGATCGACCACGCGTACAACCGGGCGAAGGCGGTGCTGACGGAGCACCTCGAGCTGCTGCACAAGGTGGCGGCCGCGCTGTTGGAGCGCGAGACGCTGACCCGTGAGGACATCGAGGTGCTGCGTCGTGGCGAGCAGCTGCCGCCGCGCACCCCGACAATGCCGCCTCCGCCGGCGCCGGCGACGCTGATTCCATCGTTGGCGGAGCCGCGGCGAGTGCCGCCCATCATTGGTGGGCCGGAGCCGTCGCCCGCGTAGTCGTCGCCGGCGGAGCCGGCGACGAGCGGGAACCGGGAACTGGGAACCGGGAACGGACTAACCTCTGTTCCCGGTTTCTTTGTAGGGATTGGATCAGCCGTGTGAGGAGGGCTGCCACAGTGTCCACTAGATCTCGGCACTCGCGGATGCCGTCCTGAGTTGCGTACCCGAGCCGATACGCGAGCTCGAGGTGCGTATCAATCTCTCGCAGAGATCCGCGCGCGTTGGACAGATGGTTGAGATATTCTCCTATGGTAAGTCGGCCATTGCCCTCGGCAATGTTGGCGGCAACCGAGACCGCTGCGCTGCGAATCTGAGCGGTGAGCCCGTACCGTTCCTCACGCGGAAACGTTCTCGATACTTCGTAGCATTGGATGCCGAGCTCGATGGCCGCTTGCCAGACCCTGAGGTCACGGTGATCACGCACGTTGCTCACAGCTCGCGTCCTGTGTCCGGTTGCTAGTACTCTCAGGCCAGGGACTGTCGTGAGCGTCATCGAAACCGCGGCGAGATATCCGAATCCTCGCGTGCCCGACAGCTGGCGGATTAGGGGGCGTTGGCTGGCTATTGATCGGCCCCTCCTCGTCGGAATTCTCAACGTCACACCCGACTCTTTCAGCGACGGCGGACAGTTCGACTCAACCGATGCCGCACTTGCACAAGTGGAACGAATGCTGGCAGAGGGCGCGGACGCGATAGACATCGGCGGTGAGTCCACCCGACCTCAGGGCGCACGCACCGTTTCAGCGGCGGAGGAGATGAGCCGGGTCCTTCCGATTATTCGCGCGGTTCGCGGCCGATTCGCTACTCTGCCGATTTCGGTCGATACGACGAAGTCCGTGGTTGCGTCAGCGGCAATCGCCGAGGGCGCCGACATCATCAATGACGTGTCCGGCTTTCGAATCGACCCGCGGATGGGCGAGATTGCGGCCGCGGCGAGTGCCGGCGTTGTCTTGATGCATTCACGCGGGTCCGTTGAAGAAATGGGTACGTATCGCCACGCCAACTATGGTGAGGATGTCGTGGCGGAAATTCTCGCCGAGTTGGGTGGTTCACTAACGTGCGCATTGGGGGCCGGGGTCGATCGCCAGGCGATCGTCCTCGATCCGGGGATAGGTTTTGCGAAACGCTCGGAGCACTCTCTTCTCGTGCTGGCAGGGTTGGAGCGGTTGACGTCGTTAGGTTGCGCGATCATGGTGGGCGTATCGAGAAAACGATTCATCGGAGAGCTGTCGGGAGTGGCGATCGCGAGAGACCGCGTGGCGGGTACCGTAGGTGCGAATGTCGCGGCGCTCCTGCACGGCGCGCGACTCTTTCGAGTGCATGACGTTGCACCCAATCGCCAGGCGCTCGATGTCGCTTGGGGCGTCATTCAGGCTGGGTACGGCGCAATGAACTCAGACGACTCGCAGTCGCCCGGTTCCCAGTTCCCCGTTCCCGGATCCCGCCGTCCATGAATTCCGTTCTCGATCAATTCCGCCTGCTTCATCCAGGTCCTCGCGATCTCCTCGAGATCGTGATCGTCGCGTACGTGTTCTATCGCGTGCTGTTGCTCATCCAGGGCACCCGCGCCGTGCAGATGCTTATCGGGATCGTCGTGCTCGTGCTCGTGTACGCGATTGCGTGGGTCGCGAAGCTCACCATGATCACGTACCTCCTCGAGCTCGTGTTCACGTACGGCGCGTTCGCGGCGCTCATCATTTTCCAGCCCGAGCTGCGCTCAGGGTTGGCGCATCTCGGCCAGTCGCGCGTGACGCGGTTCTTCCGCCGCATGGAGGAATTCGAGGTCGGCGAGGAAGTGGCCGAGGCGGTCGAGCGACTAGGGCGATCGGGCATCGGTGCCATCATCGTCCTGGAGCGCGAGATGGTGCTCGGCGACTACGTCGAATCCGGGTCGGAGATGCAGGCCAAGGTGTCGGCGGACCTGCTGACGACGATCTTCACGCCCTACTCGCCGTTGCACGACGGGGCAGTGATCATCCGCGGCGATACCATCATAGGCGCCGGGTGCATCCTGCCGCTCTCGCAGGCGCCACTGCCCGATCGGTCGCTCGGCACTCGGCACCGGGCGGCCATCGGCCTCAGTCAGGAAACCGACGCGGTCGTCATCGTCGTGTCCGAGGAGACATCCACGATCTCGGTCGCTCTGACGGGTCGCCTGACGCGTAACCTGACCCCGGCCCAGGTGCGCGACCTCGTGTCGGGCCGTCCAGCGCGATCGGCCGCCGAGCAGCAACCGGTCGCCGAACTGCCGGCGTGAGGGCCGGGTCGCCGCGGCGCGCGTTCGTCCTCGTCGCGACGACGCTCGGCGTCGTTTACCTCGCGAGCCTCGCGCCGAGTGTCACGCTGTGGGATGCGGGTGAGTTCGCGTCGGCGATCGAATCGCTCGGGATCCCGCACCCACCAGGCACGCCACTGTTCATTCTCGTGGGGCGCGCTTGGAGATTGCTGCTCGATCTCCTGCCCACCGCGGTCGCGACGAACCTGCTCGCGGCGGCATGCACTGCCGTGGCCGGCGGACTCGCCGCGATTCTCGTCACGCGATGGACGCGCGACGTACCCGCGGCATTCGCGGCGGGTCTCGGGTTCGGCAGTTCGGCGACGGTATGGCTCAACGCGACCGAAACGGAGGTGTACTCCGCCTCGCTGCTCATGTCCGTCCTCATGCTGTACGTGGGCTTCAGGGCTCACGCGGATCGCCGGTATGCGCGCCTCGATGCCGGCGGTACGACGCCAGCCATGGCGTTAGGCAGGCATGATCTGCTGCTGGCGTACCTGTTCGCCCTCACGCCTCCACTGCATCTGAGCGCAATGGTCGCCGCACCCGCGGCGATCGCACTGGCGACCGTCGATCGGGACCTTCGGATCGACGCAGCGCGGGCGGGTATCCTCCTCGCCGCCGCCGTCCTGGCAACCGGCGTTGGCACGGGGTCCCTCCCGATCGCAGCGGCAGGCTTCGTATTGCTTACGATCTGGGCGTTGCCGACGCGGCGTCGGCACGTCGGCCACCTCGACGCCGCCGCGATCGCGGCCGTCATCGCCGTTGGCGCGTCCAGCTTCCTCTACCTGCTGGTCCGCGCTCGACACGACCCGGCGATCAACCAGGGCAATCCCGCGAGCATCGCCGGAGTCATCGAGGTAATCGCGCGCCGCCAGTACGACGTCCCCGGCCTCTGGCCCCGCCGCGCGCCGTTCTGGCTTCAGATCGGAAATCTCATCCAGTATGTCGATTGGCAGTTCGCCCTGGGGCTCGATCAATGGGTCGGCGCCTCACCGCTCCGGACGCCGGTGACGGCGGGGTTCGTCGCGTTAGGCGTTTTCGGGAGCCGATGGCACCTGCGCCGCGACCGGCGAAGCTGGGCGGCGCTCCTGATCCTCGTGGCGTCCGCCACCTTCGGCGTGGTGCTCTACCTCAACCTCAAAGCCGGGCCATCGTTCGGTTACGGCGTGCTTCCCGACACCGCGGACCGCGAGGCTCGGGAACGCGATTACTTCTTCGCGCTCGGGTTCGCCGGGTTCGGCCTCTGGATGGGGATGGGTGCGGTCTCTCTTGCGCGCCGCATCGCGCAACGGAGCGGACGCCCGGGTCTCGCGTTCGCGGGACCGATGCTCGCGGCGCTGCCGTTCCTGCTCAACTGGCGGGCGGTGGATCGTCGTCGGGAACCCGCGGCGACGCTGCCTGATGCGTTCGCTCGAGCCACGTTGGAGTCCACGCCGCCCGGCGCTGTACTGTTCGTCGCGGGTGACAACGACACGTACCCACTCTGGTACGTTCAGGTGGCGGAACGCGTGCGCCAGGACGTTACCGTCGTGACCGTGCCGCTCATCCCGGCGGAGTGGTACCGCGCCGAGCTGGCCCGGCGACACGGACTCTACGAGCTCGCCGACACCGCAAAGTGGAAGGGAACACCGCGTGAGCTCGCGTCCATCGCCGACCACGTGAGGCGTTCCGGGCGTCCCATCGCCGCGGCAGCGTCCCTCGAGCCCGAGCTTCGGTCGGCGCTAGGCACGGGCTGGACCTTTCGCGGCCTCGTCTACGTTTCCCACCAGTTTCCGGACTCCAACGCGATAACGGAGGTCGAGAAACCCGCGGTAGATTCCACGGCCGCAATGGTCGCGCGCTTCTTCGGCGGATCGGTAGACGCCGACCGAGTCTACGATCCGGCGGCTGTCTACATCGCGCATCTGCTCACCTGTCCCGCCCTCGCGAGTCAGGCGGCCCACAGCTCCCCAACCGACTCGGGCGGCTTACTTGCCTCGCGTTGTAACTTCCGATAAAATGTAATGTTATGCCATTTCCAGACCTCGCCGCTCGCGTCGCCGAGGTGCGCGAGCGCATCGCGGCGGCGGTCGCTCGAGGTGGCCATGCGCAACGGGTTACGGTCATTGCCGTGACCAAGACGTACAGCCCCGACGCGGTTCGGTCGGCGTGGGAGTGCGGTATCGCGGACGTCGGTGAGAACAGAGTGCAGGAAGCGCTGTCGAAGATGGACGAGGTGAGCGTCCCGGTCCGGTGGCACCTCATCGGACACCTTCAACGCAACAAGGCGAAAGCCGTCGATCGATTCGAGATGGTGCATTCGGTCGACAGTAGTCGTCTTGCTGACGCGGTTGCACGCGTCGGCGAGGAGCGCGGGAGTCCGATCCGCGGCCTGATGCAGGTGAACGCGTCGGGCGAGGAGGCAAAAGGTGGGCTTTCGCCCGCCGAGGCCGAGAACGAAGGGGAACGCTGGTTGCGCCTGCGTGGTTTGCGTGTCGACGGCGTCATGACGATGGCGCCGCTGGACGCGGACGAGCGCACTCTGCGCGCGACGTTCGGTGGTGCACGCACGGTGAGGGAGCGTCTCGTTGCGCTCGGACACCCGGCGGCGGAGCTCTCGATGGGGATGTCCAACGACTACGAGATCGCGGTGGAGGAAGGGGCCACGATGGTCAGACTCGGCACTGTCCTGTTCGGGGCGCGACACGCATGAGTGACGAAGCCTTTCATCTCACGGCGGTCGACATCCGCCGGTACGATTTCGGCTCGGCGCTGCGCGGCTACGACAAGGCGCGGGTCGACCAGTTCCGCGACCAGGTGGCCGCCGAAGTGGAGCGGCTTGGTCGCGCGAACCAGGAGCTCGAGCAGAAATCGAAGGGTCTCGTGGAGCAGCTTCGTGCGTTCCGCGAGCGCGACAAAGCGCTGAACGACGCGCTGGTCTCGGCGCAGCAGCTTCGCGCGGATATTCGTGAACAGGCCGACCGCGAAGCGCAGCTCCTGATGCGCGAGGCGCGGGCGCAGGCCGAGCGTGACCTGGACTCGATCCGTGCCGAAACGCGCAAGCTCGAGGATGAGATCCAGGGTCTCGTCCGGGCCAGGCGCACGTACCTGTCTCAGCTTCGCGCGATGATCGAGCGCCAGCTCGTAGAGATCGAAACGGCGGAAGCCGCATCGATGCCGCAGCCCGCTGCGGGTACGCCATCGGCGACGCCGAGGCCGGAAGAGCCGAAGCGCTCGGCGCACCCCACGCCCGCGTGGTTGGACTCGCTGGTGAAGGAATAGCGTGGCCGTACCGGCCGGCGGAACCCTCGCGAGCGATCGTCAGGTGATGCTCGACGGTCCGCACACGCTCGAGCAGGTCGAGCGTGCGACCGACGTCGTGCAAAGTCGCTTTGGTCGGGCGCCGGATGTTGCCGTCATTCTCGGGACGGGCCTCGGAGCGCTCGCGAGTCGAGTCGCGGTGGAGGCGAGCATCGACTACGCGGACATCCCGGGGTTCCCGTTGTCGACGGTCGAATCCCATGCGGGGCGACTCCTGTGCGGAACCCTCGCCGGGAAGACGGTCGTGGCCATGCAGGGACGGTTCCATCGCTACGAGGGGTATTCCCTGGCGCAGGTCACGTTCCCGGTTCGCGTGCTGCGCGCGTTAGGCGCCCG
>DATCGG010000515.1:0-6419 GCA_036509075.1 Gemmatimonadaceae bacterium
CAACCGAAAAGCCGACGACGGCGGTTCCGATTGATGCTCGTGCCCGATGGAGCTCCGAATGTGATCATCGTTCGCGCTTTCTCACCACCCACGTTCCCATCGACCGCTGCTCGTGTACCACCGTTCTCTTGAGTGGATCGAGGAGCGAACCGCCCAGCCCTTTCGTCACGTTGAGCAATCGCTCGTGGTCGACAAGAAAGCGCGTCGTCCCGTCCGGCATCACATAACGACCGCCCCCGAGCGGCCTTAAATGAGGCTGGCCCACCGTGGTCGCCAGCCGAACTTCGTTCCCGGGACGATCGTCATGCCGTCGGGCGTCTTCGCCCTCATGCGGGCGCAGAACGCCGGGTGTGCGTCCATGCGACGGGAGTAGCGAGGAAGGCGCTCACGACTCCAGCCCCATCCGCCTCAGCAGCGTCGTCCACCGGGCATCGCCATGCAGCGGATCGAACGCTGGCGCGATCTTCACGCCGTCCATGAAGGACGCTCGCTCGGCGAACCCATGCTCGAGCAAACCTAACGCGGCTTCGAGGTCGCCGAGCCCGGCGTGCGTCATCGCCAGGTGAAACGGCAGCCGTTCGCGGGCGATCGGTATCTCATAGAGCTCGCGGAGCAACCGGCGCGCCTCGGCCTCGTCGCCACTGACTGCCAAGGCGTACGCCAAATGCGCCAGGTCTCGCGCGCCGCTCAGACCAGCCGCTTGGCGAAGCGCCGCAAGTGCGTCGTCGTGCATCCCCTTCTGCAGATAGGCGTGCCCGAGCTGCTGATAGGCGAGGTCGGAGTGCGGATTGAGCTCGATCGCTTCACGCAATGCGACGATCGCGTCGTCTGGGCGGCGTGCGTTCACGTACACGCGCCCGAGCAGATTCCCAACGTGCGACGACAACGGGTCGAGGGATCGCGCCGTGTGCAATTGGGCGATAGCCTCGTCGAACCGCCCCTGGTCCTGCAGGCACACGGCAAAGAATGACCGCGCGGTCGGGTTTGCCGGGTCCAGTTCGATTGCCCGCCTGAACAAACGCTCCGACGCCTCCCAAGCGAAGTCGTAGAGAAACAGCACATGACCGAGAGACACATGCGCCTCCGCGAGAGAGTCGTCGAGCGCGAGCGCCCGGTGCGCTGCCACCTTCGCCGCGGCGAACTGCTCATTGGCGCGATCGTAGCCGAAGATGGCCACCGTTGCGTGAGCGTCGGAAATTCCGGCGTACGCGCGCGCATACTGAGGGTCGAGCGTAGTGGCCTGTTCGAAGTAGCCCAGAGCGAGATTCAGCGCTTCGCCGCTGAACCGCGTGTTCCAGACGTAACGCCCCTTGAGGTAGAGCTCGTACGCCTCGAGGTTCGCGGGCGGCCGCCCGATGAGCCTCGCGTAATCGCCTCCGCTCGGCCGACGAAGCTTCACACGCAGCGCCGCCACGATCGCGCGCGCGATCTCCTCCTGCACCGCAAACACGTCCGATAGCTCGCGTGCGTACGTCTCGGACCAGAGCACTGCGCCGTCGTCGGGACTCACCAGATGCGCCGTCACCTTGAGCCGTGTCCCGGATCGCCTAACGCTTCCTTCGAGAACCGTCGCGACGCCGAGCGTGTCGGCTACGGTGCGCGGGTCGACACCCCGGCTCCCGAGCGCGAACGAAGTCGTGCGGCCCACGACCTTGAGCGCCGGGACTTTGCCGAGTGCACCGATGAGCTCATCGGTCAGCCCATCAGCGAGCGGCTGATCCTCGGCATCGCCCGTCGTGTTGGCGAATGGCAGTACGACGACCGACGGACCTGCGAGCCGCACGCGCTGCGCCGAGCGTCGCACTCCAGACGCGTGATCAACGTCAGGCAACGGATGCGCCGCAGTGAGGGATGGCGACAATGCCTCGTGGCTCTGCAGTCGGGCCGCCAGCGCCGCGACAGCCGGATCGGGCGCGCCGACTTCCTCGTGCACGAGCTTCTGGAACTCGCGAGCGTGGTGCAGCGCCGCGGCCCGCTCGCCCGCTGCATCCAACGCGAGCATGAGCCCTGTAGCCGCTCGGCCGCTGAGCGGCTCGGCCGAAGCCAGTCGGCGCCACCACTCGATCGAGCCGTCAAACTCGCCACGCTCAGCCGCTGCGACGGCCAACCCCTCGAGCGCTCGCGCGAAGTCGCGAGCGAGTGGCGCCCGCTCGCTCGCGGCCCAGCGCTCGAACTCATCGACGCCGCGCAAATAGAAGCCGTCCAGAAACGGACCGGCGTACAACGCTGCTGCCGGTCCGTAGTCAGCGCGCCGAACCGCGTCACGAAAGTCTTCAACGTCGCTGGTGATCACGTCGCGGTTCAGGCGAAGCGGTTGCGACGACGAGAGCAGGGTTGCGTTTTCGGATTGCCGGCGGAGCGAATGCACCAACTGCTTGAGCGAGGTGCGTGCGCGGGTCTCGTCGCTATTTGGCCAGAGGTATGCGAGCACGGTCTCGCGACTGATCCCGCGGTCGCCTGACGAGGCGATCATGGCAAGCAGCGCGAGACTCTTCCGCTGTCCGGACAGGGGCTCGAGCCGCACGCCGTCGCGAGCGACGAAACAGCCGCCGAATGTGTGAAGCCTGAGCATCCGAGCCTGGCGGTGAGATCACCGAGACATAACCCGACCTTTACCCCTGTGCTTTAGATACGACGCGCCGAGGGTAGCCAGCAAGCCGAGCGATGATCGCCCTGCCGGTCGCGCCCCGAGCGTCTTATCCCTTTTCAGGAGTGCCTCATGTCCAATAGCGGAGTGTCGCTGGCGTTCGTGGTAGTGCTAGCAATGGGTTGCACCGATCCGAGGCCCACGGCGACCGAGGTGAGGGAGCCGGCGCTCTCTCGAGCCGAAAACGCGGCTCGACCGATTTCGGGCACGTGTCAGACGTCCTTTGCGCCGCCCACGCTCCCGCCGCCCCCGGTTATCCGACAGGTGGATGAGGGGTCCTGCAATCTGTCGCACTTGGGGAAGGCGGCTTTGTACAGCGTCGAGGACATCGACGTTGTCGCCGGAACGCAGCGGTCCGTTGAGTTCACGCTGACCGCCCCGAATGGCGACGTCCTTCGCGTGACGACGGCGGGAACGAATGCGCCTAACGCAACCGGTGTCGACTTCGAGGCGACCATGCGATTCGTCGGTGGCACGGGGCGGTTCGCGAATGCCGCAGGTGAGGCGCAGGTGACGGGATCAGCGAGCTTCATCACGAACACCGCGGCCTTCACGGTGAACGGGTGGATCGAGTACTGACAGGCCCCGGACGCGCCCACCGGTCCGAACCCTCGTGTTTGACCGGTGGCACCAACCGGCGCGAGCGGGCTCCGCCCACGCATGTTGATCCCACTCACGACATCCAAAGGGCTCAACGCCCGCGTAGCAGCTGATCGAACAGGTAGACGTCGATGTCCCCGAACTGTTCGCGCAGGCTGTCGGACGGTTCGCTCATGCGAGAGCCGCGATCCGGGCGAACTCAGCGTCGCATTCGGCCACGCCCGCACGGTCACCGATGGCCAGCCGGATGGCGCGACTCTGCTGAAGCAGTGTGATCGACGTCGCCTCATCACCGCTCGCGCTCGCCCGAGCGCGGCGTTCCCCGTTTTGCGCGACACGGTCGAGTGGCGGGTTCACTGATCGCGGAGCACCGCCGCAGGATCCGTTGTTCCAGCACGCCAGGCCGGGACGAACGCCGCCAGCAGCCCGACCGCCAATAACGCCAACGCCGCCCCCGACAGCGCGACCGGATCCAACGAGCTCACTCCATATAACAGTTGCGAGAGCAGGCGGGTCAGCCCCACAGCCGCCGCCACACCGATCGCGATTCCCGATCCAACGAGCACGGCACCGTGTCGCACCACATGGAGGATCACGCGGGCACTCGAAAGCCCGAGCGCTGACCGGATCGCCCAGTCGCGGCGGTGGCGTGTGGCGAAGTGTGCGAGCACGCCATAAATGCCGACCGCGCCAAGCGTGAGCGCGAGGCCCGTCAGCAACGACAGCAGGACCATGACCTGACGTGCCGAGCCCACCGCCCGGTCGTGGATTCGCCGCATCGTGGTCAGCTCTTGCACCGCGACTCCAGGTGCGATCTCCGCGATTCTGCGCCGCGCCAGGTCGAGCAGTCCATCCGGGTCGACGTTAGGCGCCGCCCGTAACAGGAGCGATTGCGTGGCGTCCACCCAGGGCATTTGCGAGAGCGCGACATACCGCACTGGTTGCGTCGCGTCATTGAGGGACCGTTCCACGGCGTTGCCGACGACGCCAATGACTCGTGCGCTGCCAGCATCATCACCAAGCTGGCGGCCAATCGGGTCAATCCCGGGAAAGAACGTCCTCGCCAGCGCCTCGTTGATGACCACGACTCGCTCCGTGTCGCGCCGATCCGTTTCCGCGATCAGACGACCGGACCGCAGCACGACGCCCAGAGCCTCGAGGTAGTCGGGCGTGACGATGCGGTATTCCGTCGACATTCCCTGAATGTCGGACCTTCCTTCGATCACGATCGGCAGGTTGTACCCACCGCCACGCAACGGCAGCTGTTGCGTGGCAGCAGCCGTGCGGACACCCGGGATATCGGCCAGGGCGGCGACCAGTCGCGTGATCGATTCCCGGCGCTCGGCGTCGCCCATTGGGCCACTGACAACTACGTCTGCAACGACCAGCCCGTCGGTCCGCACGCCGGGGTCGATCGCATAGAGATTCGCGACACTTCGCGCGACGAGCCCGGCACTGACGGCAATCACAACAGCGATCGCCACTTCGACGACGACGAGCCGATGCTCGAGACGCCCGCCACGCCCGTCGATTCCACCCGTGCGGCCGGCGCCTAACGCCATTTGCAGGTCGCTGCGCCACAGCGTCATGGTCGGCACGAGGACGACGCCGAGCGCGGCCGCCACAGCGATGGCCATTGCAGACGGCAAGACGGCCCAGCCTGGCGCCGTCACTTCGCTCCATGGACCGAGTGGTAGTACCCGCGCGAGCACCCCGGCCGCAGCCATGCCCACCACCGTGGCCACCGTCCCCGCGGCGACGGCGAGAAACAAGACTTCAGCGAGCTGCTGACCGATCAGCCGCCGTCGCGTTGCGCCGAGTGCCAAACGGACCGCGAGCTCGGTACGGCGCGCGTCGACTTGCCCCAGCATGAGCGCCGCCACGTTGACGCACGCGATGACCAGCACGAGCGCCAGCGCACCGAGCGTCGCCAGCAAGGCGGGCTTCATCCCACGCATCAGGTCATCGCGCAGCGGCGTGATGACGGCTCCCTTTCTCTTGTCCCACTGTGCCGGGTAGTCGAAGCGCTCGTCGAGCATCGCGACGAGTCGAGCGACCGGTGCGGCCATCGCGTGCACGTCGTAGCCTGGGGCAACGCGCCCAATGAGCGTGGAATTCCAGCTGACACCCTCTGGGTTCAATGGCTCGGCGGTCCAGACTCGAACGGACGGATCGGGAAACCAGAAGCCGCGCGGCATAACGCCGACGACGGTATGCGGCTGACCGTCCAGTGTCAGGCGTGTTCCAACGACCGCCTGACGACTACCCAGCTCCTGCCACAGCCCGTAGCTCAACACGGCGACGGGCTCGGCCCCCTGGACGTCGTCGCCTGACTGGAAGCCTCGGCCTAACGTCGGCTGCGCGCCGAGAACGTCGAATAGCTCGACGGACGCCGCAATTCCTGGTATGAGCCGAGTCGGCGCGTCACCGTCTCGCACTGTCACGTCACGCTGACGGTAGAGGGCCACCTGCTGGAACCCGGGGACGCGACCGCGGATGTACAGGAACTCCTGGTGCCGCCAGTCGGTCTTCTTCCAGAACACCCCGATCTCGCGTTCGTGCGCGTACGGCAGCGGGTCGAAGAGCAGCTTCCGCGTGACGGAAAACGCGGCAGCCGTTCCACCGACGCCGAGCGCCAGTGTCAGCACGGCGAGCAGCGCATACACTCGACGGCCGGGAGTTCGCGTTAGGCTCAGCAGGGCGTACCTGCCGTCACGCCAGAGCGCCTCCAGCCACGGCTGCAGGATGATCCCCCGCGCCGTTTCGCGCGCGAGCGTTTCGTTTCCCATTGCCCGGCGCGCGGCGTCCCGTGCGTCGGCCGGCGACGCGCCGCGCGCGAGCAGGTCGCGCTCGATCATCTCGCGGTGGAACGCTAGCTCCTCGGCGAGATCTGCTTCGTGGGATCGGAATCTGACCCACAGCGTCAGGCGACGGATGAGACGCATGAGCCGGCCGACCATCGCTGTTCCCATCGATAGACGATGGGAACACTCACTTGGCCTGCCGGCTTGTCAAGCCCCGCTAGCGGCGCGTCCGCCTCGTCGGAAGTAATCCGAAAATGGAGTCTGACCCCGATTAGACAGCCTGACCTGTTACATCGACGGGCGCGTGTACTGCTTGAACCAACTCATCATGTAGAGCATGGTGCGCATCCAGTTGGACGGAACCGATT
>DATCGG010000516.1:0-17483 GCA_036509075.1 Gemmatimonadaceae bacterium
AGGCTTCCAGCTGCCAGCCGCTCCGGCGTTGCTTGATCGGTCGTGCCGGGACTCCAACTGCAGTGCAATTCGCTGGCAGGTCGGAGGCGACGACGGCGCCGGCGCCAACGATCGTCCATTCGCCAATTCGGACGCCTTCGATCGTTGTCACGCCGCTGCCGATCTCGCAGCCGGTCCCGAGCTCCACGCCCCCGGACAGGTTGCTCGCCGGGGCAACGGTGGCGAAGTCGCCCACGCGACAGTCGTGGCTGATGTTGCAGACGCGGTTCACCGACACGAACGCCCCGATGTGGATGTTGACGGTGAGCATCGTGCCAGCCGCGATGGACGTGCCGGGGCCGATCTCGAGCCAGCGACAGAGCCGGACGCTCGGGTGAACGATCGTGATGAACCGTTGGTTGTCGCTGCCGACGCGGGCGACGATCCGGCGCTTCGCGGTCGGGCTCCCGACGCCGAGGGCGATGCGAACGTTCCGGCCTTCGCTGTTCAGCCATTCGAGGCCGCCGAGCACGGGCAGGCCGTTGACCTCGCGTCCGTGGGTGGAGGGATCGTCGTCGATGTAGCCGAGCAGATCCCAGCGCGCGCGGTGCGCGTTGATGTCCTCGATCAGTTGTACGGTCTCGCGACCGTATCCACCTGCCCCATACACGACGACCGGTTGAATGCGGTCGCCAAAGAGATCACGCACGCGTCGAGCTCCACACGTCGAGAGTTACGAACATCACAAACGCACCCGGAGATCGACGGACGACGAGCCCAGGCGCAACGTTAACGAGCGCCAAGACAAGTCAGATCGCAGGGGGAAACCGACGACCAGTCAGGCCGTGCTGGCCAGGCGCTCGGCTCGGTAGTAGTCGACGTACCAGTCCACGAAGCGCCGGATGCCTTCCTCGATGCTCGTCGCCGGCCGGAAACCCACATCGCGCTCGAGGTCGTCCACGTCGGCGTAGGTTGCGGCGACGTCACCGGGCTGCATGTCGAGCATGCGTTTACGGGCGGTCCGCCCCAGCACGTCCTCGAGCACCCCGATCATGTGGCCGAGCTGCACCGGCGAGTTGTTGCCGATGTTGTAGAGGCGGTACGGCGCCCGACTGGTGGCCGGGTCGGGGGCATCGCCGCTCCACGTCGCGTTAGGCGTGGCGGTCTGGTCGGTCACGCGCACCACGCCTTCGACGATGTCGTCGATGTACGTGAAGTCGCGCTGCATGCGGCCGTGGTTGAAGACGTCGATCTCACGGCCCTCGAGAATGGCCTTCGTGAACAGGAACAGCGCCATGTCCGGACGGCCCCACGGACCATAGACGGTGAAGAAGCGGAGGCCGGTCGTCGGGATCCCGTAGAGATGGCTGTAGCAGTGTGCCATGAGCTCGTTCGCCTTCTTGGTCGCGGCGTAGAGACTCACGGGGTGGTCCACATTGTCGTGGACGGCGAACGGCATCTGCGTGTTCGCCCCATACACGGACGATGATGACGCGTACACGAGGTGCTGGACGGGATTGTGCCGGCATCCCTCGAGGATGTTCAGGAAGCCGACGATGTTCGCGTCGATGTACGCGTGGGGGTTCAGGAGCGAGTATCGCACACCCGCCTGTGCGGCGAGGTGGACGACGCGATCGAAGCGCTCTCGAGCGAACAGCCCGGCGATGGCGTCGCGATTGGCGACGTCGAGATGCTCGAACCGGAAGGTCTTGTTGGGCCGGAGCCGCGCGAGGCGGGCTTCCTTGAGGGATACGTCGTAGTAGTCGCTCAGGGAGTCGAGCCCGACCACGGTGTCGCCTCGCGCGAGGAGGCGCGTCGCGGTGTGATACCCGATGAACCCGGCGGCGCCGGTGACAAGGATCTTGGCCATGGGGAAGGAAGATATCATCGGAGGGACGACGGGAACCGGGAACGGGGAACCGGGAACCGAGGCTCTACGGGAGCTTCTGTTCCCGGTTCCCCGTTCCCGGTTCCCGCGTTCTTGCTTTCGGTCTATGTTCGGTATAAAGTCTGCTTAGCCTGCTCGGCGTTGTACGGAGCAGACAGGTGCCGTCGTTCGTCGTCGTCGCTGGGTCGCCGTCTCGCCAATGCCTGCCCTTTCCATTGCCGCTCTTCGCGAGCTCATCGAGCAGCGCTTCCCCGACGCAACGCCGGCGAACTGGCGGGCGGCGGAGCCGGTTGCAACTGGGGTGGGGGCGCTCGACCGGGTTCTTCCGGGTGGTGGGCTGCCGCGCGGGCAATTGACGGTGTGGACGCCGCAAGGCGGCGCCTGCTCGATGCTTCGAGCGGCCTGTCGCTCGACGGTTGCGAACGGTGAGCGGGCAGTCTGGATCGATACCGCCGGCACCATTGTCGGCGCGTTCTGGGAAAACGGGCCGTACCTCGTACAGCCCAAGAGCCGACAGGATGCACTCAAGGGCGCGGAGGAGCTGTTGCGATGTGGCGGGTTTGCGCTGGTGGTGCTCGACGGGACGGAACCCGAAGGGACGGAGATGGTGCGGCTGACCCGCGCGGTGCGCGAGGGAGGCGGTGCGTTCGTGGCGATCACGCCAAACCCATCGCTGGCGAAGCTGCGGATGGAGTCGAAGATCATTCCGCACAGTTATCGCTGGACGCGGGGGCCGTTCGATGATCCAGTGGAGGTTCAGGAAGCAACCATTCGGGTGCGCGCACGGGCAGCGGGGTGGAATGCCCATGCGGATATCACGGTCCCGGTAACACCTCACGATGTTCGTCTGTCTCTGGAGCCCGGTCTGGCGGACCGTCGCGGACTCCCTCGCTGAGCTTTCGCCTGCGCTCCTCACGGTCGCGCCACGCGTGGTCACGGAGGAGCGGCGCGGAGGTTTGGTGTGGGTGGACGCCCGCGGCCTCGACGCCGAGCACATCGCGCACTCGGCGCTGGAAGTGCTCCGAGGCATTGGACTGTCGAATGTGCGAGTGGGAGTGGGCGAGACGCCGATTGTCGCGGAAGTGATAGCGGGAACCGGGAACGGGGAACCGGGAACCGAGGCTCCACGAGGGGTCACTGTTCCCGGTTCCCAGTTCCCGGTTCCCGCCGATTCCCGATTCCCTATTCCCGATTCCCGACAATCGTTAGGCACCCTCCCCGTCTCGGTGCTCGAACCCGACCCCGCCCTCGCCACTTTGCTCGATGGTATTGGCGTCGAGACCTGTGGCGAGCTGGCGGCGCTCGAGGGCGAGTCGGTCGAGGTACGACTCGGTGCGGAGGGCGTGCGGTTGTGGAAGCTCGCGCGAGGGGAGGACGATCGGCTGATTTTCACGCCCATGCCGCGGGAGCTGCCCCACGCATCGCTCGAGTGGAGCGATTATACGCTCACCGACACCGAGCGGCTCGTCTTCTCCGTGAACGCGCTCCTCGGCACCGTGTGCGAGAAGCTCATGGAGCGTGGATCGCTCTCGCGCGAGATGACGCTCGACCTCGCGCTCGCGAATGGCGCCACGCTCACGAACGCGGTGCGGTCGGGGCGGGCGACGGCAAGCCGGAAGACGTGGCTGCGACTCGTACGCACGCTGCTGGAGCGGATGGTGCTTCCCGCCGGAGTCGTGGGCCTAACGCTGCGGGCGGCGACCGTCGTGACCGACGTCGGGCAGCAGGGTGATCTCTTCGACCGGGGGTTCGCGACCGCGGCCGCAACGGAAGCAGCGCTCGCGTCCCTGGCCGAGGAGCAGGGGGATGTGGTGGTGGTGCCGGAGAATACGGCGCATCCGTTGGTGGAGCGACGGACGAAGTGGGTTGAACGACCGGGGACGGGCGACGGGCGACGGGCGACGGGGAAGATGCGGAAACCCTCGGGAGGCTCATCTCGTGTAGAGAGGCCTCCCGAGGGTGCTCGCTTTCTACCCGTCGCCCGTCGCCCGTCGCCCGTCCCCGGCAGTTCGTCTCCCGTTTCCTTAGTCCCGTCTCCCGATTCCTCTACACTCACCCTCTACCTTCTTCCCACCCCGCGCGCGATCGAGGCGCGGACGGAGGAGCGGCGAGACCATGTGCTGCCAACCGGCTATCGCGATGGCGGCGCGTGGTACGGGATCCTCTCGGCGGCCGGGCCGGATCGCGTTTCCGGGGAGCGATGGGGGGAAGCCTACGCACGTGAATACTTTCGGTGCATCGTCGATGATGGAGGCATGGTCTGGCTCTATCACGACGCCCGCGCCGACGGCTGGTACCTGCACGGATGGTGGGATTGAACGTCATGCATATCCACACGATTCTCGTTCCGTACGATTCCGGGCACCGCGGCGCACGCATGGGGCGAGGGCCGCTGCACTTCGCCGAGCATGGGGTGAGCCACCGGCTGCGCACCGGGGGGCACCAGGTTTCCGAGACGACCATCGACGTGCCCACGGCGTTCCCGACCGAGCTCGGGACGTCGTTCGCGGTCTACCGTTCGCTATCCGACCAGGTGCGTGCGGTGGTCGCGGGTGGCGGCTTCCCGATGATTCTCGCCGGGAACTGCGGGAGCTCGCTCGGGACCGTGAGTGGCGTTCGCGCCGCGTCGCCTAACGATGATTCCGCCATCGGCGTCATCTGGCTCGACGCGCACGCCGACTTCAATACGCCCGAGATCACGACGAGCGGCTTTCTCGATGGCACAGTGCTCGCCGCGCTCACCGGACGGGGCTGGAACGCGCTCACTGCGTCCATTCCGGGGTTTCGACCGGTGCCAGACGCGCACGTCGTGCTCGTGGGCGCGCGTGACATCGACGCGGAGGAGGAACGGCTGCTGGCCTCATCGCGAGTGACGCGGGTGGAGGCGGCACGGATGCGGACCGACGGTGCACGCGCGGCACTCGACCCGGCGCTGACCGAGCTGGCCCGTCACGTCTCGCGGGTCTGCCTGCACATCGACCTCGATGTTCACGATCCGGCGGAAGCGCAGGCCAATCAGTACGCCGCGCCGGGTGGGGTGCCGGCTAGTGCCGTTCGTGATCTCGTTAGGGTCGTGGCCGAACGTTTTTCGATCGTGGCCGCGGCGCTGACGGCGTACGATCCGACTTACGATGAACGAATGCTCGATGTTGGACTCGAACTCGTGGAAGAAATAGCAAGTAGCTGCTAGCTGCGTGCGGCTGCTGGCTGGTGCCGACGGCTGCGTGCGCCGTTCCCGACGCGCGTCGACGGCGCGCCGCCCATTCCGATTCCCTATTCCCGATTCCCGATTCCCGACTTCGTCGAGCTCCGCGCCCACACCGGTTTCTCCTTTGGCGATGGTACCGTATCGCCCGAAGCGCTCGTCGCGCGCGCGATCGCGTTAGGCTTCACGGCGCTCGGCATCACCGACACGGCGGATCTGGGAGGCATCCCGCGCTTCGTCAACGCGGCGCGCTCGAGCGGCCAGCTCCGGCCTGTCGTTGGAGCCGAGCTCCGCGTCGATGGGCGGCCCGCCGCGTTCCTCGTGCGGACGCCCGAAGGCTACCGTAACCTGGCTGCGCTGGTCACGCGCGGGCGCATGGGCGCGTGGGCGAGCTGGACCAAGGAACACGGCCAGGAGCGACGCGGCCGGCCTAACGTCACGTGGCGGGAAGTCGCCGAGCTGAGTGGCGGGCTCGTCGCGCTCACCGGGCCAGCGACGGGGCCGATCGCCTCACTCGTTCGAGGCGGTGACCGGGCCAACGCTCGCCGCCTGCTCGACGAATGGCGTGACGTGTTCGGCGAGCGCCTTGCCGTCGAGGTCCAGCTTCACTACACCGGCGGCGCGGAGGGAGCGCTCGCCGGTGCGCTCGTGGACCTGGCCGAGCGGCGCCGGATCCCGTGGGTCGTCGCGCACGACCCACGGTACATCGACAACGATGGCCGTCTCGTTCACGACGCGCTCACCGCGCTCCGCTACAACGTCGACCTGGAGACCGCGACCAAGGGCGGCTTCCTCCACCCCAACGGCGAGTGGCGTCTCCTTTCTCCCGAGGAGATGGCGCGGCGATGGCAGGGCCGCGAGCAGGGCATCGAGACGAGTGAGCGCATTGCCGCCGAGTGTGGTGACTTCGAGCTCGCCTGGATGCGTCCGCCGATGCCGAAATTCCCCGTCCCGGACCATCATACCGACTCGAGCTACCTTCGCGAACGCGTCCTCATCGGCGCGAAGGAACGCTGGGGTGACACGTTGAGCGAGGCGCAGGTGAAGCAGGTCGATCACGAGCTCGGGGTGATCGACCGTCTCGGGTTCTCCGGCTTCTTTCTCGTGATGTGGGACGCCGTGAACTTCGCCCAGACGCAGGGCATCCTCTGTCAGGGTCGCGGCAGCGCCGCCAACTCCGTCGTCGCCTACCTGTTAGGCATCACGGCCGTCGACCCCGTGCGACACGGCCTGCTGTTCGAGCGTTTTCTCTCCGAAAAGCGCACCGACGGCAAGACCGAGCCGCCGGACATCGACGTCGACTTCGAGCACGACCGGAGAGAAGAGGTGCTCGACTACGTCTACGACAAGTACGAGCGGGCGAAGGCAGCGATCACGTGCACCATCCAGAACTACCGGGCGCCGAACGCCATCCTGGATGCGATGCGGGCGTTCGGCTACCCCGCCGAGTATGCGACGCAGTTCTCCAAGCGGCTGCACTACGCCGAGCCGGCGGAGGCCGTCGCCGCCATCCGCGAGAGTCTCGCCAAGCGCTTCGACCTCGACATCGACGGACCCAAAGGCCGCGCGCTGCTCGCGGCCATCGGCGCCTTCGAGGGACTGCCGCGATTGCGATCCACCCACGTCGGCGGGTTCGTCCTCTCGTCCGAATCGTTAGGCGACTACATGCCTATCGAGCAGACGACGATGGGACGAACGATCATCCAGTTCGACAAGGACGACCTCGACCTCATCGGCGTTCCGAAGTACGACTTCCTGGGGCTCGGCGCCCTGTCGCTCGTGCGCTACGCGTTCGACGAGATCGAGCGCCGCACCGGTGACCGGCCGGCGATGTACCGACTCCCGCCTGACGACGCGGCGACGTACGACCTCATCGCCCGCGGTGAGACCATCGGCACGTTCCAGATCGAGAGCCGCGCACAGATCGCGTCGATCCTGCACACGCGCCCCGAGCGACTCTACGATCTCGTCGTCCAGGTCGCGCTCATCCGCCCCGGCCCCATCCAGGCCAAGTTCGTGCGCCCCTACACGCGCCGCCGACGCGGGCACGAAGAGGTGTTCTACCAGCACCCCAACCTCCGGCCCATCCTCGAGCGCACGCAGGGGATCCCGATCTTCCAGGAGCAGGCGATGGCCGTCTCGATGGCGTTAGGCGGGTTCAGCGCCGCCGAGGCCGACGAACTGCGTCGGACGATGGGACACATGCGAAAGAAAGGGAAGCTCGTGACCGTCCTGCACAAGCTCGCGAACCGCATGGTCGAGAACGACGTCCTGCCCGACATCGCGAACCAGATCTGCGAGGACCTGGAAAGCTTCGCGAACTACGGCTTCCCCGAATCGCACGCGTGGAGCTTCGCGCTCATCGCCTACGCGACGGCGTGGCTCAAGACGCATTACCCGACAGAGTTCTATCTCGGCATCCTCAACGCGTGGCCAATGGGCTTCTACTCGCCGGCGACGCTCATCCACGACGCGAAGCGGCACGGCGTGGACGTGCGGTCCCCCTGCATGCGCGACGGGCAGCGCATGTGCACCACGGAGGAGACCGCCGACCCGTGCCGGCCCGCCCTGCGTGTGGGATGGCGATACGTGCACGGCATTGGAGAGAAGGCGCTCGACGCGCTCGAGGCGACATGGAAAGCGAAGCCGTTCGCGTCCATCGAGGACGTGGTACGCCGAGCGGGGCTTGGAAGGGCCGACGCGCTGTACCTCGCGCGCGCCGATGCCTTCAAGGCGTGGGAACCCGATCGCCGCAAGGCAGGATGGGAGGCGCTCCGGTGCGTGAGCGACACGCTGCCGCTCGCACCGGCGAGACCAGCGCATCACGCACCACGTCCGCTCGATGAGACGGAGACGATCTTCCTCGACTACGCGACGACCGGATCGAGCATCCATGGCCACCCGATGAAGCATCTGCGCGACTTTCTGAAGTCGAAGGGGGCGAAGTCGAGCGCCGACCTGCCATCGCTCCGCGGCGGCGAGATCATCGCGGTCGCCGGTCTCGTGACGGTGCGTCAGCGTCCGCAGACGGCGAACGGGACGCTGTTCCTGCTGCTCGAGGACGAGTTCGGGTTCATCAACGTGATCGTGCCGAAGTCGCTCGTGGAAGACAACGCCGAGGTGGTGAAGTTCGCACCGTTCATCGCCGTGCAGGGGAAATTCGAGCGCGACGGGCAGGTCATGAACGTGGTGGGACGTCGATTCCGTGCATTGCGCACGCGAGAGATCGCGACCCGGTCACGAGACTTCCAGTAAACACTGGTTATTGGTTACTGGTACGGGTTATTGGTTATTTGAACCCTCGGGATGCTCATCTCGCCTAAAGAGACATCCCGAGGGGTTGATTACCTGTCACCAATACCAGTAACCAATTACCAGTCTCAACAAAGCCCGTGAGCACGCTCGCGCATCTGCTCGTCGATCTGCTTTCGACCGCGCCGGCACTCGTGCCGATCTATCGCGAGCACCTCGCGCTGCACGACGCGTTGCTCCCGGATCTGTTCATGGCGCAGGTGGCAAGCTGGGTCAGCGGTACCATGCAGGCGCCCGGCGCACACACGATCGAGGGCGGCGCTGGAGGCGAGGCCGCGCGGACGCTGGTCGGCGTGATCGAGACCCACCTCACGTCGGGCGACGCCGAAGTGCGCGAGTTGATCGCACTGTCTTTTCTCGACTCGGTAGACGCGAGCCCAGCCAACGAGGTGCTCCGCCTACATTTCGGACCATCACTCCGCGCCGAAGCAGCACGTCGGGACGGGTGGACCGAGTCGTGAGCGATGAGTCAAGGTCGTCAACCCGCGACCTTTACGACATCGACAGCGATCACGACCCGGAGAAGTTTCGACTCACGACCTGCAACTGGACTTCGTGGCCGACCTAACGAACGCCCTCGTTTACTACGTCGTCTTCCTGCTTTCCACCACCCTGCACGAGGCCGCCCACGCCTGGGCCGCCGCACGTGGTGGAGACCTGACCGCCTATCATGGCGGCCAGGTGTCACTGGATCCGATCCCGCACATCAGGCGCGAGCCGTTCGGGATGCTGATTCTGCCGCTCGTCAGCGCGCTGGCAACCGGATGGCCGTTCGGCTACGCGAGCGCCCCATTCGATCCCCAGTGGGCAATGCGACACCCCAAGCGCGCGGCCCTCATGTCGCTCGCGGGGCCAGCCGCCAATCTTTTGCTCGTCGTGATTGCGGCCGCGCTGATCCGCGCTGGAGTAGCCGCCGACGTCTTCTACGCACCGAACAGCATTCGTTTCGGTGAGGTGACGGCAAGCAACGCCGAGGGCGTGTGGCCCGCGCTCGCGGTGATGGTGAGCGCCTTCTTCTCCCTCAACCTGCTGCTCGCGGCGTTCAATCTGCTCCCCTTCCCGCCACTCGACGGCAGCGGCGCGGTTCCCATCCTCCTGAGCGACGACGCCGCCCGGAAGTACCAGATGTTCATGTGGAGCAACCGTGCGTTCGGCTTGCTCGGACTGGTCGTGGCGTGGCAGCTGTTCAAGTACGTGTTCGACCCCGTCTTCTTCGGAGCGGTGAACCTGCTCTACCCGGGAATGCGTTACGGGTGACCTGATTCGTTAGGTGAAGTCCACCGGCCAATCAGCCGAACCGCCGGTCGCGGGTGGGTGACGGCCCCTGACCATCGATAGGACCGAAATCGGTCGTCGGCCCACGTCCATCCTGCGCGGGACCGTCCAGATTCCAGTTACCGCCTAACGCCAATCCGGTTGGGCGCTTCACTGGTCAATCACACGGACGGTATGCAGATGCGAAAACACCGCGCTTCCCTCCGACGACGATTCGTCTTCGCCGCACTGCTCGTTGCCGCAGCGAGTCGCGCCCGGGCAAGCTTTGCCGGGCCGCTCGACCGCATCTTGGCACAGTTCAGCTGGGCCGGCACCTATGACGTTGTCGGTAGCGGGTTTCCCGACGGTGACCGATGGGCGGTCCTGACCATCAAGCGAGCGGACACCGCGTACGCGCTGGCCTCACTTCACGGTCCGCCCGGGTCGCTCATCTCCTTCAAAGTCGCCGGCGACTCGGCGCACGTGGTCTGGAACCTCGGCACCGAACAAATGGTCGTGGACCTGCGCGGCGCCGGCGACTCGCTCGTTGGCCAATGGTCCACGACCGAATGGAATGGCGAGATCCACGGGACGCGACGTCGGTGACCGACCCGGAGTTCACCAGCCCATCGCCGCCGTGTAGGTTGCAAGGAGCAGCCGACCGCCGCCGAGCGCGGCGCCGACAGGAGGGCGACCATGGGCTGGTGGAGCGACGCAGTGAGCGCCGCGAAGGAGCGTTTGATGACGGACCATCGAATGATTCGAGGCGTGCGGGTGACCGTAACCAACACACGTCCCGACATCGAGACCACCCGCGTCTTCGAGAAGCTCGACGGAGCGCTGGGCGTCATCGAACGGTATCAACCGCACCGGCTCCGGCGGTTTCGACGGGACGTTCGCGGCATCATCGTGAAACGGTTCGCCTGTCGGGCGGCGTTTTTCGGCGAGACGCGAGAATGCCTCATCGAGCTCACGTTCGCGGGCGAAGGCAAGTTCTCGGACGCGCAGGTCGCGGCGTCGATCGTGCACGAGGGCGTCCACGCACGCCTGTTGACCATGGGACTCGCGGGCCATCCCGGATGCGGTGCGCGGGAGGAGCGGCTGTGCCGCAAGGCCGAGCTCGAGCTGGGGCTCTCGGTTCCGGGGGCGGAGTCGGTGGTGGAACGCGCCCTGGCATCGCTCGAGCTCGACGACTTCGACGTCGCGCCTAACGTCGACTGGCAGGTCGCCCAGCAGCGGGTGGCGGAAGCCGACGCCGCGGCCGCGGCGCGTCGTCACTCCGATACATAGCGATGACCGCGTCCGTTCGCGACACGAGCGAGGCCGGACCCGGCGCGGCGCCGATCGAGATCGCGCGCGGCGACTACGTCATCTCGACGGACCGCTCGCGCATCGACGTCGCCGCCGTTCATGCATTCCTGTCGCGGAGCTACTGGTCGCCCGGCATTCCCGAGGACCTCGTCCGCCGCGGTATCGCGGGCGCGATCTGTTTCGGGATCTATCACGGCCCCGCGCAGGTCGGGTTTGCGCGCGTGATCACGGATCAGGCGACGTACGCCTATCTCGCGGACGTCTATGTTCTCGAGGCGCACCGCGGCCGCGGGCTCGCGCGGTGGATGATGGAAGTGATCATGTCTCACCCCGCGCTCCAGGGCCTTCGTCGCTTCTCGCTGTCGACCCGCGATGCCCACGCGCTCTACCGGCAATTCGGCTTCGAGGTCGTCGCGAACCCGGAGCGCCAGATGGAGATCATGCGGCGAAACATCTACCGCGAGTAGCGGACGCCACGCGACGAATGTCGCCGCGGCCACGGACCGTTTCGGACGACGCGATTCTCGCGGCGACCGCACGCATGATCGGCCGCGTGGGGCCGGTGCGCCTAACGCTGGCCGACGTCGGCAGCGAGATTGGCCTGTCGCCGGCGACGCTGCTCCAGCGCTTCGGCTCGAAACGTGGCCTGCTGCTCGCGCTCGTCGAGCGGAGCGTCGACTCGGTCGACCGGAACTTCCGGGACCGGCGCGCTGCCGCCGAGTCGGCACTCGAGGCGGTGGTGGCGGCGGCGAGCGAGATGGCCGAGCACGTGCGCACGCCCGAGGAACTGGCCAACAACCTCGCATTCTTTCAGATCGACCTGAGCGACCCGGATTTTCACGGCCTCGCCCTCGAATACTCGCGCCGCGTGCGCGCCGGCTATCGAGCCCTGCTCGAAGAGGCAGTGACCGCAGGTGAGCTCGACGCCTGCGATACCGCCGCCCTCGCGAGCGCTCTGCAGGGTGTCGCGGCCGGATCCCTGCTCAACTGGGCGATCCACCGGGACGGGACGGTCGTCGACTGGGTTCGGCGGGACGTCGAGACGGTGATCTCGCCGTACGCGCGGGGCCGATGACCCCGGGCTGATCAGGGGCGTTTCGGGCCTAACGAGTCGGCTACCGCGGTTCGCCAGTCGATGTCGTTCATCGCCGTCAGCGCAACGGTAACGATGTCGCCGACGCCTCGCATCGGGGCCTTGCGATCGATCGGGTGGCTCTCCATCACGCGTACGACCCGATTCCGCTGTACGTCGAACAACTGCAGCTGCAGCACGATCGTCGAGTCCGGACGCGGAAAGTACAGACCCGTCAGCACCGCTCCGGCACCCACCGCGCGCCCGAGCGACGTACGGGACCGCGAACCGTACAACCTCGGATCCGTGAGCTGCGCCGCATCGATCACCTCGTAACCTGGCTGGGCGCCGATCGCACGGCGGATGCTGTCCGCGACGGCGGCGCCGATGCTCGACAGCTCACTCCGGTACGCGTTCCGCGCGACGCCAACCAGCACGCGCCGCACGCCCGGCGCCGGTGGAGGAAACGGGATGGGCTCCCCCGGCGGCGCGCCCCGATACCCCGGGCGATCCGGCAATCCCCTGGGCCCAACCGTCATGCCGGGAACGGTCACCGTCGGCGCGACGTTAGGCATGGCCGCCGCCGACCGCTTCGCGATCTCCTGCAACCGCTCGAGCTCCACGGGGTCGAAACCCCGAGTGTCGATCCGCCGGCCGCCACGAAGCTCCGCCATGATGCGAGCCAGCGAGTCGCTCAACGCTCGCTCGAACCGGCGTGACAGCGAATCGGCGAACGCGCGTTCGCCCTTCGCCACCTGGGAGTCTCGGTGCGCGGTGATGCGCTTCTTCACGGCCTCCGCGATCGCGAGCGACTCGGCGCGAGTGAGCACGATCGGCAGCCGGGTCGCTGAGTCGCCGATGGGCGCATTCACTGCCCCGCCGGCGATTGCCGCTACGGCTCCGGAAGTGCCGGGCGCCGGAGCCGAAGCGGGTGCGCTGTTCGCGGTCACCGCCTGGACCCCGGCGTCGTTGCCACGTCGACTCCACGACGTGATCGCGACGGCGACGCCCGCGAGGATCACGAGAAGCGCACCGGCGAACAGCGCGCGTCGCTGCCGGCCATCCGACGTCGACGCCATCCCCGGTCTGATCGTCGGCGTGCTCAAGGGGCCGATACCGCTGGCTGGCGTTGCTGCGCCTTCCAGCTCGTCCAGAAGCGCCATCGCCGTCTGCGGCCGGCTCTCGGGTAGCTTCTCCAGGCATCTCGTGATGAGCGCGGCCAACGCCGGCGGCACGTCGTTTCGGAAGGTGTCGAGTGGATCGGGAACGCGCGTGAGCTGTGCGGCCATCGTCGCCTGTGGCGATGTCCCGACGAACGGCGACCGCCCCGACAGGAGCTCGTACGCCAACAGTCCAACCGCGTATATGTCGATGCGGTGATCCGCCGCCGGGTCCGCCGCCAGCTGTTCGGGCGCCATGTAGGCTGGCGTGCCGATCGCCATGCCGCCCGACGTCATCCCGGACGCGGGCATGGCAGCGCTGAGCGCTTTCGCGACGCCGAAATCCGTGACGAGCGCGTGCGATCCCATCGTGAGAATGTTGCCGGGCTTGATGTCGCGATGAACCACGCCCCGGCCGTGAGCGTAGGCCAACGCTTCCGCGACATCGTGCACGATCCTGACGACGTCGCGAACTGGCAGGGGGCCCCGGCGCGCAAGCGTGGACCGCAACGATTCGCCCTCGATGAAGGGCATCGTGTAAAACAATAGCTCGCCTTCGGTCGTCCCATCGGGCGATGGCACCCGGCCGGCCGACAGCAGGGGGACGATGTGCGGGTGCTGCAGCTGCGCCGCGACCTGGATCTCGCGCTGAAAGCGCTCGCGGTTCACTCCGGCCGACAGTTCGGGCGGCAACACCTTCACCACGACCTTCCGGCCGAGTGCGTACTCGGTGGCCGCGAAGACACGGCTCATCCCACCCCCGGCCAACTCGTCGTCGATCCGGTACGTGGCCGCCAACGCTGCGGCGAGTCGGTCGCGGAAGGTGTCGTTCACAGCGGGCGGCGGGCGGAGCTGACGGAATCGCTTCGTGGGTGGTTGAAGTTACGTGGACGGTCCGTCACGCGTAACGCCAACGTCGGGAATCGGGAATCGGGAATCGGGCATCACAAATCGCCGGCGTGATGGAAGGCGTCCAGCCGCTTGGCCCTTTTCGGTTCGTCATTGGCCGTTTCGTGACGGATTCTGAACCGATTTCTCACGAACGTGGTGGCACCAAACCTCGTCTATGCGGGTAGTGTGACCACGTCACCCCCTATGCGCCGTCCGACGCGTGTCGACGACGCGATGTGGGAAACGGTTCTTGCTCGACCGCCATCTAATTTTGGGCGAGCGAGAGCCGCCTCTGGGGGATGGGAGTGCGGGCAGGCGTTGTCCTCGAGTGACCTTGGCCTCGGAGCACCGGTTCGTGACACGGACGGGAGAGCTGAGCGAACGGCTGCAGACTTCACTAGGCGAAGCCTTTTCCATCGAGCGTGAGCTCGGGGGCGGAGGGATGAGCCGGGTTTTTCTGGCGCGCGAGCGCGCGCTGGATCGCCAGGTCGTCGTGAAGGTGCTGCACCCCGAGCTCGCTGGGGTCAACCTCGACCGGTTCCGGCGGGAGATCCAGGTCGTCGCGCAGCTGCAGCACCCGCACATCGTCCCGGTTCTCGCCGCCGGCGAGGCGCAGGGCATTCTGTATTTCACGATGCCCTACATCGACGGGGAATCCCTGCGCGCCTGGCTGCTGCGCGAGTCCCGCCTGTCGATCGATGATGCGATTCGCGTGCTGCACGACGTCGCCGATGCGCTCGCCTATGCGCACGAACGCGGGGTCGTTCATCGCGACATCAAGCCGGACAACGTGCTCGTGAGTCGCCGCCACGCGACGGTGACCGACTTCGGCGTCGCGAAGGCCTTGAGCGCCGCTGCGCCTAACGGACACGGTGAGCGCGACGTCGGGAGCACCGGGCCGACCACCACCGGCAGCGGGCTCGCCATCGGAACGCCGGCGTACATGGCGCCGGAGCAAGCCGCTGGCGACCCGTCGACCGATCATCGGGCCGACATCTATGCGTTCGGTGTTCTGGCGTACGAGCTGTTAGCGGGACGCGCGCCGTTCACGGGCCGGCCTCCAAGCGAGATTCTCGCCGCGCACATCGCGGAGTTGCCGCAGCCCATCGAGACGCTGCGGGCGGATGTACCGCCGCCGCTCGCGGCGCTGGTGATGAGTTGTCTCGCCAAGCGTCCGATCGATCGACCCCAGGCTGCGGCGGACGTGCGGAGCGCGATCGAGGCCCTCGCGACGCCCGGCGCTGGAACGGTCATCGGGCCATCGGCTCACCGACGCCGGTCGGCTCGTCGCGCGGTCGCGATGACGGTCGTGGCTGCGCTCGTGCTGGTTGCCGGTGTGGTCGCGTTCTCGCAACGGGAGCCCGCGCGTCCGCCGCCGGACGAGAACCTCGTTGCGGTCGCGCCGTTCCGCATCGTGAGCACCGACGGGTCGCTCAAGTATCTCCGCGAGGGCATGCTGGACCTGCTCTCGGCGAAGCTGACGGGAGCCGCGGGCCCGCGATCGGCCGACCCGCGCTCACTCCTCACCGCGTGGCGACGCGCCGCCGGCGCCGACTCGGCGGACCTGCCGCGCGAGCGTGCGCTCGATGTGGCGGAGACGTTAGGCGCGGGACAGCTGCTCATCGGCGACGTGACCGGGGACTCGTCGCACATCACGCTGCACGCCGTGCTGGTGAGGGTGGCCGATGGGCGGGCACGTCCGCCGGCCACGGTGGCGGGAGACCCCGACAGTCTTCCGAAACTCGTGGATATGCTGACTGCGCAGCTGCTCGCGACAGACGCCGGTGAGGTGGACAACCTCTCGACGCTGACGAGCACCTCGCTGCCTGCCCTGCGCTCGTTCCTCAATGGGCAATGGCTCTATCGTCGCGGGCGCTACCGCGAGGCGGCGCGGGCGTATTCGACCGCATTGGATCTGGACTCGACGTTCGCGCTGGCGGGGCTTCGGCTTGCATCGGCGAGCGGTTGGTTCGGCGTCCCGACGATGCGGGAAACGGGGCTTCGTCTGGCATGGGCGGGACGCGAGCGACTCGGGCCTCGTGACCGGGCGTTGCTCGACGCAACGGCGGGACCGAACTATCCCTCGCCCTCGAGCTACCTCGACGTGCTCAAGGCGAAGCAGCACTACGTGGAGATCGCGCCTGATCGGGCAGATGCGTGGTTCGAGCTTGGCGACGGCATGTTCCACTTCGGTGCGGTCGTGGGGTATGCCGATGCGGACGCGCGGGCAGCAGACGCATTCAAACGCGCGCTCGTGCTGGACTCCACCTACGCCCCGGCGGCGGAACACCTGCTGCTGATCGAAGCACACGACGGCGATACGACGGCGGTGCGCCAGCTCGGTCACCACTTCCTCTCGATCGACCCAGCGAGCGAGAACGCCGACGGAGTGCGCTGGCGGATGGCGGTTGCGTTAGGCGACTCCCAGTCGCTGGCGGACATCACCCGCCGGCGCGATACGCTGACCCCGATCAGCGCGCACACCATGGCGCAGATGAGCCAGCTCGACGCCGTGGATCTCGATCGCGCGCAGCGCATCTCGGATGCAGCAGTGGAGAACGCGCGGATCCAGGGTGACAAGTACGCCGCGCTGGTGACCGCGCACGACCTGGCGTTGAATCGCGGGCAGCCAGCGGCGGCTGTGCGCGCGAACACGCGGGGCCGTGAGGTGGCCGCGGCGAACACCCGCGTGTACCTGCGCGAGCGTGTGCGCGACGCGTTGTACTGGGATGGTGACAGCGCCGTAGCGGCAGCCGCGGTGCGCGAGCTCGAGCGGACGGCGTTCGGGCCGACCCCCGAGAAGCCGTCGGATCGCTTCGGTCAGATCGTGGACCTCTGCAACGTCGAGCTGTGGCGCGTGGGACATGACGACCTGCGGACGTTGACCACGAGCATCGTTCGGCTACGTCACGCGGCGACCGCGTCGCCCGAAATGCCAACGACGAGCTTCCCGAACGCGTGTGCAACGCTGCTCGATGCGATTGCATCGGCACGCACTGCCCGACCCGACGCGCCAGTTGCTCTCGCGCGGCTCGATTCCCTCCTCAAGACGGGCCCCGGCGGCTTCGTACAGGATGCGGGGAACCTGATCCTCGCGCGTCTCAAGGAGAAGCACGGGGACGTGCGCGGCGCGCTGGCGGCGGTCCGTCGTCGCGAGACGTTCCTGACGCGGCCGTTGTACCTGTCGACGTTTTTGCGCGAGGAGGGTCGGCTCGCGGCGCTGGCGGGCGAGAACGACGCGGCGATCGAGGCATACCGACACTACGTCACACTGCGCGCGGCGCCCGAGCCTCCTCTCCGCTCCGAGGTGGAGTACGTGAGAGACGAGCTCGGAAAGCTCGAGAAGGCGAATGGACTGAAGTAAGAGGCGGCGCCCGTCGCCGGCAGTTGCCAGTCGCCTATTTCTCCCCG
>DATCGG010000517.1:0-12485 GCA_036509075.1 Gemmatimonadaceae bacterium
GGGCGAGGATCGGGCGGATGACGACGAGTTCAACCGGATCCTGTGGCGCGCGGTCAAGGGGAACGACATACCCTATCCCGGCGTTAGGCGCTCGGGCGTGCTGGAGTGGGCGCGGGCGCGCTGACGCTGATTTCTGATCGCGCCCGATGGGTGCCAGGCTCTTGCGTTCGGCCTCCGCGCACGGCACGATGAAGAGCCGACGACGGCGGCATACCGCGTGGGCCGGATGCTTCCGGCCCATTTTCGTCCGGAGGCACTATGTCAGCGACCGCAGCAGAGACCACCACCAGCAGTTCCGCTGCATCCGCCATGAGCGCGCTCGTCGAACCCTGGACCCTCGCTTGTGTGGCACGAGACTGGGACGCCCTGTTGTCGTTCTGCACCGACGACGTCGCGTTCTCGCCGCCTAACGGGCCGCTCGCCGAGGGCGCAGCCGTCCGGCCGTTCCTCGACGGCTTCCCGACCATTTCGAAAATGGGATGGGGCATCGACCACATCGAGGAGGCTGGGGACCTGGCGTGGCTTCGTGGCTGGGTCAGAATGACCCTCGATGTGTCCGGCCAGAAGGTCGACTTCGACGGGAAGTACACGGACATCGCGCGACGCGGCGCCGACGGAACGTGGCGCGTGGCCCAGGTCATGTGGAGCTCGAACGAGGCTGCGCCAACCGCGTAGGAAGATGCCGAGCGTCGCGCTCGACGCGAGGCTGACTGGACCTCGCTCGAGCGCGACCTCGCCTACGTACTAGACCCATGGAGCTCCTCGATCAGCTCGCGGCGGCGCTCGGTGATCGCTACCGGGTCGAGCGGGAGCTCGGCCACGGCGGCATGGCGGTCGTTTTTCTCGCCGAGGATCTGAAACACCGTCGACCGGTCGCGATCAAGGTGCTCAAGCCGGAGCTATCGGCTGCCGTTGGCAGCGAGCGATTCCTCCGCGAAATCGAAATCGCCGCGACGCTACAGCACCCGCACATTCTTCCGCTTTTCGACTCGGGGCAGGTGCCGGCGGGCCCCTTCCTTTACTACGTCATGCCGTTCGTCGAAGGCGAGTCCCTCCGCCAGCTCCTCGCGCGCGAACAGCAGCTTCCAATCGCAACCGCCCTCCAGATCACTCGCGAAGTCGGCAGCGCGCTGCAGTACGCGCACGAGCACGGCGTCATCCATCGGGATATCAAGCCCGAGAACATCATGATGTCCGGCGGCGTTGCCGTCGTCGCCGATTTTGGCATTGCCCGAGCGCTCCACGCCGCGGGTCCGGAGCAGCTCACCATGAGTGGAATCGCGATCGGCACACCGCAGTACATGAGCCCCGAGCAGGCGGGGGGAAGCACGGTGGTGGATGGTCGGAGCGATCAGTATAGCCTGGCGTGCGCCCTGTACGAGATGTTGATCGGTCAGCCGCCGTTTACAGGACCGACGACGCAAGCGGTCATCGCCCGGCACCTCGCCGAGCCTGTGCCCAGTCTGCGTGTGGTTAGGCAGACGGTGCCCAAGACGGCGGAGGCCGCGATTCTGCGGGCCATGGCGAAGCTGCCCGCCGATCGTTTTGCGTCGATCCAGCAGTTCCTGAACGCCCTGGAGGTCCCGGACCACGCAGAGGCTCTGGCCGTGCCCCTTCCGTCGCAACGTCGGTTCGCCCGGTGGGCGCGTCCGCCATTGATGATCACGTTAGGCGTCGCGGTGCTGGCGGCGGCGACGGCATGGTGGCTGGGTGTTGGACCCGCGAGGCGCGCAACGCCCGATGCGTCTCATGCGGTCAGAGCCATCGCGGTACTCCCGTTCAAGGATCTCACGAGCAACCCCGACAGCTCCTATCTGGGTGTCGGGATGACGGACGGACTCACCGCCGATCTCGCACAGATCGGCGCGTTGAAGGTCCTGTCGCGCTCATCGGGTGAGGTGGCGCAGGGAGCCGCTCGGTCGCTCGCACGCCTCGGCGCCGACCTTCACGTCGATGCCGTCGTGACCGGCTCGGTTCAGCGGTCGGGCGATAGCGTGTCGGTCAACGTGAAATTCCTGCACGTCGGTGACAGCACGGTCCTCTTTGCCAGAGACTATCAACGGCGGCTCGGCGAGCTCCCGAACCTGCAGCGCGAAATCACCACGGCTATCACCGCCTCGATCGACGCCAACCTCGACGGCGCCGAGCGGCGCCGCCTCGGCGCACGCCGTGAGGTCGATCAACGAGCGTACGACGCCTACCTGCGCGGTCGCTTCCACCTGGAGCGCGGCGAGCTGGAGCAGGCACGGGCGTTCTTCGAGCAAGCCAGCCGGATCGCGTCGGAGTGGGCCCCGCCTAACGTCGGCCTCGCCAACTACTATACATCGCTTCCGTTCTTCACGGACGTACCGCCGATCGACGTGCTGCCCAAGGCCCGCGCGGCGCTCGTCCGAGCACTGGAGCTCGACGAGACGTTGGCGGAAGCGCACGCCGCGAACGCCTATATCCGCGCCTACTACGAGTGGGATTGGCGGGCCGCCGAGCAGGAATTCAAACGTGCGCTCGAGCTGCAGCCCAGCTACGCCGATGCGTACTTCTCGTACAGCCGCTTTCTCGCATCGCGGGGCCGGCTCGACGAGGCGATCGCCCAGCTCGAGCGCGCCGTGGAGCTCGACCCTCTGTCGGCATCGCTCCAGGCGAACCGTGCCCTGCTCGACTACTTCGCCGGCCGCTATGACGACGCGGGGAGACGACTCCGCGAAATCCTCAAGACCGATTCCACCGACGTCACCGTCAGGTGGGGCTTGGGCCTCGTCGCCGAACAGCAAGGGAAGCCGGACGAGGCAATCGCGATTCTGGAGCCCATCAGCGGCAACAGCCTCAATCGCAAGGCGTCGCTCGGCCACGTCTACGCGGCGGCCGGGAGAAAAGAGCAGGGACTAAGCGTGCTGCGTGCGCTGCGCTCGGCGGCGGCCGGAAGCTACGTGCCGTCCTACTACTTCGCGCTGGTGCATGCCGGGCTCGGGCAGCGGAATGAAGCACTCCGCGACCTCGAGCGTGCGTACGAGGAACGCTCGACCGTGCTGGCGTACCTCATGATCGATCCGCGCCTGGCACCGCTTCGGGACGACCCCAGGTTTCACGCGCTCGCGCGGCGACTCGGGAGGGAGTGATCTGCGTTGGTGCGCCGCTTCTTGACGCCCCTCACAGCGCGCTACATGGTTGCCCAATCGTTCGAGCATCTCTCCAGCCGACTCCTCGGTAAAGGAAAACCGCGAATGGCAACGACCAAGCCGCGGATCAACGTCACCGTGAACGGCACCGTTCACGAGCGCGAGATCGAGCCGCGAATGCTGCTCGCGCACTTCCTTCGCGACACGCTGAATCTCACCGGCACCCACATCGGCTGCGACACGAGCCAGTGTGGTGCATGTACTGTCCACCTGGACGGTCGCGCGGTGAAATCGTGCACGGTGCTCGCAGCATCCGCCGACGGCGGCACGGTCACCACGATCGAAGGCCTCCGGCCGCACGGACAGCTCCACCCATTGCAGGAAGCGTTCTGGCAGGAGCACGGCCTGCAATGCGGGTTCTGCACGCCGGGCGTCATAATGACGGCGGTCGGGCTGCTACGCGACAACCCGACCGCATCCGCCGAGGAGATCCGTGAGGGACTCGCCGGCAACCTGTGTCGATGCACCGGCTACCACAACATCGTGCGGGCCGTCCAGGCGGTCGTTTGGCAGATGGCGCATACCACCGAGATGCCCGCGCTGGTGCCAGGCGATGTGATCCCGCCCGAGTCGCTACCCGGCGGTATTCTCTCGTCGCCGAGCGGCGCCGATATCGCAGTACCCAGAAGCCCGAAACGCTGAGGAACGCGAACCATGGCCACGACTACGACTCCGACTCCCGCCACTGGCGTCGAGCGGCCGACGCCGGCAAGCGCCGAGGGCACGGTGGAGCGTTTCCTCGGTGCACGCGTGCGCCGGAAGGAGGACCCGCGCTTCCTCACGGGACGAGGGCTCTACACCGATGATGTTCGTCTGCACGGCACGGTGCACGCCGCGTTCGTTCGAAGCCCGCACGCACACGCGACCATTCGCGCCATCGATCTCGACGCCGCTCGTGCGTATCCCGGCGTCGTCGGCGTGTACATAGGGACGGACCTCGTCGAAGCCGGCGTGAATGGTATCCCCGTCGGCTGGCTGCTTCCGGAGCTCAAGCCGAGCAACCACCACGCGATCGCCGTCGATAAGGTGCACTACGTGGGCGAAGCCGTCGCAGTGGTCGTCGCCGACTCGCCGTACGCCGCACGCGATGCGGCCGAGCTCGTGGCGGTGGACTACGATCCAATTCCCGCGGTAGCGGACGTCGAGAAGGCGTTGGCGGCGGGGGCGCCCATCGTGCGGACCAAAGGCGCGGACAACGTGTGCTTTCGCTGGCAGATCGGCGACGCGGCCGCGACGGACACTGCGTTCGCGAGCGCCGCGAGGGTCGTTAGGCAGCGGCTCATCAATCAGCGCCTCATTCCGGTGGCCATGGAGCCGCGCGCGTCGCTCGCCACCTACGTGCGGGCGACCGACGAGCTCACGCTCTGGGTCACGTCCCAGGCCCCGCACGTCCACCGACTAATCATGGGCGCGTTCGTGCTCGGGCTCCCCGAGCATAAGTTCCGCGTCATCTCGCCGGACGTGGGCGGCGGGTTCGGGTCGAAGGTCTTCGTCTACACCGAGGAAGTCGTCGTCGCGTGGCTGGCGCGAACGCTCGAGCGGCCGGTGAAGTGGACCGCCGAACGGCGCGAAAGCTTCATGACCGACTCACACGGGCGCGACCACGTCACCGACGCCGAAATGGCGTTCGACTCCAACGGCCGGATCGTGGGCCTCCGTGTGAAAACGCTGGCCAACCTCGGCGCGCACCTGACGCTGTTCGCGCCGGCCATCCCGACCTACCTCTACGGCACCCTCCTCTCCGGGCAATACCGCATCCCGGCCATCCACGCTGACGTGACCGGGGTCTTCACGAATACGACACCGGTCGACGCGTACCGCGGCGCGGGGCGGCCGGAAGCGTGCTATCTGCTAGAGCGGATGATCGACCTGGGCGCCGGCGAGCTGGGGGTCGACCCGGCCGAGCTGCGCCGGCGCAACTTCATCCCGCCGGATCAGTTCCCGTACCTAACGCCGGTCGCGCTGCAGTACGACAGCGGGAACTACGAGCCGGCGCTCGATCGCGCGCTGGACATGGCGGACTATCCGAACCTCCGCGCCGAGCAGGAGAAGCTGCGCAAGCAGGGCCGGTACATCGGCGTCGGTTTATCGAGCTACATCGAAGCGTGCGGCCTCGCGCCATCGCAGGTCGTCGGTCAGCTCGGCTCGCAGGCCGGCCTCTACGAGAGCGCGACCGTGCGTGTCCATCCGACGGGAAAAGTCACCGTCCTGACCGGGTCGCAGCAGCAGGGCCAGGGACACGAGACAACCTTCGCGCAGATTGTTGCGGACAGGCTCGGCATCGACATCGATGATGTCGAAGTCGTGCATGGTGACACGGGTCGCGTCCAGTTCGGCATGGGGACGTACGGCAGCCGCAGCGGCGCCGTTGGCGGGACCGCGATCGTACTGGGCCTCGACAAGGTCGTCGAGAAGAGCAAGCGCATCGCCGCGCACATGCTCGAAGCCGCACCGGAAGACATCGAGCTGACGAACGGTCGCTTCCATGTGCGAGGCTCTCCTGATCGATCCAAGGGACTCCCCGACATCAGCCTGGCGGCGTACCTGGCGCACAGCATGCCCGCCGGGATGGAACCCGGCCTCGAGGCAACGAGCTTCTTCGACCCGCCGAACTTCACGTACCCGTTCGGCACACACATCGCGGTGGTCGAGGTGGACGCGGACACCGGGACGGTCTCGCTGTTGCGCTACATCGCGGTCGACGATGTGGGCAACGTGATCAACCCGATGATCGTCGACGGCCAGGTGCACGGCGGGATCGCGCAGGGCGTCGCCCAGGCGCTGTGGGAAGGCGCGGAGTACGACGAAAGTGGGCAGCTCATCACCGGCTCGCTCATGAGCTACGGTCTGCCGAAGGCGCACCAGCTGCCGTTCTTCGAGCTCGATCGCACGGTGACGCCGTCCCCCGTCAACCCGTTAGGCATCAAGGGTGTAGGCGAGGCGGGAACGATCGCCTCGCCGCCCGCGGTCGTCAACGCGGTCATGGATGCCCTCAAGCCGTTCGGCGTTAGGCACATCGACATGCCGCTGACGGCACCGAAGGTCTGGCAAGCGATCCAGTCCGCGCGTACCGCGTCGTCAAACCCCGGGAGATAGCGAGCATGTACACCGCACCCTTCGAGTACCATCGCGCCGAGAGTGTTGACGACGCCCTCGCCATGCTCGTGACGTACGCCGAGGACGGGAAGCTGATCGCCGGCGGGCACAGCTTGCTCCCCGTCATGAAGCTGCGCTTTGCGCAACCGGCGCACCTGATCGACATTCGCCGAATCGCGGAGCTCGCGGGGATTCGCGAGGAGGGTGGCGTGCTTCGCATCGGCGCGACGACACCGCACGCCGCCGTCGCGGCGTCCGGACTGATCCACGGCAAGGCGAAGATTCTCGCGGAAGCGGCGGGTCGCATTGGCGATGCGCAGGTCCGCAACATGGGGACGATCGGCGGAAGTCTCGCACACGCCGACCCCGCGGCCGACCTTCCCGCGGTGACGCTCGCGCTGGGCGCGGAGCTTCGCGTGGTGGGTCGCGGCGGACCGCGGACCATCCCGATCGATCAGTTCTTCACGGGGATGTTCTCGTCGACGCTCGCGCCGGATGAGCTGCTCGTCGAGGTACGCGTTCCGGTCGCACCCGCGCGAACCGGCGGCGCGTACGAGAAGTATGCGGACCCCGCGTCGGGCTACGCGATCGTTGGCGTCGCGGCGGTCGTGACGCTCGGGGCCAACGGCGCGGTCGAGCGCGCGCGCGTCGCCGTCACGGGCCTGACGCCGCACGCGACACGGCTCGCGGGGGTCGAGCAGGCGCTGATGGCGAAGGCACCCACAGCCGAGGAGATCCAGGCGGCCGCGCAGCGAGCGGCCGAGGGTCTCGAGTTGCGGGACCTGACGGGCGGCGGCGCCGCCTATAAGAACAACCTCGCCGTTGTCTATACTCGGCGTGCACTTACACGCGCTGTGGAGCGCGCGCGCTCGGCCTGAGGACGCAGCGCCTCCACCTTCGCGAGATTCACGTTTGGAAGGAGCTCGGCGCGGTCAGCCCGTGCGTCGCGCTCGCGTGAGCGCTCGGTCGAACGCTGACGCGAACGCCTGCTTGTCCTTTGGCGAGTATGGCCGTGGTCCGCCAGTCTCGACGCCCGCGCCGCGAAGAGCGTCCGCGAAGTCGCGCACGCTCAGTCGCTCACCGATGGTCTCCGCGGTGTGCTCGTAACCGCGCGGATCGATGACCACGACGCCGGCGCCCACGAGCATCGCGGCCAACGGGATGTCCGCGGTGACGGCGGCATCGCCCGCCGTTGCGTTCTCGGCGATATACCGGTCCGCTGCGTCGGGACCGCCTTCCACCCGCACCGCGCTGATCGTCGGATGCCCCGGCGGAATTGGCACGCGCTGGTTCGCCACGACGACCGTGTCGATCGCGAGTCGGTGCGCGGCGCGAAACACGATCTCCTTCACGTCGCGCGGCGTGGCATCGGCATCGAGCCAGATTCGCATCGACGCTATCCAGCGCCGAGCTGGCGCTCGACGCGATATCGATCGGCCAGGGCGGCCGTCACGCGAGAGATCGGCTCGTCACCCGCAACTCGCTCAGCGAAGCACATTCCAGAAGCTGCAGGTCGGCGGCGATGAGCGATACCAGGGCCGCGTCCGGACCGAGGAATGGACGACGCTGAACGAAAACGCTGGTGAGTGGCGACGTTGCCACCGCACCAGCGTGATCGGCTCGCGGCCCGGTTCGGATCGCGCTGCGCGGTGTGCGCAGTGCTCTTGCGCCTAACGCCCCGCCGGTACCGGAGCGGCCTGTGGCAGCAGGACGGCGTTGATGACGTGGATGACGCCGTTGGACGCCTGGACGTCCGCCGTGACGACGTTTATGCCGTTCACGTACACCTTGCCGTCACGTACGACGATGTCGAGGGGCAGTCCGTTCACCGTCTTCGGCGTGGCGCCGTTGGACTTGACGATGTCGGCGGCCATGACCTTGCCGCTCACGACGTGATACGTGAGGATCGACGTGAGCTTCTCCTTGTCCGCGAGCAGCGCGTCGATCGTCCCGGCCGGGAGCTTTGCGAACGCGGCGTCAGTCGGCGCGAAAACCGTGAACGGACCCGGGCCGGAGAGGGTCTCGACGAGACCCGCCGCCTTCACTGCCGCGACGAGCGTGTTGAAGCTGCCTGCCTCGACGGCGACCTGCACGATGTTCTTCATTGGCTTCTTGTCCTTGGTGGTAGCGTTTTGCGCCGACGCGACTGCCGGCGCGGTAGAGACGGCGGCCAGAGCGGCGACCATCCAGATCTTGGCGGTGCGGTGCATTGTCATTCCTCGAATCGAAACGTTAGGCGCGGCCTACGCGCGCGCTGAGCGCGCCGGTGCCAGCCACCGCCGCTGAATGCCCTGCCACTGCATGGCCTGGTAGAGCGCCGACAGCCCGACGAGCACATAGACCGTGCGCCCCAACGGCGACATCGGACCGAATAGCGTTGCAACGAGGTCGATGCCGGCGGCCCCCACGAACCCCCAGTTCAGGCCGCCGATCACAAGGAGAACGGCGGCGACTACGTCCAGCTTCTTCATTGCTACCTCGATCGAGTTGAGTGACTCATTCTCGCGTCCGGCGAGACTCACATGCCCTTTCTGTCCATGCGTTGTCCAAGTAATATCACATAGCAGCCCGGCTATGTCAAGCATTTGACCAACGTAATTACTTTGACAAATCATGGACAAGCGACGATCTTCATCATCATGGAAGACTCAACCCCCAAACACCCCATCGCCGTAGCATCCGAGCGAACCGGACTCTCCCAAGACATCCTCCGGATCTGGGAACGCCGCTACCAGGCGGTCGAGCCCACCCGAGGCTCCGGCGGCCACCGCACCTACTCCGACGCCGACATCGCTCGCCTTCGCCTCCTGCACGCGGTCACGTCCGCCGGTCGCAGCATCGGACAGGTCGCTCGCCTCTCCACCAGCGAGCTCACCCGGATGGCCCAGGAGGACTACGCCGCACGCGCCGAGCGTGAGATCGGCAGCGGTGCATCGGAGTCTCGAGATGCCGGGTCTCACACCGCCGCCCATATCGTCGAGCTGGCGCTCGAGTCGACCGCGCGACTCGATACCCCGGACCTCGAGCACAGCCTGCGACGCGCGATCGCTCAGTTGGGGATCACGTCATTCATTGAAGACGTCGCGTCACCGATCCTGCGGCGCATCGGCGAGGAATGGTACGCGGGGCGTCTGACCATCGCCCACGAGCATCTCGCCTCATCCACCATCCACGACATCGTGGCCGAGTCGATGCGAGCGATCGGGCGCGGAACCGGTGATGCGAGGGTATTGGTGGCCACGCCCACCGGCGAGCGCCATGCGATCGGCGCGGCCCTTGTCGGCGCCACCGCGGCGAGCGAGGGGTGGCGGGTGGTCTACCTCGGTACCGATTTGCCGGCCAGCGACATTGCCGCCGCCGCGATCGCGACCAAAGCGCGGGTCATCGCGATGAGTGTCACCTACGTCCAGGACCCCGGGCGCACGCTGGGCGAGCTCAGAACCCTTCGCGCCCTGATCCCACCGTCCATTTCCATCATCGTGGGCGGAGCTGGCGTTGCGGAAATGGAGAATGACCTCCGGCAGCTCGGGATTCGAGTCGGCGCGAGCCTGCGCGATCTGCGTGACGCACTGGCCACCGCGAATCACCCGATCGACAGGAACGCGGCGTGACGCGTCAACCAGTGATACCTAACGAGCAATCCACGCCGTCGACCACGCCGCCTCCAACGGCGTCGTCCGTCGGCACGCGCCTCATCCTCGTCACCGGCGCCAGCGGCTACGTTGGCGGTCGGCTCGTCCGAGCACTCGACAAACGCGGCGAGCGAATCCGATGTCTCGCCCGCCGCCCCCAGGAGGTCGCGGCCCGCGTGTCCCCCGGCATCGAGGTCGTCGGCGGGGACGTGCTCGATGCACCCTCGCTCGAGCGTGCGCTCGAGAACGTGGACACGGCGTTCTACCTGGTGCACGGGATGGGCTCACGGAGCGACTTTCGAGACCAGGATCGATGTGGTGCGACGAACTTCGCGCTCGCGGCTCGCGCGGCCGGAGTGCGCCGCATCGTCTATCTCGGCGGCCTCGGCACGGCGACGGATCTCTCCCCGCACCTCGCCAGCCGGCACGAAGTCGGGCGGATTCTCCGCGCCTCCGGCGTCCCGACCATCGAGCTCCGTGCGTCCATCATTCTCGGATCGGGGAGCCTGTCGTTCGAGATGGTTCGTGCGCTCGTCGAGCGGCTGCCGGTGCTCGTGACACCGCGATGGGTACGCCAGCTCACGCAGCCGATTGCGATCGAGGATGTGATTGCCTACCTCGTCGCTTCGTCCGATGCCGAGGTGGTCGGCAGCGAAGTCGTCGAGATCGGCGGACCCGATCAGGTCGCGTATCTCGATCTGATCCGCGAGCACGCACGACAGCGTGGGCTCAAGCGTCTCATCATCCGCGTCCCCGTGCTCACCCCGTGGCTGTCGAGCCTCTGGCTCGGACTCGTGACGCCGGTGTACGCGCGTGTGGGCCGCAAGTTGATCGACAGCCTGCGCAACGAAACGGTCGTGACGTCGTCGCGCGCTCGCGAGCTGTTCCCGACCATCCGGCCGCGCGTCATGCGTGAAGCACTCGAGCGCGCACGCGCGAACGAGGACCGCGAGCTGGCGGAGACGCGGTGGTCGGACGCGCGCTCGTCGGTCGGCGCGGCGCCGTGGGGCGGAGCGCATTCCGGATCGAGGCTCGTCGACTCGCGCGCGTTAGGGGTCGCCGCGACGTCGCACGCGTCGTTCGCGGCGATCACGCGCATCGGCGGTGACGTGGGCTGGTACTACGCGAACTGGCTCTGGCGGCTTCGTGGCGCGCTCGACCTCGTCGTCGGCGGGGCAGGCATGCGGCGCTCTCGTCGCGACCCGACCGCATTGCTCCCCGGCGATCCGCTCGACTTCTGGCGCGTCGAGGCCGTCGAGGGAGACCGGCTCGTGCGGCTGCGGGCGGAGATGAAAGTGCCGGGGAGAGCGTGGCTCCAGTTCGAGGTGCACGGTGAGGGCGACCGCAGCGTCATCCGGCAGACGGCCCTGTTCGAGCCGCGCGGGCTGGCCGGGTTAGCGTACTGGTACGCGTTGTTTCCGCTCCACAGCCTGATCTTCGCCGGCATGCTGCGCGGGATCGCGACGGAGGCGGAGCGTTAGGCTTGTACGCGCGACCGATGGCGACGTAAGCAGATGGGCCCGGGAGGTCGTTAGGGCAGTCATTGCCATCCGCAGGCTGATGTGTTAGGTTGTACAAGCAGCCGGTGCGCATACCGCGCGTCGAGAGATCCAGAGACAGCTCAGAGGCCCGAGCGTTTTGCTCGGGCCTTTTCTATTTGTCTCATGGCTGCACGCCACCGGTAATCGTCGGTCGCGGGAACTCAGTCATCGTGCGATCGATAACCGATCGCACAGCAGTCGGAACCTCCGGCCAAGTCCGGCCTTCGACCGCGATTACATCAAAGGAGTTCGACCATGCGTTCCACCGGCACAGTGAAGTGGTTCAACGACGACAAGGGCTTCGGGTTCATCACGCCCGAGGACGGCGCGAAGGACCTGTTCGTCCATCATTCAGCGATTCAGGGCAGCGGCTTCAAGTCGCTCGCCGAAGGCGATCGTGTCGAGTTCGACGCGGTGCAGGGCCAGAAGGGCCCGGCAGCCGAGAACGTCGCGAAGATCGGGCGCTAGGTCCGAGCCACTCGCTGTGGACATACCCCGCACGGCCACCAGGCCGTGCGGGGTATGTCGCATCTGGGACACTCCGGTAGCGAACGGCGACAGCTCCGATCTGCCCCGATCTGCACAACGAGCTGAACGACATTATGCGGGTGTTGGGGAAACCAGCCCCGAGGCCGGGCCGTAGGCCGAGGGTACCGCCTACCACTCCGCGAGCCCTCATGTCTGTTTCGTCCGTCGTCCGACCGGCTTGGCGATCACTGCGCCGCAGCCCCGCCTTCACCGTCACCGCTTCGCTGACGCTCGTCATTGGCATCGGCGCGGCAGTGGCGATCTTCGCCCTCGTGAACGGCGTATTGCTGCGCCCACTGCCATACGGTGACCCCGACCGGCTCGTCGTGCCTTACCACAACATGCAGCTGATCGGGCTGGCCAAGGGAAACCAGACCCAAGGCACGTACTTCACGTACAAGAAGCTCGCGCGGTCTCTGGAGGCGATCGGCGTATACCAGGCGGGCGCCGTAAACGTATCGGACCCGCGCGGCGGGAGCGAACCGCAGCGCATGGGCTCTGCGTTCGTGACCCAG
>DATCGG010000518.1:0-2363 GCA_036509075.1 Gemmatimonadaceae bacterium
GGCCGTCCGACCGGGCGGACTATCGGGCCGGGACTCTCGGACCGGGACCACCGCACCTTCGGACTGGACCCTCGCACCGTCGCCCCATCGCCCCCTCGGACCGTGCATGGCTACAGTGCCGCTTTCAGCAACGTCCTGACATTCATCGGCTGTCGGCCGAGCGCGACGTCGAGCAGCGTGGTCACGAGCGATCGCTTACGCAGGAGCGCGTGCGCTGCACGTCCTTCCGCGCGCGACACGGCCAGCAGCAGCCGTCCCAGCCGATCGGCGTTGCGCCCCATGTCGAGTCGGACCCTTTCGTAGGACGCGAGATCGCCTGAGACGATCGCGTCTGCGGCCGGTGCCACCGATGCCATCGCCAGCGCGATACCGTCTCCAGTGATCGGATCGGGTGCGCCGGCGGCATCACCGATCAACAGCAACCCGCGATCGACGATGCGCGACAGGCGCAATCCCAACGGCGACGCCGCCAGCACGGGCGTCGTCAGCTTCACGCGTTGCGAGCGCGCGCGCATCTCGGGAATTGCGTCGAGTAGATACGTGATGCCGTCGCGACGAAAATGCGACCGATGAAACAGCGCGGCGACAAGCGTCTCGCCACCGCCTGTCGGCGCCACATACAACTCGCCGTCGCGATGGAAGAACACCTCCACACGATCGCTCACATCGTCCAGGCCGGTGACGTGAGCCGACAACCCAACGCGCGTGTGTCGTGGACGACGCGCTTCGAGTCGGCGATGAAAGTGTGAGTGGCGTCCGTCGGCGCCGACAACGAAGGGCTCGCCTTCCGATCGATACGGCATGCCCATCCGCGCATCGACGTTGGGTGTCGCCGCCGCTTTTTCGAAGAGCCATGCGTCGAACCAGTCGCGACGCACCACCATGCCGAAGCCTTCGGGGAAGTCGGCATCTGTCGATGCGCTGCCGGCGACGAAGCGCAGGCCGCGAACGCGCGGGGCATCAGGCAGTCCGGCAATCGCCCGCAACGCGGTGACACCGTGCGGCAGCAGTCCTTCACCACATGCCTTGAGACGCGGATGACGGGCTTTCTCGTAGAGACTGACGCGCACGCCCCGGCGTCCCAACTCGATTGCGAGCGCGGCGCCCGCGGGTCCACCACCCGCGATCGCGACGTCAGCTACCACACGATTGCCAGCATTTCCGCGGCGAATCCCGGACCGAGCGCAAGCATCAGCCCGTTGTCGCCCGACTGCGGCGCACCGCTTGCTACGAGATTGCTCAACATCACGAGCACCGCCGCGCTCGACAGGTTGCCGAACTGACGCATGCACTCGCGCGCGGTCGACAGCGCATCGTCAGACAGGCCGAACGCCGATCGATAGGTGGACATCACTTTGGCGCCACCGGGATGCAGGATGTGGTGCCGGATGTTGGCGAACGAAAGGCCCGCGTCCTTCAGAAAATCCTGGACCACGGGTGCCACGCGCGAGCCGACGAGCGACGGGATATCGCGCGACAGCACCAGCCGCATCCCGTCTCCGGTGAAACGCCATCCCATGAGATGACGCGAGTCCTTGAACAGGTGTGTGCGCGTGTGCGCGATGCGGATACCCGGGCCGTCTGTGTCGTCGCCGCCGAGCAGCGCGGCAGCCGCGCCATCGCCGAAGAGCGCGACGCCAACGAGGTCCGTCGCCGTCTGCGCCTGCTTCGAAAAGATCAGACTTCCAAGTTCCACCGACACCACGAGAGCCTTGTCTCCCGGCCGCGATGACAGCACGTCGCACGCACGTATCAGTGCGCCCGCGCCGCCCGCGCATCCGAGCCCGAACAGGGGAGAGCGCCGCACATCCGCGCGCAGACCCAGACAGCTGGCAAGCAGCGCATCGAGACTTGGCGTCGTCAGCCCGGTCGTCGTGACGACGAAGATGTGGTCGATCTCGTCGGTCGTTGTGCCTGATTGCGCGAGGCACGAGCGCACCGCCTTCTGCGACAACTCGAGGGCTTTGGCGGCGTATTCCTCGTTTCGTGCTTCGAACGAGCGAGACTCCAAGTACCACTCGGGTTCATGGACAAGATGTCGCGTGTCGACGCCGGTTCGGTCGAACACCGGAATCAAACGTTCGAGGTGTGGTTGGCCTTCACAGAGCCGCGCCATCTCGCGGCGGGCGAATGCCTGGTCCATTCGATGCGGCGGGATGGCGGTGGACAGCGCGAGAATTTTGGGCATGAGTCGAGGCGCACGCGGTGCTGCGACGGCAGCCCGCTTCCAGTAGTAGGCGGAGTCTATGCGAACGGTTGCTGCGAAAACAGCTCAAGTGTCCTCTGCAGCCCATTCGTTGTGCATCTTTTTGGACTTCGCATCGGTCCTGTTGGACTGAGTGTGTGTCGCGGTGAGGTTTTCT
>DATCGG010000519.1:0-6998 GCA_036509075.1 Gemmatimonadaceae bacterium
TCTCGAATAGAGAGGTCTCCCGAGGGTCCACGCTTTCTACCCGCTTCCCTCATCCCGCATCGTCATCCCCCTTCCCGGCACTTATGCCATCGCCGCCACTCGCTTCGCCGCCCACCTCGCCATTTCGTCGCACGCGTCGCAGTTGCCGCATTCCCAATCCGGTGCGACGTCCTCGCCGAAGTACTCGAGGATGTAGCGCGTGCGGCACTGCGCGGTCTGGCAGAACGCGATGATCGACCGCAGCTTCGACTGGTCGCGCGCGCGCCGCTCCTCGTAGTCCATGAGATCGGCGCTCAAATCGCAGGCGACGAGGTTATTCCGCATGCGCTCCCACCGGCCGCCGCGGTGCTCGCGCACGAGACCGTGCCGCTTGAGCAGTACCATCACGATCCGCGCTTTGCGGTGCGGGACGCCGGACTTGTTCGCCAGGTCGTCGATGTGTACCGGCGTGTTCAGCGGGACCGACTCGAGTACCAGCGCCACCCGCGCAGCTTCCTCCACTTCCGGATACTTGCCGCCGAGGAAGTACGACTGAATCCGTCGATCCTCGACGCGATAGAGCACCGTGCACACCGCCGGGAGTCCGTCGCGACCCGCGCGACCCGCTTCCTGGTAGTACGACTCCACCGATCCGGGGAAGTGATAGTGCACCACGAATCGCAGGTCCTGCTTGTCGATGCCTAACCCGAAGGCGTTGGTTGCCACCATCGCCTTGAGCTCGCCGGCCATGAAGCGGTCCTGCGTCTGGCGTCGATCCGCCGCCGGCATCTTGCCATGATAGAGGCCGACACAATAGGTCTGTCGCAGGTCCTCGTAGAGCCGCTCCGCCTCGCGGATCGTCGCCAGATAGACCACGCCCGATCCGGCGGTCTCGCGAAGGACCCGGTCGAGCGCCTCGTCCTTCACCGCGTTGTTCACGGCGCGCACGACCTCGAACCGCAGGTTCGGTCGCGCGAACCCGGTCACCGTGACGAACGGGTTCCGCATGCCGAGCTGCCTAACGATGTCATCGCGCACCTCGGATGTCGCCGTGGCCGTGAGCGCCAGAATCGGCGGGCGGCCCAGGCGAGTGGCGATGGACCCCAGCGTCAGGAAGTCCGGCCGGAAGTCGTGTCCCCACTGGCTCACGCAGTGCGCCTCGTCGATGACGAAGAGGCTCACCTTGCGCACGAGGAGTCGCTCGAAGAACTCACGGTCCTTGAACCGCTCCGGCGTGACGTACAGGATCGAGCCTTCGCCTTCCACGATCTGTCGGTGCGTCTTGCGCGTGGCCGGCCCCGACAGATGCGAATGCACGGCGAGCGCGTCGACACCAACCGCGGTCAGCTTGTCCTGCTGGTCCTTCATGAGCGCGATCAGCGGACTCACCACGACGGTAAGTCCGGGGAACATCAATGCGGGGAGCTGGTAGATGAGCGACTTCCCGCTTCCAGTCGGCATAACGACGACCGCATCGCGCCCGTCGAGCAGCGCCTGCATCGCCTCCCATTGGCCTTCCTGGAACTCCACGTGCCCGAAGCGCTGCGTGAGTAAATCACGCGCGCGTCGGGCAGACGCGTGCTCGTGAGCATGCTTCGCCATGACGTCTGGCCGGAGGCACTTTTCGTTCCGCGATTTTTGCGCACTCTGCCTTATGAGCGGAGCGCCCCAAACTGGCTCCCGGTTTGCACTGGCTGCATGACGTCGAGGGACTTTCTGGCAGTGTGTCTGGAGGGAGGAATGGCGGAGATCAAAGTCGAGGCGAAGCGAAGCGGGCTCGGTTGGCTATGGGCGGTCATCATTCTCGCGCTGGTTGCGCTGGGCCTCTGGTACCTCATGAGCGTCTCGCACGCCGTACCGGCGACCGCGGCGCCGGCCGATTCGGTCCGCACGTCACTGTTCGTCCCAGGCGCTGCGTTCGCGGAGGGCCGTACCAATGGCTGACCGCGGAGCGAAGAAATCCAGGCGGGGGATGCGCGACGAAGCTGGCGTTGGTCCCAACCCACGCGATGCTCGGCGGCTTGTCCCCATGAGGGACCTGCACCACTACAAAGTGGTCGCCGGCGAACCGGACATCCGCGGATGGAGCGTGTTCACCGCGACCGGCCGCGAGCTCGGTGACATCGAGGATCTGCTGGTCGACACGGACCTGGGCGAGGTCGTCATGATCGACATCGATCTGAAGCGCGACGATCGCCACACGCTCGCGCCGATCAAGGCCGCATGGATCGACCGCGAGACGCATCGCGTCGTGCTCAACACGTCGATGTTCGACGTGGACGGTGAGACCGCTTCGGGCGTCGTCGCCGATCGGGCCGTTCGATACGGTCCATCGCACGACAAAATGGTCGTTGAAGAAGTCGTGCGACGGCGAGTCGTGGATCCTGCAGACCTGTCTCCTGCCGAGACCGAGCGTCTTCGCCAGGAGTCCGGTGATATCACGACTGACGCGCGCGACACGCTGGTCAACCCGCCACCTACCGAAGAACGTCGGTAGCCGCAGTCGAACACGAGATGAGACACCCGTGGCGACGCGCACTCATCGTGAGCGTCGCCGGGCTTCTTGTCAGTACCGGCGTCGGCGTGGTGTACGCGTTGCGGCTCGAGTCCGCCGGAGATTGGCGGATCGGGCTGCCGTGGGAACGCACGCTGATGCTTGCGATTCATCGCACCGTGCCGGCCGCGTTCGACTGGTTGATGCTCGGACTGCCGTGGCTCGGCACCAACCTGACGCTGCTGCCGATCATCACGCTGTTTTCGTTGTGGCTGTGGCGTAGGAAGGCGAGAGGCGAGCTCGCGCTTCAACTCATCATCGTCTCGCTAGGCAGCCTCATCATGAACGCGGCACTCAAGCACGCGTTCGGCCGGCCGCGTCCCGACCTCTGGGAGCACCGCGGTCAGTACGCCTGGTCGTCGTATCCCAGCGGTCATGCGATCGTTTGTGTGTCGGTCTTCTTCACGGTCGCGCTGATGCTCTTCCGCGAGCGCGGGTGGCGCTGGCCGTTCGCGGCCCTGACGACGCTCATGGTCGTGGTTCTGTATTCCCGATTGTACCTCGGCGTGCATTGGCCGACGGATGTGATTGGCGGCCTCCTGATCGGGCTGGTCTGGCTGGCTGCTACGGAGCATGCGTTCGCGCCGTTCCGCAGTCCCGCACGCATTCGTGCGAAGTCGGAATCAGTCAGCATAAGGGGTCAGAGTCACTGCTCCGATCCCTCAGGCTGACGCGATAACGACCGCCTCACGCCGCATCGACTCCGGCGGCGTGTCGTGGCACCGGACCGTTGCTGTCGTCCGGCTTCACGACGGGAAACGCACCACTGATCTTCGCGGCGCCGCGACGCATCAGCGAAGAAATGAGCAGGAATGCCTCCGTCCACGCGCTCCTGAGATCCGGCGTGAACTTGTCGCCCAATCCCTCTTCGAGCGTGCCAATGAGTGCAGCCCCGAATTTCCCGAAGTGATCGTCCTGAACGCCATAGGTCGAGTGGCGCTCACCCAGCTTCTTGAGCACTGGAACGAGCTTGTCCGGGACGTCGAGCCAGTGCACCACAAGATCGAGCATGGTCACGAGCTTGTGGATCTGATCATCCATGGTCCCGGCAGAAAACATCGGACGCAGAGCCGGGTCGATCTCGAACAGGCGGCGGTAGAAGATGGCGCCCACCAGGGCACCGTCGGGAGCGAGTGACTTCCAGCTCTCCGTGACTAGCTGTCTTCGTGGGGGGATCATCATGCCCTTCTCTATGGTTTCAGGCATCGGCGGTATTCCGCGCTGCGTACGTCGAATCACCGAATCACGTCCGCGCTGCAGAGGGCTTGCTCGCCGAGGCTGGCCGTGCCGTATTACAGCCTCTCGAGTGATTACCAGTATAGCCCGCACTATCACTTCGAAATCACCTCGACAACTCTTTGCGGTTAAACACGTTAGGCGGCATCCGCGTCATCGCGGACGGAAGGTTGGTGGCCGGTGCGGCGGCCCAACCTCGACGGCTCGCGGTCCTTGCCCTGCTGGCACGCGCCGGCCGGCCCGGAATCACGCGCGAAAAGATCCTCGCGCTGCTCTGGCCGGATGAACCGGAAGAACGAGCGCGCCGCTCCCTGAACCAGGCCGTCTACTCACTGCGTCGCGACCTCGGCGGCGAGGATGCCCTGCTTGGCGCCAAGGACCTCCGGCTGAACCTCGATCGGATCGAAGTCGACACCATCGAGTTCGACGACGCTCTTAAGGAAGGCGATTTCGAGCGCGCAATCGTGCTATACGAGGGCCCGTTTCTGGACGGATTCTTCCTTCCGCGGGCCGCCGATTTCGAGCGATGGGTGGAAGCGGAGCGTGCGGCGCTCGCGCTCGACTTCGCGCGGGCACTGGAGCACGGCGCGACTGGCGCGGCCGCGCGTGGTGATCATGGCGCGGCGGTCGATCTCTGGCGCAAGCTGGCCGCGACCGATCCGCTGAACGGGCGCGTCGCGCTGTGCGTCATGAACGCCCTCGTCGCCGCGAGCGACGTGAACGGGGCGCTGCAGCACGCTCGCCTGCACGAGGCGCTACTCGAGCAGGAGCTCGGACTCCCGCCGGATCGGGAGATCGCGGCGTTCGCCCGTGAGCTTCGCGCGCGATCACTGCCGGAACCGGAGGCTCCACAGCCGATCCCCGTTGCCGAGGAGCCTCCCGTGGTGAGTGAAGTCCTGACGGTGTCTGCGGACGCGCCCCCCGCCGCGGACGAAGCACCTCGAGAGTACGAGTCAGCGGCACGGGTTGCGGTGCGCAAGGTTGCGTTAGTTCCTGCGACGCCGCGGTCGACTCGATGGCGATGGATTACTGCCGGGGCGATCGCCACGGTCGCGACCTTCGCGCTCGCCGCATATGAGCTTTCCCGTGGTGCGCCAGGCGCTCGATTCACGGGCGGAGGGCCAGTGGTGGCGGTGGGCTCGATCAACGACTACGCGTCCGCGGATTCGACCAGCGTTGGGCGAGCGTTACGAGACTTGCTCGCCACGAACCTCGCTCGATCCCCTGAGCTCACCGTAGTGAGTGGATCTCGGCTGCTGGAGGTCGAGCGGCAGATGAGCGGCGGCGGTGCGTCGGCACCCGGCGCGATCGTGCCCGTTGCGCGCCAGGCCGGTGCTACTGCGCTCGTCGATGGCTCGCTCTACAAGATGTCCGCTGATACGCTGCGACTCGATCTTCGGATCACGAGCCTGCGGAATGGCACCGTGCTTCGTGCGTATACGGTCACGGGGCGCGATCCCTTCGGCCTTGCCGACAGCGCCACGGCGCGACTCGCGGAGTACCTCGGTTCCACTGCACCGCGGGGTACCGTTGCCGACGCCACCACGCGGTCGGTCAGCGCATACCGCCTATACGAAGAAGGTCTTCGGTCATACTACCTCGGGGACATGGCGTCGGCGGAGCGGATGTTCGACGCGGCTCTGTCGCAGGACTCCGCGTTCGCCATGGCCGCGTACTATTTCGCGCTCACATCGCATACCACCCGCGCCGAGTTCATCCGCCGGCTGCGTCGGGCGGTCTCGCTCGCCGGGAGGGCGAGCGATCGCGAGCGGCTGATCATTCAGGGTGGGTGGGCCGAGAAAAACAATCTCCTGTCGCTGCGGCCGATCGCGGAAACACTCGCGACGCGGTATCCGACCGAGGTGGAGGGGCACTACTACCTCGGTCGCGCGCTGGTGAACGGAGGAGCCTTTCTCGAAGCGATCGCACCGCTCCATCGCGTCGAGGTCATGGACTCTTTGAGCCTGCGCAACACGACGGGCCGGTGCGCTGCCTGCGATGCTCTGCAACAGGAGGTCGCGGCCTTCATGCTGGCCGACTCCATGGCGTCTGCGGAGCGGGTTGCACGTCGCTGGATCACGGCGCGACCTAACGATTGGGTTGCCTGGCTCGTCCTCGGCCGCATTCTCAGCGTCGTCAGTCGTGCCGACGAAGCAACAGCGGCATTCCGCGTCTCCGATTCGCTCGACGTGTTGGGCAGCAGCTGGGAGCCGATGGTATCGCTATGGACGCGTGAAGGTGAGTTCGCTCGCGCGGACGATCGCCTGAGGAAGGAGCTCGGAAAAGGAGCCCGCGGGCAAGGAGGAAAGACAGAGGCAGTCAACACGAACGAAGCCCGCTGGTTTCTCGCGATCAGCTTGCGGTACCAGGGTCGGCTGAACGAGGCGTTAGCGACTGCGAAGGCCTTCCGTGTCGGCGGGGTTGGGAACGATCGCCCGCCACCTGGCGCGGTCGAGCTGGCGGCGCTGCAGGAGGCGCAGGTGCTCCGCGAGCTGGGACGCTATAGCGAGTCGGCAGCGCTGTTCGACTCGATCTCGCGCTTCACGGTCGCCGGGGCCGACTCGGCCGCAATCCAATCAGGCCAGGTGTGGTCGCTCACACACGAAGCGGGTGCGCTTGCGGCGGGCGGAGACACCGCGCGTCTCGCCGCGCTCGCCGACACGATCGAGGCATTCGGCAGCGGCAGTAATCTCGCGCGGGACAGTCGAATCCATCATCACGTGCGAGGGCTTCTTCTCGCTGCGCGCGGTGCCGACTCCATGGCGGTGACGGAATTTCGGCGTGCTGTCTTTTCCGTATCGGCCGGGTACACCCGGACGAACGTCGAGATGGCCAAGTCGCTCATCCGGCTGGGGCGTTACGCCGAGGCAATTTCCATCCTGGAACCGGCGATGCGTGGCTCGCTCGAGGCATCGAATCTGTACGCAACCTTCGCGGAGATCCGACTGCTTCTCGCGCAGGCGTACGCGGGCGCGGGCGAACCCGATCGGGCGAATCGGCAGCTGGACTGGGTACGTCGCGCCTGGGTCAGAGCGGATCCGTTCGTTCGGCCCCAGCTGGATCTTGCTGCCCGCGCAGTGGAAAGCGCAGGGAAGCAGCGAGTTCGGCGTTAGGTGCCCCTTTGCAGCGAACGAGCGCATCCCCCCGCAAAAAGCCGCCGAGGTCACGGTCCTCGGCGGCTTTCGTGTAGCGACGTACGATCTATGTGTTTCAGCGACGTCCCGATCGA
>DATCGG010000520.1:0-6816 GCA_036509075.1 Gemmatimonadaceae bacterium
CGAAGGACCAGGCGGTCTATGAAGCGCCGTCCGTGAAGCGTCAGGCAGAACTCGATTACGAGAAGGCCGAGCGGGCGATGGCGCAGGCGAAGATCGACTACAAGACGAAGACGGAGCAGGCGATGGCGAAAATGCGTGAAGTCGGCGCGGATCGGGATCGCCAGCGCAACCTGCTCAAGAACATCATGGACGTGATGAGCGGGATGACGATCACGGCGCCGGCGCCGGGGATGGTCATCTATGTGAAGGAGTGGAACGGCAAGAAGAAGACCGTCAACTCCACCGTCAGTCCGTGGGATCCGACCGTGGCGACGTTGCCCGACCTGTCGATCATGGAATCGCTCACCTACGTCAACGAAATCGACGTCCGGAAGCTCCGCGTCGGGCAACAGGTGAAGGTGACGCTTGACGCCGATCCGTCGAAGGAACTCGTCGGCACGGTGAAGCAGGTGGCGAACGTCGGCGAACAGCGGCCTAACGCGGATTCGAAGGTGTTCGAGGTGAAGATCCTCCTCGCCCAGTCCGATACGACGCTTCGTCCCGGCATGACCACGTCGAACGCGATCGAGACGAACACGGTGAAAAACGCGCTCTACGTGCCGCTCGAGGCGGTCGCGGTGGATGGGACGACGCCGTTCGTCTTCAAGCGCGACGGCGCCCGCGTCACGAAGCAGCAGGTCGAAACGGGGCTCGTGAACGAGAACGAGATCGTCATCGCGAAGGGGCTCGGCGCGGACGACCGCGTGATGCTCACGGCGCCCGCCGACCGCGACAAGCTGGAGCTCAAAACACTGCCCGGGGTCAAGCCGCAGCCGCCGCAGCCGGGCCCCGCCGATACTCCGTCCACGGCCAAGCCCGTGCCAGTGAAGCCGTCAGCGCCGCCGCCTAACGTGACGCCGGGCACGGCCGCCGCCACGAAGTCCTGACACCCGACCACCGCGTCGCCCATGAAGGTCCGTGACCTCGCGCGTATCCGCGGCGAGCTGACCGCGCACGTCCTGTTCAGCGTCAGGACGGCCGTCGAGGCGGTTGGCCACAACACGCTCCGCGCCGCCCTCACCTCGCTCGGCATCCTGTTCGGAGTAGCATCCGTGATCGCCATGTTGGCCATCGGCAAAGGCGCCGAGGCCGAGATCCTCGACCAGATGAAGCTCCTCGGCTCGAACAACGTCATCGTGACGCCGCTCGTCGAACAGAAAGAGGAGAAGGCGAAGGACGAGGGCACGAAGGAACCGAAAAAGTACTCCCCGGGCCTGACGGAGCGCGACGCCAAGGCGATCGTTGGCGTGGTGCCTAACGTCAACACCGCCAGTGGCGAGGTCGTCTATCAGACGCTCATCACCCGTGAGGGCCGCCGCCGCACGGGCAAGGTCGTGGGCGTCGACACCACCTACCTCGACCTCTTCAACCTCAATGTGGCCGAAGGCAAGCGCTTCGCACCGACCCAGGTAGCCGATGGCGCACCCGTCGCCATCATCGGGCACGGCGTGAAGTCGCGCTTCTTCACCACCGAGGAGCCGATCGGCAAGCCGATCAAGGTCGGCAATGTGTGGCTCACGGTCGTTGGCGTGCTCGAGGACCGCAAGGTCTCGGATCAGACGTCGCAGAAGCTCGGCATCCGCGACGCGAACATGGACGTGTATGTGCCTCTCTCGACGATGTTGCTGCGCTATCGCAATCGCTCGCTCGTCACCGAGCAGGAAGTGCAGCAAGCGTCGCGCGAGAACAACGATGACGCGAACGCGACCGCCGCCAATGAAGACACGGAGCAGCGCGCCGAGCGACTCAACTACCACCAGCTCGATCGCGTGATCGTGCGGGTGAGCGACGCGAAGTACGTCACCGGGGTTGCCGACGTGATGCAGCGCATGCTCTCGCGGCGGCACAACCAGGTGATCGACTTCGAGATCAGTGTCCCGGAGCTGCTCCTGAAACAACAGCAGCACACGAAGAACATCTTCAACGGGGTGCTCGCGGCGATCGCGGCGATCTCGCTCATCGTCGGCGGGATCGGCATCATGAACATCATGCTGGCGTCGATCCTTGAACGGATCCGCGAGATCGGCGTCAGGCGCGCGGTTGGCGCCAGTCAGCGAGACATCCTTGCGCAGTTCCTGAGCGAGGCTGTGCTCATCAGCCTGGCGGGCGGCGTGGCCGGCATCATCCTAGGCGGCATTCTGAGCTTCGCGATCGAACGCGTCGCCAATATCCACACGATCGTGTCAGCGCTCTCCGTGTTCATCGCCTTCGGCGTTTCGATCACCGTTGGCATCGTCTTCGGCATCGTCCCCGCATGGCGTGCGGCGAAACAGGATCCGGTCGTATGTCTGAGATACGAATAAACGCAGGACGAGCAGGCCTGAGTGCCATCAGCCATCAGCCATCAGCCATCAGCTTCACTGCCCTGATTGGATTGGTAGCGCTGGTGGTCGCGATGCCGCTCGGGGCGCAGCAGCCCATGACGCTGCAGCAGGTCATCGCACTGGCGCAGAAGCAGGGGCTGCAGGCGCGGGCCGTGCTCGACACGCGAGACGCCGCGCGGTGGCGGGATCGGGCGTTCAACGCGCGCCTCATGCCGCAGCTCTCACTCGACGGGACCCTGCCCGACTACGAGCGCGCCATCGTGCCCGTGATCCAGGAGGACGCATCGACGCTGTTTCGAGCGCGCCAGCAGACGACGTCGGAGCTCAACATGGTGGTGTCGCAATCCCTGCCACTCACCGGGGGCTCGTTCTTCGTTTCGTCCGGGCTGCAGCGCGTGGACGTCGGGGGCGTCAACGCATCGCGTTCCTACAACTCCTCACCGGTCTCCGTCGGGCTCAGGCAGCAGATCTTCCGGCCTAACGCGCTCAAGTGGGATACGCGTGAGCAGAACCTGGTGGCCGAAACGGCGGACCGTCAGTATCTCGAGGCACGCGAGGACGTCGCCTTGTCAGCCGCCAATGCGTTCTTCGACGTGCACTCGGCTCGACTCGCCCTCGACAACGCAGTGGAGAAGGTCGCGGTCAACGACACGCTCTTCAACCTGAACAAGGGCCGGTTCGAGGTCGGCAAGATCGGCGAGAACGATCTCCTTCAGAGCGAGCTCGCCCTGCTCCAGGCGCGCGCGCAGACGGACGCCGCAAAGCTCGCCTTCGATCAAGCCACCGCGGCGCTCAAGCGGCTGCTCAGCCTCCCGCCCGACTCGCCGTTCGAGATTATGCCACCGACCGAGGTGCCACTCACCGAGGTCGACACGGCGCTCGCGGTCCAGCAGGCGCTCAAGAACCAGAGCCTGGTCACGAGCAATGAATTGCAGTCGGTGCAGGCGAAGCGTGCGCTCACCGAGGCGAAGCTCAACAACGGATTCGGCGCGACAGTCACCGCCTCGGTCGGCTTCAATCAGCAAGCAACCGTGCTCGACGCCGCCTATCGGGACCTCGCCCAGCGCCAACAGTACGGGGTGAGGGTTCAGATGCCGATCGTTCAGTGGGGCAATCGAAAGGGGCAGGTGGAAGCAGCCAAAGCGGACCAGGACCGGGCGAACGCGAACGCGCGCGCCAGTCGCGATGCGGCAGCCGAGGAAGCCCACTTCGCCGCTCTGCAGCTCGCCCTCGCGGCCCGGAACCTCGCCTTGTCAGCCAAGGCCGACACCGTCGCGGTCAAGCGCTTCGACGTGGCGAAGAACCGCTACCTCGTGGGCAAGATTCAAATCGACAATCTCTACATTGCCCAGAGTGAGCGGGACGGTGCCCTCCGCGCGTACATCGATGCCCTGCGCGGGTACTGGGTGGCGTATTACCGACTCCGCCGGCTGACGCTGTACGATTTCGCGGTGGGACAGCCGATCCGATAGGATCGGGCGGGAACTGGGAACAGGGAACCGGGAACGGAAGAAACCTCGGGAAGCTACTCTCGCGTAGAGAGGCTTCCCGAGGTTGTTTCCGTTCCCGGTTCCCTATTCCCGGTTCCAATGAAACGTCTCCTCGACATGCGAGACGCGACGCGAATGCTGCGAAGCTCACCTGGCGTCTCGCTCCTCGCCTCGCTCGCCCTTGCCCTTGGCATCGGATCCACCACCACGATGTACTCGATCACGCGAGGCATCCTCCGTGACCTGCCGGTGGATCACCCCGAGCAGCTGATGCACGTCGCCATGACCGATCGCAACGCCGGCGACCAGTACCTGCGCATCCCTGCGGCCGACATCGTTGCGGTCCGCGAGCAGCAGCGGAGCTTCGAGACAATCGCGGCCTATGACTTCGAGTCGATTCACCTCGGTGACGCGGATCATCGTGCAGAGCGACTCTCGGCCGGACGAGTGAACGCAAGCCTGTTCGCCGTGCTCCGCGTTGCGCCGCTCCTCGGAAGAACGTTCACGAGTGACGACGAACGCCCTGGTGCTACGCACGTCGCCATACTGGGATACGAGCTCTGGCAGAATCGTTATGCTGGAGATCGTTCGGTGGTGGGCCGAACCATTCGCATCAACGGCGTACCAACCACCGTCGTCGGCGTCATGGCGAAGGGCTTCGGCTTCCCCCTGCAGGAGCAATTGTGGACACCGCTCGCTCTCGACGCGTTCCGTGCGACGCCGGCCGCAAAGGATAGCAACGCCTACAACGTCATCGGTCGTCTGCGGAGCACCGCCACACGTGAGACGGCCGGCGCCGAGATCGCGAGCATCGGGCGTCGACTCGCGATCGCCGATCCGAAGGCGCATGAAGGGCGAACACTCGGCGTCCGCCCGTTCTACGACGAGATGATCCCGCGGAAGGGACGCGTCATCTTCCGCGCCATGCTCATCGTCGTGTCGTTCGTGCTGGTGATTGCGTGCGCGAATGTCGCGAACTTGCTGCTCGCGCGTGCGATCTCGCGCAGCCGCGAGATCGCCATTCGCATGGCGCTCGGTGCGTCCCCGTCGAGTCTCATCCGGCAGCTGCTGGTCGAGTCACTCGCCATCGCGATCCCTGGCGGGATCCTGGGTCTGGCGCTGGCGCGCGCCGGGGTCGCGGTCTTCAACGGAACGCTCAGCTTCGACCTGGCGTTCTGGATGCGCGTCGACGTCGATACGCGAGTGCTCGCGTTCGCAACGGCACTCGTCGTTCTGGCCGCCGTGGCGGCAGGTCTCGCGCCCGCTCGTCAGGCAGCGCGCGTCGATGTTGGTGACGTGCTCAAGGACCAGACGCGCGGCTCGTCGTCGTTCCGACTCGGCCACGCCACGCGGGCGCTCGTGATCGCGGAGGTGGCGCTGTCGTGTGCGCTCCTCGTGGTCACGGGGCTCATGGTGAAGGGCGTGTTGAGCATCACGTCCCGTTATGTGGGCGTGGCGCCGGAACGCGTCGCCACCGGACGCATCGAGCTCCGTGCGGACGCCTATCCGGATGCGGACGCGCGCGCACGCCTGTTCGACGAGCTCGCGTCCCGAGTTTCTTCCGAGCCTGGGGTGACATCGGTCGCGCTGGCGTCTCACCTGCCAGGCAATAGCGTGGCGAGCGCACCGGTCGAGGTCGAAGGCGCCCGGTATGACAACCGCGACCTCGTGCCGCGGAGTCGAGTGGTTGCCATCTCACCGGAGTTCTTGCGGACGTTCGGTGTGTCGCTCCTGCAGGGACGGCCGTTCAGTCGCGCGGATCGCGAGGGCGGACCGCTAGTGGCGATCGTGAATCGGGCGTTCGCCGATCGGTTCTTCTCCGGAGACGCGGTCGGGCATCGCATTCGCGTGAAGGAGAACGGGGCGTGGGCGACCATCGTTGGTGTGGCACCGGTGCTCGGCACCGATGGCGGCAACGGCGACCGAAATTCGGGCACCGATGCTGTGTACACGCCGCTTGCACAGTCCGACTGGGCCAATGTCGCCGTCGCCGCTCGAACGAGCAGCGACGCGACTGCGCTCGTGGCGACGCTGCGCGACATCGTGGCCGAGATCGATCCGGATGTGCCGCTTTATCAGGAAGGCCGGCTCGATGCAACACTCGCACACGCCACCACTGGCGAGAAGGTGTTTGGCGGACTGTTCACCTTCTTCGGCCTCTCGGCGTTATTGCTGTCGGTCGTCGGCCTGGTCGGCGTGCTCGGATTCTCGGTGAGCCGGCGCACCCGCGAGCTTGGGATCCGCGTCGCGTTAGGCAGCCGGCCCGCGTCGATCCTCTGGCTCGTGCTCCGGGACGGCGTTCTTCAGCTGCTTGTCGGCTTGGGTGTCGGCCTTGGGATCGCGGCGTTGGCCGCACCGCAGTTCGGTGAAGCGCTGTTCGAGCAGCGGCCGCATGACCCGAGCGTCTACGCCCTCATCGCGTTGGTTCTGATCATCGCCGGCGCGCTCGCGGCGATCGTCCCTGCCCGCCGCGCGCTGGGCGTGAGCCCGATGACGGCGCTGCGCGCGGAGTAGGGAATCGGGAATAGAGGGAACCGGGAACTGGGAACCGGGAACCGGGAACCGAGGCTCCGCTTGGAGTCACGGTTCCCCGTTCCCGGTTCCCAGTTCCCTCTATTCCCGATTCCCGATTCCCGATTCCCGACCTCGCATGCGCTCGTACAGTTTCGCGATGAACGGCGTGATCACGAGCGTCGCCGCGATGCGCAGCGGCTGCGTGAGCTTCGTCGCGATATATGCCGCCGCGAAGGTTCCCACGCTGCCCGCCGCGCTCGTCGGCTGCCATCCGAGGCGAATGGCGAGCCAGAACGCGCCAAGCACGGCGAAAAAGATGACGAAGTACACGACGACGGCGACCGTGCCGTACTCGGCCAGCAGCTTCTGAATCGTCTTCTTCACGGCGACGACGGAACGGAGGTTTGTAAGATACTTTAACTGCCGGCGGCGGGCGGCGGGCGACGGCT
>DATCGG010000521.1:0-5863 GCA_036509075.1 Gemmatimonadaceae bacterium
AACAGCTCGTACGCCATCACGCCGAACGAATAGAGGTCCGCGCGATGGTCCGTATTCGGGTCGGCGGCGGCCTGTTCCGGCGCCATGTACATCGGCGTGCCTAACGAAAAGCCGATCTGCGTCAGGGATCCGCCGGGTGCCGTGCCCTGGCGGGCCGTCGAGATTGCCTTCGCGACTCCGAAGTCGGTGACGACGGCGGCGCCACCCGAGAGCAGCACGTTGTCCGGCTTGATGTCGCGATGCACGATCCCGCGCTCGTGCGCGTACGCGAGCGCGGTCGCGACGTCACGCAGGATGTTCACCCCCTCCGTGATCGACATCGCCGTGCCCGCGGTGATCATGTCGCGCAGCGATCGCCCCTCCACGAACGGCATCGTGAAGAACGGCACGCCGTCGGCTTCACCCGCGGTGATGACGGGGACGATGTGCGGGTTCTGAAGCTTCGCGACGAGCTGGATCTCACGGTGGAACCGATCGAGGCTGACGCCGCCGGCGAAGTCGGGCGGCAGCAGCTTGATCACGACCTGACGATCGAGTCGTCGCTCGGTGGCGAGAAAGACGTGGCTCATGCCGCCGCCACCGAGCTCGCGCTCGACGGTGTAGTCGTCGCCGAGTGCGGCTTGGAGACGGTCGCGAAGATCGTTCATGGAGTCGAACGATAGGTGGACGACATGCGGCGGGCTAGCGATGTAAACTGGGAACTGGGAACGGGGAACCGGGAACAGAGGCCCTCCAGCGGGACGATCGCGGTTCCTCGCTGCGCTCGGCATGACAGTGACGCCCGGTTCCCGGTTCCCCGTTCCCGGTTCCCATTCTCCATTTCACGCATCCGAAATCCGGAACCGTGCGAACCGGCGAACGCGCACGTTCTCACCAACACGTGCTGACGTTTCGCTCACGAGATCGCCAATCGTGCGCGACGGGTCGCGGATCCACGGCTGCTCGAGCAGTGATGCCTCTGTCTCCAGCGCGTCCGTCGGTGTGGCGGCGACCTGCTCGGCCACGTACCGCACCAGCGACCGAAAGTCATCGGTGCGCGCGACGAAGTCCGTCTCGCATTTCACCTCCACGAGCGCTCCGACCTTGGCGTCGTGGTGGATGTAGCTGCCGACCTGACCCTCGCCGGTGAGGCACGCTGCACGCTTCGCCGCGTCGGCCGCCGCCTGCTTTCGCAGATACTCGATGGCCTGCTCCATGTTGCCCTCGGCCTGCTCGAGTGCCTGACGACAGTCGAGCATGCCGGCTCCGGTTCGTTGCCTGAGCTCCTTGAGTTGCTGCACCGTGATGTGCGACACGGCCTGATTCCTCCAGATGGTTGGTTGATGGATGCAAAACGCCCCATCCAGCGCTCGGCGCGGATGGGGCGTGGGATTCCACACTCCCGGTGGGAGGTGGCGTCTACTTCATCCGACGTCCTCCCAGCTCATCTGCACCAAGCGCCAATACCGCCGCGGGTCTCGAAGACCCTCGGCGTCTCGCGCGTCGAGCTGGGTGCAGATCGGGTGCAGGATCATTGGATTCGGTAGAGCGGGCGCACAGTCTACATCGAACGGTCGACAAACGCAACAGAACCGGTAATTGGTTACTGGAATTGGTAATTGGTTATTTGAACCCTCGGGATGCGCATCTCGCTGAGAGAGACATCCCGAGGGTTCAACCGCTAGTAACCAGTAACCTGTAACCTGTGTGTTTACAGCGCCTTCTCCTTGACCAGCGACGTGATCCGGTCTGATGCTCGAAACGCGAGCGCCTGGATCGTCATCGTCGGCTGACCACGCCCCGACGTGACGAAATTGCTGCCGTCCACAATGAACAGGTTCGGTACGTCGTGCGCGCGATGATCCGCGTTCACCACCGACGTGTGCGGGTCGTTCCCCATGCGACATGTGCCGAGGAGGTGAGGACCGCCGCCATCCGGCCCGCCGTACTCGCCGGCGACTCCGAGGGCACCGGCGGCGCTCAGCAACTCTTCGCCGCGTTTGCCGAACCACGCGCCGAGCTTGAAGTCGTTCGGATGACCCGTGAACGTTAGGCGAGGTGCGGGCAGACCCCAGGCGTCCTTCACCTTCGGATCGAGATCCATGCGGTTGTTCGGCGTGGGCAGGCTGCTCATGTGCCCGTAGACCATGAGCGACTTCGTGAAGTAGTCGCGGGCGCGCTTCTTCCAAGCACTCCCCCAGGTGGGCTCACCGGGCCACGTCGCGCCGCCAGCCAACGGGTCGTACCCGCAGCGGAAGTCGAACCCACCGCCGCCGTAGAGACCTAACGAGGCCGGCATTTCGTACGTGTCCCAGACCACGCGCGAGACGACGGCGCCTTTCCAGCCGTTGATTTCGTGCTCGAACAGTCCAGTGCGAAGCGCACTCCCGTTGAACATGATGTTTCGCCCGACCTGCCCGCTCGAGTTGGCCAGTCCGTCCGGGAACGCGCTCGTTGCCGACATGAGCAGGAGCTTCGGCGTCTCACAGCCGTTGGCGGACAGCACGACCGCCTTCGCGCGTTGGACGACCTCCTTCTTGTTCTTGTCGAAGTACGTCACACCAGTGACACGCCCGCTGGCGTTCGTCTCCACCTTGCGCGCGTAGCTGAGCGTCCGAATCTCGCACCGGCCCGTCGCTATGGCTTCGGGAATCATCGTGACGAGCGAGCTCGATTTCGCGCGCACCTCGCACGCGTTCCCGATGCAGATCCCGCATGCCACGCATCCGGACCGACCGCGGTACGGCCGCGAGAGAATCGCCATCGGCGCGGGCCACGGATGCATGCCAAGTTTGCTCGCCCCACGCTCCAACAGCACGCCCTCGGACTTGATCGGAAGCGGTGGCAACGGGAACGGCTTGGTCCGCGGTGGCTCGAACGGATTGCCCGCGAGACCTGAGACCCCGATGTCCCACTCGACCTTGGTGTAGTACGGCTCGAGGTCCGCATAACGAATCGGCCAATCAGCGATCGTCGAGTCGTCAGGAACGCCGAACCGCGTGGCCTGCTCGAACTCGAGCTCGGGGAATCGCCAGTAGTTCGCCGTGAAATGCACGGAGCCGCCGCCGACGACGCGGCCATAGTTATTCCACCCGCTGAGCTTCGCCTCGTCCTTGTCGGTCTTCCGACTTGTGCCTGGCTGGTCCTTCCGATTATTCGTGAGCGCCTTGTCGGGATGCAGATCTCCCCAGAACGGGTCGTGACTGAAATCGCGCTCCGTGAGGAACGGGCCCTGCTCGAGCACGACGACGGAGAACCCCTTGTGGGACAGCTCGCGCGCCATGACGCCGCCCGCCGCGCCCGACCCGACGATGACGAAATCCACTTCGTCCGTCGGGGCAAATGTGCGCATGGGCGGCAGGAGTCGGACTGGCTCGTCGGTGTGATGCGGGTGCCCGCTCATTCACGACCTCGGTCGTAATAGCCGAACGGCGGCGCCCAGGAGTAACGGTCCTCGTAGCCGATGAGCTTCCAGCCAATCTTGCCGAAATTGCCGCCGTGCTCGGGGTGCGCGAACATGCCGGTCATCGTCACCCCGCGGAGGTCAAAGAAGACATCCGGCTTCAGCCGCTCGAGCTCGCCGATGGCGTCGATCTGCTCGTTAGGTGTCAACGCGAGGAACGACGCGCCATCGGGCCGGTAGTGCGACGTGAACTCGCTGAAATCCGCGAGCGTCTTCGTGAAATCCTTCTGAAGATCCTTGAAGATCGTCGCGAGCGCGTGATCGATGAATCGCACCACCTTCGCCTCACGCGCGCCAGGCGTATCGTCCGTGGGGATCAGGTGCGCGGTGATCACATCGAGCAGCTTCACCTGCTCGGCGGTCAGGAACTCGTACGACGCCGACTCGGCAATTCCGGCCGCATGGGCGCTTACCGCCCGAAGCTGCGACCAGCTCGCTGCGCCGAGGGCGCCGGCCAACCCGCCGGCCATCGATTGGACAAAATCCCGTCGTTGCATGCGCGCCAATTTAGGCGTGGGAACACGGCCTGTCGATTACGGGCCCCTTGCTCACTCCCGCTTACCCGCGACATCGACGAGCGTCCGGTAGATCATCTCGGTTCCCTGCCGCAGCGACTCGATGCTCACCCGCTCGTCGTTGCCGTGCATGCGCGTGAGGTCCTCGGCGTCGATGGGATAAGGGTAGATCCCGTACACCGGGATTCCCCGCGAGCGCCACGTCGGCGCGTCGGTCCCCGCCTGAAAGAGGTATGGCGTCACTTCGGCCGAAAACTGCTGACGAGCAGATCTCTCGAGCGCGCGGTAGAGATCGGTGTCCTCCGACGACGGCGCGAGACCCCGGGGCCACGGGATCGTGTTCGACACGCGCACGTCGATCGTCGAGTCACCGATCACGCGCTGCAGGTCGCGCACGATATCCTCCGGTTTCGCTCCCGGGATGAGACGCGCGTTGATCGTCGCCTCCGCGGACCCCGGAATCACGTTCCCCCGGAAGCCGGCGTTCATGAGCACGGGCGCAAGCGTGTTGCGCATGAGCGCGTGCAGCAGCGGATCCTTGCTGATCTCGCGATCGGCCCGGTGCACACGGGCGGAGTCGGTGCCTAACAAGTCGGTGAAATACCCCGACATCGGCGGCTGGCTCGTCTTCGCCAGCGTCTGGAAGAACTGGCGCGTGCTCGGCGTGAGCAGCAGCGGGGTCTCGTAGGCCGAGATCTTCGCCAGCGCCCGCGCCAGCGCGAAGATCGCGTTGTCGGGCCGCGGCATCGACGCGTGTGTGGAGGTGCCCTTTGCGGTGAGGATGATCGGGACCGCGCTCTTGTCCGCGGTCGAGATGCTCACGTAGCGCACGCGCCCGTCCCGCCCCTTCATGATCCAGCCACCCTCGTTCAGCGCGAACTCGCAGTCGATCTTCTGCCATGCCTGCGACGCCAGCCAGGTCGTGCTGTACGGGCCGCTCTCCTCGTCCGCCTCGGCGAGGAAGATGACGTCGCGATCGAGCGGAACCTTGCGCTCGGCCAACATCATCGCGGCCCGGGCAAACACCGCGATGCCGCCCTTGAAGTCGAGCGCGCCGCGGCCGAACACGTAGCCGTCCTTCGTCAGACCGGCGAACGGGTCGACCGTCCACTTCTCGCGCTCGACTCCGACGACGTCTGCATGTGCGGCGATGAGTACGGGGCGCTTCGACCCGTTGCCACGCAGCCGCGCGATGAAGTGTGCCTTGCCGCTGTCAGGCGTCTGGATGATGTCGACCTCGAAACCGAGGGCCTTGAACTTCGGCGCGAGCAGGTTCGCAACGCTGCCCGTGTTACCTGGTGGGTTGGACGTGTTGGCTCGTATCAGCTCGACGAGCAGCGCCGCGGTAGGGTTGGAGGCCGCCTGTTGCGGCGCCGGCTCACGCTTCGGCGCATTGCGGGCCGCGATGGCGAGGATCCCCACGATTGCGAGTCCGGCGACAACGGCGATTGGACGCGAGCGGAGCGTCATCAGGGTACCTGTGATCGAGTGGTGGCGGCAAGCCGCCGGTGCGTCAACCCAACGCGGTGAGAAACACGGAATCGCTCTCGATGGCTTGCGGCGTGTCGCGCGGCGAATAGCGCGTAAGAATCGCGCCGTCACGACCCACGAGGAATTTGGTGAAGTTCCATTTTACGGACGTGGTTCCAAGCAGTCCGGGCGCCTTGCGCTTGAGCGTGGTGTAGAGTGGATGCTCGTTAGGTCCGTTGACGTCGATCTTCGAGAACATCGGGAAGGTGATGTCGTACTCGCGCGAGCAGAACTCCCTGATGTCGTGCTCGGTGCCGGGCTCCTGGTGCCCGAACTGATTGCATGGGAAGCCCAGCACCGCAAGCCCGCGAGGGCGGTAGCGGCGGTAGAGTGCTTCCAGTGCTGCGTACTGCGGTGTGAACCCACACTTGGTCGC
>DATCGG010000522.1:0-39143 GCA_036509075.1 Gemmatimonadaceae bacterium
AAGCGCGACAGCGCCTCGGACCTCGTGCCGATGATCCCGAGCCCGCCACGAAGGTCGTCGTCCGCGTCAGGCGGGCGCGGCGCACGGTCGAGAAGGCTCAGCAAGCTTCCCGCGATCGACTTGATCGGCGTCAGCGAGTTGTTGATCTCGTGGCTCAGCACGCGCACGAGCCGCTGCCATGCGAGGAGCTCCTCCTCGCGCAGCGTCTTGCTTAGGTCCGAGATCACCACCAGCGTGTGTGGGCGCCCATCCTGTCGGAATGTGGTGCGGCGGACCTCCCATCGGCCGCTGCGCCCGGGGAAGACGAGATCATGCACGCGCGGCGAATCGCCTGACAGAAAGGGCTCGAGGCCCAACGCACCAGCAGTCCGTCCGAGCAGGCGCTCGATCGGAACGCCTAACAACCGTTCGCCGGCCCGATTGGCGAGTCGCAGCTGATTGGCCGCGTCGAACGCGAAGATCGCCGCATCGATCTCCGCCATGACGGTGCGGAGCAGCGCTGTGGCCTCCATGGCGCCGAGCCGCTGTGCCTGGAGCGTGTTGCCCAGGCTGTTCACTTCGAGCAGCGCGAGCGCCAGCGCGTCGTCCGACAGCGAGCTCCGCGCTCGCAGGGAAAAATCCCCCTCGCGCAGCGCTGCGAGCATGTTGGACAGCGTCTGCAGCGGCCGCACGACCCGCTCGCGGATGACGAGCGACACGATGAACCAGCAGCCGACGACGAGCGTCCCCAGCGTCCACGTGACCTTCGCCGAGTAATCCCCGAGGCGAAGCAGGACGAGCGCGAGAATGACGGCCGGCGCCCCCGCGGCCAGGGAGAGAACGAAGACGCGGCGCTCGTGGTTCAGCCACCCGAAGCGCCGGCCTTCCTCAGATCGCATCGTTAGATCGCATCGTCAGATCTCATGGGTCTCGAGGCGTCGATAGAGCGCGCTGCGACTCAGGCCTAACGCCTTCGCCGCCTGGCTGACGTTGCCATCGAACCGGCTGAGCGCTTTCTGGATCACGAGCTTCTCGACTTCATCGAGCGTCAGGTCCTCGATGCGCGGCGCCGTTCCCGGTGCGGCGGCCCGTAATCCGAGATCGCCGGCGCGCACCAGGTCGCCCTGGGCGAGCAGCACCGAGCGCTCGATGGCGTGATCGAGCTCGCGGATGTTCCCGGGCCACGAATGTTCGAGCAGCGACTGCATACCGCCGGCGTCGAAGCCGTGGACGGTCTTTCGGTAGCGTCCCGCGTGACGCTTGAGGAAATGCTGCGCGAGCACGGGAATGTCCTCGCGTCGCTCGCGGAGAGGCGGGAGACGGATCTCGATCGTGTTCAGCCGGAAAAGCAGGTCCTCACGAAAGCGACCGGCCGCGACTTCCGTATGCAGATCGACGTTCGTTGCCGAGAGCACGCGCACATCAACGTGGCGCGCCTTCGACGACCCCACTCGCTCCACATCGCCCGTCTGAAGGACCCGCAGCAGCTTGGACTGCTGCGACAGCGTGATGTTCGCAATCTCATCGAGAAAGAACGTGCCCTGATCGGCGAGCTCGAAGCGACCGATGCGATCCGCCTTGGCGTCCGTGAACGAGCCCTTTACGTGGCCGAACAGCTCACTCTCGAAGACGCCCTCGGACAAGCCCCCCATATTGACGGCAACGAAGCTCTTCGAGGCGCGCGAGGACGCCGAGTGCAGCCAATGTGCGACGAGCTCCTTGCCGGTCCCGTGCTCACCGGTGATCAGCACGTTCGCGTCCGATGGCCCAATCCGCTCCATGAGCTGCAGCACGGGACGCATCTTCGCCGAGTCGGCGATGAGCTGAGGCATGCCGTTGCGGCGAAGCGTCTGGTTCTCGCTCTCGAGACGCTGGCTCTTGCGGAGCGCACGCCCCATGTCGATGGCATTCCGCAGGATCGCCAGCAGCCGCGAGTTGTCCCACGGCTTCTCGACGTAATCGTATGCCCCGCGGCGCATCGCTTCGACGGCGCTGACCGTACTCGCCCACGCCGTCATAACGACTGTGGGCAGGGTCCAGTCGAGCGCCTGGATCTTGTGCAGCAGGTCCAGCCCTTCCTGCCCGGACGTCGTGTCGCGGGCGTAGTTGAGATCCATCAGCACCGCGTCGAAATCGCGCGCCTCGAGCGCGGCGAGAATTCCGGCCGGGGACTTCGCCGTCTCGATCTCGTACTGCTCGCCCTTGAGCAGGAGGCGCAGCGCCTCGAGCACGTCGGGCTGGTCGTCGGCGATCAAAAGGCGCGGCTTCAAGGCGTCATTCGTTAGGGTTGCTCAGCACTGGTCACTGGTCACTGGTTATAGCTGCCTCGGGAGGCCGGAGCGTCCCGAGGCAGCTATAACCAGTAACCTGTACCAGTAACCAGTAACCTGTGTGGAGTTACCGTAGCCGTACATCGCTGACGACCCATCCGTCCTTGAGATTGACGATGCGATGGCCGAACGCCGCGTTGGTCTCCGAGTGCGTGACCTGCACGATCGTCGTGCCGGCTTCGTTGAGCTTCTGGAACAGCTCCATGATCTCCTTCGCCTGCGTCGAATGCAGGTTCCCCGTCGGCTCATCGGCGAGAATCAGCTTCGGTTTCGCGATCACGGCGCGCGCGACACCGACGAGCTGTTGCTGGCCGCCGGAAAGCTGCCGGGGGTAGAGATCCTTCTTTCCGACCATCTGGAACTTGTCGAGGACGTCCGCGACGATCGAGGCGCGCTCATCGCGCTTGATGTTCCGGTACGACAGCGGCACATCGAGATTCTCTGCCACCGTCAGGTCGTCGAGCAGGTGATACTGCTGGAACACGAAGCCGATGTACTGCTTGTTGATCGCCACGCGCTCCTTGTTGTTGAGCGAGTGAATCGGATGGTGAAGGAATCCGTACTCGCCTGTCCATGCGCCATCGAGCATCCCGAGAATGCTCAGCAGTGTCGACTTCCCGGCACCCGAGGGCCCCATGATCGTGAGGAACTCGCCCGGCTGCACGTCGATCGTGATGCGCCTGAGCACGTAGTTCTTGCCCGCCGGCGTCTCGTAGACCTTCTCGATGTTTCTGAGCGACAGGAGCGGACGGGACAGGTCGATCGGCGCGTCCACGGTGCCGGCCTGCGACGGCTCACCTTCAGCGGTCTTGGAGCGAAAGGTCCACATAGTCGGGAATCGGGAATAGGGAATCGGGAATCGAAACGGCCAGGCGGGTCGTGCCGTTATTCCTGCCTCAGTGCGACAATCGGATCCACGCGCGCTGCTCGCCTCGCTGGAAAATAGCTCGCGGCCACGGCTACCGCGCCGAGCGCGAGTGTCACGCCCGCGAATGTGAGCGGGTCAGTCGGGCTGATGTCGTACAGCAACGTGGCCAACACGCGCGTCAGTGCGATCGCACCCGCGATGCCGACGACGAGCCCAACCCCGACCACACCCAGTGCCTCACGGACCACCATGCTGGCCACGGTGGATTCGCGAGCGCCGAGCGCCATCCGAACGCCGATCTCGCGCGTGCGCTGCGCGACCGAATACGCCAGCACACCATAGATGCCGAGCGCGGCCAGGACGAGCGCCAGCCCGGAGAACACTCCGAGCAGCGTCATGCTGAACCGACGTTGAGCGACGCTCTGGCTGAGATACGCGTCGAGCGGCTTCGGGTCCGCAAACGGCTGATTCGCGTCGAGCGCGCGGACCTCGCGGGCAATCGCTGGCGCGAGGCGCATCGGGTCGCCGTTCGTTCGCACGACGAGCGTCATCATGCTGGAGGGAAACTGCTTCACTGCCCAATAGATCATTGGCCGGGCTGCGGAGTCCAGCCCCGCGTGCTTCGTGTCCGCCACGACTCCCACGATCTCCGCTCGCAGTGTGTCGTCCCACGGCATGACCACGTGCTCGCCGATCGGGTTGCTCGTGGGAAAGTGCACGCGCACGAACGCCTCGTTGACCACGACCTGCTTCGGCGATTCGGTGTTCGCCCGGGCGTCGAACGACTCGCCGCGCTCGACGCGTATGCGCATCGTCCGGAAGTACCGCGGATCGACCGCGCGGACATCGGCCACGAATTCGCTCGTTGGTGGCGGCACCGGTCGGCCCTCGATCCAATAGCTCGTCGCCGAACCGTCGCCGCCGAACGGCAGCCAGTTGATCGCTCCGGCGGATTGCACGCCCGGCACCTTCTCGATGCGCTCGAGGAGCTGATCGAAGAATGCCGTTGCGACCGACGCTGAGCGAAACCGCTCGCCGGTGAGCTGAACTCGGCCGGTGAGCACGCCGTCCGGGTCGAACCCGGGGTCTACCGACTGGAGCCGTACGAAGCTGCGCATCATGAGCCCGGCGCCGATCAGCAACACGAGGGACAGCGCCACCTGTGCGGCCACGAGCACCGTGCGCGCCCGCCCGCTGCCCGTCGACCCTCGGCTACCCTCGCGAAGGATCGTCTGCAGGTTCCCACGGCTCGCCTGAAGCGCCGGCGCGAGGCCAAAGAGAAGGCCGGTCACCAGCGCGACGACGAGCGTGAAGGCCATCGTCCAGCCGTCGATCGAGATGGAGGCGATGCGCGGTACCCCGCGCGGGGCAAGCGCCTTGACGACCTGAACACCCCAGTATGCCAGAAGGAGCCCCACGGCACCACCTAACGCCGAAAGCACGACGCTCTCGGTCAGCAGCTGCCGCACCATTCGGCCGCGACCCGCCCCCAGCGCCGCGCGTACGGCGACCTCCCGGGTGCGGGCGGTCGACCGCGCCAGCAACAGATTGGCGACGTTGGCGCACGCGATCAGCAACACGAACGCCACCACGCCGCCCAGCACGAGCAGCGCTCGGCGGACGCCGCCCACGACTTGCTCGTACATCGGCACCACATTCGCGCCCCAGGCGCTGTTGAACGTCGGGTGCGCCGCCTCGAGTCGGCGGGCGATGGCGCTCATGTCGGCCTGCGCACGCTGCGGCGTCACGTTGGGCTTGAGGCGCGCGATGCTCGTGAGATACCGTCCCGTCCGTGTCCGATAATCCACTGATGGGTCGAGGTGCATGGGCGTCCAGAGCTCTGCCTTGCTCCCCTCGATCCCGAAGCTCGGCGGCATGACGCCGATCACGGTGGACGGCCGGCCATTGAGCTCGAGTCGCGCGCCGATGGCCTCTCGGCGCGCCCCGAAACGGCGTTCCCACAGGCGATGACTGAGTACAACGACCTGCGGCCCGTTAGGCGCGTCTTCCTCCGGGGTGTAGACGCGTCCAAGCTCCGGTGTCACGCCGAGCACCTGGAAAAACGAGGCCGTGGCGATCGACACTGCGACCTCGACGGGCTCGTCGACTCCCGTCAGGTTCGCCCGCCAGTCGATGTACGACCCGATGTCGCTGAACGTGGAGTTCTGCGCGCGCCAGTCCAGGTAGTTGGCGGGAGACACCACGTTGCGGTCCGCCCCGTGACTTCGGTTCGTCTCCCACACCATCACCAGCGAGCCCGGGTCCTTGAATGGCAGTGGCCGGAGCAGCACCCCGTCGACGACGCTGAAGATGGCTGTGTTGGCGCCGATACCTAACGCCAGGCAGGCCACGGCTGCGAGCGTGAAGGCCGGAGTCCGCCGAAGCGTTCGCAGCGCGTACGTGAGGTCCTGAAGGAGCGTATCCATCGCGTGACCCTCTAGGGCTGATGCTTCTTTGGACCAACGCGGGAACGATTCCGTTCTCCCATCTCACTCATTGCGCAGGGCCACGTTCGGGTCCACGCGTGACGCTCTCCGTGCGGGAACCCAGCAGGCGCCCAGTGCGACGAGCACGAGTACCCCGGCCACGAGACCGAACACCACGGGATCCGTTGCGCTGACGCCGTAGAGCAGGCTCCGCATCAGCCGCGTGAGACCGAACGCCCCCACCGCGCCGAGCGTTACGCCGATCACCGCCGGCGCCATGCCGTCCCGAACGACCAGCCGGAGCACATCCCCGGTCGCGGCGCCGAGGGCCATGCGAATGCCGATCTCGCGCGTCCGCTGCGCGACCGCGTACGAGATCACCGCGTAGATACCGATGGACGCCAGAACGAGCGCAACACCGGCGAACAGCGTCACGATGATGGAGTTGAGCTTGAATTGCGCGACGGACGTTGCTGCTCGCTGGTCCATGGATTGGATGCCGGCGATCGGGAGCGTTGGGTCGAGCGCCACGACCTCGCGGCGAAGCGCACCGGTGAGGGCGAGCGGATCGCCGGTCGTCCGGGCAACGACGTACACATAGGGGACCGGCGTCTGCGTGAGGGGTGTGAAGGCCTGGGAGTAGGTCTCCAATCCAACGCCCTCGAGCCGCGTGCTGCCGACGACCCCGACGATCGTCAGCCAGCTCGTGCTGTCCGACAGGTTGCCAAAGGTGATTCGTTCGCCGATGGCATCGCGCCCGCCGAACGCTTTCTGCACGAGCTCCTTGTTCACGACGACGACTCGCGGCGCGTTAGGCCCGTCGCTCGGCGTGAAGAGCCGACCCGAAAGAAGTGGGATCCGCATGGCCGAGAAATACTCGGCGGTCGCTACGGTGCTGACGGCGTCGGGAGAGCTCTGGCCCGGCTGCGGCGCGGGCTTGCCGACGATGTCGAACGAGAGATAGCTGTAGCCCCCCGCGAGTGGCACATCCGACGTGAAGCCTGCGACGGAAACGCCCGGCGTGGTCGTCAGCCGATCGCGGAGTGAGTTGAAGAACCCCATCACGCGATCATCGGTGTCGTACTTGACGCCCGGCAGAACCACCTGCGCCGTCAGGACGTGGCCGGAGTCGAACCCGAGGTCCACCTGCTGAAGCCGGGCAAACGTGCGAACGAGTAGCCCCGAGCCCACGAGGAGCACAAGCGCGAGCGCGACCTGTGCGACCACGAGCACCGCGCGTAGTCGCTCGCCGCTGCCGCCCCCAATACCGGCGCGGCCACCGGCGACGAGTGTCGAATGCAGCGCATAGCCGGAGCCGCGGAGCGCCGGGGCGATGCCGAATAGGAACCCTGTGACTACGACGGCGATGGCCGTGAACGCGAGCGCAACGGGGTCGAGCCCGACTTCATCGAGACGCGGCAGCGTTGGCGGCGCCGCGGCCCTGAGCCCCTGTACGCCCCACCACGCCAGTGCCAGGCCGAGCAGGCCACCGGCCACCGCGAGTACCAGGCTCTCGGTCAACATCTGCCTGACGAGTCGGCTGCGCCCGGCGCCGAGCGCCGCACGCACGGCCATCTCTCGCTCGCGAGCCGTCGCGCGCGCGAGCAGCAGATTCGCGACGTTCGCGCATGCGATGAGTAGCACCAGCGCCACGGCGCCGCTGAACACGAGCAGCGCCGGGCGAATCTGACCGACGAGTTGATCATGAAGCGAGATGACCAGGACGCCGATGCGCGCATTCGTCGCGGGATATGCGGCGGCGAGCCTTCGACCGATGGCATCCATGTCGCTTTGTGCGCGCGCCTGTGAAATCCCCGGTTTGAGTCGACCGACGACTGAAAGGAAGTCTCCGCGTCGTCCCGGCGGTGGTGAGCTTGGGTCGATCGCGAATGGAGCCCAGAGCTGCGCTCGCGCCGGAAGCCGCGCGGATTCCGGTGCCACGCCAACGACGGTGTACGGCCGAGCGTTGAGCGTGATGGTCTGTCCGACAATCCCGGGGCTGGCGCCGAACCGGCGCACCCAGAGTGCGTGCGAGAGCACGACCACACGATGGGAACCAAACACGAACTCGTCAGGCACGAACCACCGGCCCGCTGCCGGTGTCACGCCCAGTGTCGGGAAGTAATCGGCAATCACCCGGGCGCTTGGTACGCGCTCCGGATCCGCGCCAGGAGCGGCGAGATTGTCGTTCGAGTTCGCGTAGGCCGTCATCTGCGAGAACGACGAGTTCTGCGCCTTCCAGTCGAGATAGTCCGGCATCGACGCCGTCTCATGCTCTCCGTTTGCCATCCGCGTCCAGACCGTCATGAGCTGGGCGTCGTCGGGGTAGGGCAGATGCCGGAGCAGGACCCCATTCACGATACTGAAGATGGCCGTGTTCGCGCCGATACCTAACGCCAGCGTGAGCGCCACGGCCAGCGAGAAGCCAGGCTGTCTCGCTAGCGACCGAATCGCGTATCGCAAATCACGAAGGACGGTGTCCATACGCAAAGCTCCCGAGAGCGGTCAGTCGTTGCGAAGCGCAACGATGGGTTCGACGCGAGTCGCTCGCCGCGCGGGGAACATGCTGGCGAGCAGCGCGACGGCGCCTAACAGCAGTGGAATGCCAATGAACGTTGCCGGGTCGCTCGGCTTCACGCCGTACAGCAGCCCACTGAGCCCGCGACCCATCCCGAAGGCCACCGGGATGCCGATGATCAGGCCGAGAGCCACGAGGCGTACGCCGGCGCGGAGGACGAGCAGCAACACGTCACGCGGCTGGGCGCCGAGCGCGATTCGCACCCCGAACTCGTGGGTCCGCTGCGCGACGGAGTACGCCATCACGCCGTAAATACCGATGACCGCGAGCAGCAAAGCGGATGCAGCGAAGATCGAGAACATGAGGCCGTACACGCGCGGCTCGAAGTTCCGTTCGGCGATGACGCGCGGCATCACGTTCACCTCCGCGAGCGGCACGTCGGGATCGATCCGGCGAATCTCCGCCCGAATGAGCGGTGCAAGCGCGGCGGCATCGCCCGTGGCCCGCACGGCGACCCACAGCGTTCGCCGCTCGGATTGCGCGAGCGGAACCACGATCTGTGGTCGGAGCGCGTTGCTGATTCGGCGGTCCTGAACGAACCCGCCCATGATGCCCACGACCGTGGTCCAGGCCGTGTCGGTGGCTTCGAGCCGCAGCCGTTTTCCGACCGGATTTTGCCCGGGCCACTCGCGTTCAGCGAATACACGCGACACCATGGCGACGCGTGGCGCGGTCTTTGTGTCGCGGCGGTCGAAGTCACGCCCGGCGACAAGCGAAATGCCGAATGCGGACAGGAACCCCGGCGTCACCACGTTGTAGAACGCGTTAGGCCGGTCGTCCACCGCGTACGTCTTGCCTTCAGGCTGATAGTTCACCCAACTGCAGCAGTTGCGGACCGGCAGCCAGGCGATCGCGCCAACGCGAGCTACGCCCGATAACGACCCAACCTGCTCCGTAAGCGCGTCGTAGAACTGCAAGCGAGCAGAGTCGGTTGCGTAGCGGCTGCCCTCGGGCGCTACCTGGAACGTGAGCACGCGAGACGGATCGAACCCGAGCCGTGCGGTGCGCATCCGGATGAAGCTCTGAATCATCAACGCGGCACCGATGAGCAGCACCACCGAGAGCACGAGCTCCGCTACGACGAGTGTGCTGCGAAGCCGCGTTCCGCGAACCGCGCCAGTAGAGGAGCGGCTGTTCTCCTTGAGCGTCTCGCCGAGGCGCGGTGATGATGCCTGGAGTGCCGGCACGAGACCAAACAGGATGCCGGTCGCGACGGAGACAACCAGCGTGGCGGCCAGGACGCGGCGGTCCACGTCGAACACCATCCAGAACGGCATCTCCGGCGGTAGCAGGCTGACGATCGCGTCTACGCCCCACACGCCGAGAATCGCTCCGAGCCCGCCACCGATCACGCCGAGGATGATGCTCTCGGTCAGGAGCTGCTGGACGATCCGTCCCCGGCCCGCGCCAAGCGCGAGGCGCACCGCAATCTCACGCTGGCGATTCGTTGCGCGGGCGAGCATGAGGTTCGCCACATTTGCGCATGCGATGAGCAGCACGAACGCAACTGCGGCGAGCATGATGAGCATCATCGGTCGAACGTCTCGAGCGACGTTCTCACGGAACGGCTCGAGCCACCCCGTCCAGCCCTTGTTGGTATCGCCGAATCGACCCTGCAGCTCGCGCATGGCCGCCACGAGGCGCGCCTGTGCCTGCGCGGGCGATACGTTCGGCGCGAGCCGCGCGACCATGCTGTAATTGCGCCAGTCGCGATGGTCCTTCATCTCACCCGGCTCGAGCGGCAGCCAGACGTCGGCCAGCTCGGGGAATTTGATCTTCTCCTGCACGACGCCGACGATGGTATATGGCTGCCCGTTGACATTGAGCGGCCGTCCGATGACCGACCGGTCTCCCGCAAACTTCCGCTGCCAGAAGCCGTGGCTGATGAGCATCACCTTTCCGGCTTCATCTTCGTCGGCGCGGAAACCGCGTCCGAGGATCGTGCGGATGCCTAACAACGGGAAGACCGAGGCGGTCATGCGCGCGCCCTGTACGCGTTCGGGCTCATCCAGCCCACCGATGTTGACCTGCCGATCGTCGAAGAGCCCGGCGCTGGCGAACGTTCCGCCGGCGTTCCCGACGTCGAGGTAGTCCGCGTACGACCAGCTGCCTTCGAAGCGGCGGTCGCGATCGAGCGTGGTGTAGACGCTCATCACGCGATCCGGGTCGGTGAAGGGCAGCGGTCGGAGTAGCAGCGTGTTCACCGGCGTGAACACGGTGACATTCGCGGCGATCCCGAGCGAAAGGCACAGAATGGCGACGATCGCGTACCCCGGGGCTCGCAGCAGCGATCGCACCGCATAGCGAATGTCGTGGCTTATCGAGTCCAGCATCGGGAATCGGGAATCGGGAATCGGGAATCGATGTCCGCCGTCTGAGCTGATGGCTGATGGCTGCGAAGCTATGGCTGATGGCTTTGACTGCTTTTGATGTACCCCGGGTAGAGGCGGCACTTTTCTGGGCGCCGCCCATGACCGTTTGCTTCGCCTGATTGTTACGTGAGCTTCTTCAGGGACTCCGTCGCCGGCTTGAACGTGGGATCAAGCCGCAGCGCGATCTCGTACTCGGCCTTCGCACGCTCCCGGTCTCGACGCCACTCGTGGACCATACCGAGCCTCCAGTGTGCGGCTGCGAGCGACGGGTCGTTGCGGCCCGGCGTCGTCTGCAGGTACGCCTTCAGTGCTTCCTCCGACCGCTCCAAACGCTGTCCCGAGAGAGCGCCGGTCTTCCCGATCTGAAAGAGGGCCCCGACTTCCGTCAGATTCGCCTCGATCATCGACTCGAACAACTCGAACGCCTTGTCGTACGCGCCGGTGTTCTGATAGAACACGCCCAGCCGATACTCTCCAACGTGCCGATCCGACTTTTCTTTTGCCGCGCCGAGGTACGCGTTCTCGGCTTCGGTGAACATCTTCTGCCGCTCGTAAAGCCCACCGAGCTCGAGATACCCGCGGAGTGCGTTGCGCTTGCGAATCTCCTCGGCCTGCTCGAGCGCCTTGGCCGTGCTGCCACCCAGAAAACCCGGCGCCTGCACGTAGTACTGAATCAGGTCGCTTCGCGCGTCGAGGTTGTCGGCATCGAGGTCGATCGCGCGTTCCCAGGCGCCCTTGGCTTTCCTCGCGAGCCCCGGCTGGCGCAGCACATTTGCGTCCTGCGCCGCCCGGCCATACGCCCTGCCTAACCACAGGAAGTAGGTCGCGTTCTTCGGTTCCAGCTTCACCGCGGTCTCGAAGTAGTCCGCCGCGCGGTCGTGCCGGCGCTCCTCGATCGCGATGCGGCCGAGGTAAAACGCTGCGGCAGCGTCCGCCGCATTCGATCGGAACGCGGGCTCGAAGACGGTCTTCGCTTCCTTGAACTTCCCCGCCTCGAACAGCCGGACGCCGCTGGAGTCGCCGTTCTGGGCCGGGGCGACGTTAGGCAATGCCGCATACGCGGCTGCCGCAACGAATAGCGCGGTGAGGCGGGACCCGAGCCCGCGACCCCGGCCGAACCGGGTGTCGAGCCTCGAGTCCCGCTCCATCATCAGTCTGATGACGCCATGCCGGGAGTCGTCTCTTCCACCACCCGGCCGTCGAAGAGGTGGATCGAACGGTCCGCATGCCGCGCATAACGCGGATCGTGCGTCACCATGCAGATCGTAGCACCGCCGCGGTGCAACTCGCGCAAGAGCTCCATCACCGCCTCGCCGTTCGTCGAGTCGAGGTTTCCCGTCGGCTCGTCGGCCAGGAGGATCACCGGGTCGCCGGCCACCGCGCGTGCCACGGCGACGCGCTGCTGCTGACCGCCGGAGAGCTGCGAAGGGTAGTGCTTCATGCGGTGCGACATGCCGACGCGCTCGAGCGCATTCTGGACGCGCGTCTTGCGCTCCGACGACGACATCCCGCGATACGTGAGCGGCAGCTCGACGTTCTCGTAGACCGTCAGATCGCCGATCAGGTTGAACGCCTGGAAGATGAACCCGATCTGTCGGTTACGGATCCGTGCGCGATCGGCCGCCGAGAGCTTCGCCACCGGCTCACCGCTCAGCACGTAGCTCCCATCGGTTGGAGTGTCGAGCAGCCCCAGGATCGACAGAAGGGTTGTCTTGCCGCAGCCAGACGGCCCCGCGATCGCGATGTACTCGCCAGGCCGTATCTCGAGATGAATGTCCGAGAGCGCGTGCGTCTCGACCTCATCGGTGTAAAAGATCTTCTTGATCCCTTCCATCTTGATCAGCGCCTCGCCAGAAGCGCCGGGCATTGAGCCGAGGGACGAGGGCGACGTTGCGGACTGAGTGGCCATAGCCAGGGGAGTGAGGGTTGAGCTGGGGTCGTGGGGACGGAAGCCGTTCAATCCATTACCGCGGCGTCGCGCTCGCGGTTTCGCTTGCGATGGGATCAGTACGAATCACTGCAGTCGAACCTTTGCGACGTTGTCCCATTGCGACATGTCAGACACGATGACCTTGTCTTTGGGTTGCAGACCGCTGACGATCTCGATCGTGCTCACCGAGCTGCGGCCGAGCTTCACGTTCACGCGCGAGGCGGTCTTGCCGTCCGGGTCGAGCTTGAAGAGACCAACGGTGCTCTCGGCCTGACCGTAGGCCGGGCGCTGCACGAACAACACGTTGTCGAGGCGCTCGATCTCGATGACGCCGTCGACGCTGAGGTCAGCGCGCGCACCCGGCGGAAGCGTCTCCTGGTCGAACAGGACCTCCACCGTGACGGTCCCGTTGACCGACGTGGGGTCGACGCGGCTCACGTGACCCTTCACGATGCCCGAGTTCCCGCCGCCACCGCCCGCACGCGTATCGATATCGACCTTCTGGCCCATCGAGACGTCCTTTGCCTGCGTTTCCGGAACGCGAAGCACCGCCTTGAGCTTGCCGGGCTGCGCGACCGTCGCGAGCGTCTGACCGGCCAGCACCCACTGGCCCAGCTGCAGTTCTTGCTGCCCGTTCCCGAGCGAGAGCAGCTGACCGGCTTCACCGGCCGGCACCTTCATTGACGCAACCCGCTCCTGCTGGAATTTCAGAATGTCGGAGAGACGGTCGATGTTGGCGCGCGCCAAACGGAGCTGTTCGGAGATGGCGTCCGTCTGGACCTTGAGCTGCTGCTCGAGCGACCTCAATCGCTTGTCGCCCTCGTCCATCGCCTCCGTAGCCCGCGCAACTTCATTGGCCGACGCCAGAGGAGGAGTCTTCGCGGCGAGCGCCTTGAACGTTTCGAAGTCACGCTTGGCGGTGCCGTACTGCGTTCGCGCGTTCGCGACCTGCGTTTCGAGCTGCAGGCGCTGCGATTCGAGCGACGTCTGCAGCGTGACGTAGTTCTGCTGTGCGCTCGTCACGGCGCTCACCGCGTTGAGCATCTCGAGCTGCACGTCCGGGTTACTCAGCTCAAGCAAAAGCGTCGATGGCGTGACGGTGACGCCCGGCCGAACAGGAAGCACCTCGACGCGGCCCGAAGTCACCGCGACGACGTAGCGAATGTGCTCAGGGGTCAACGTGCCCGGCGCTCGCACTTGCCGGGTCATGGTTCCACGCTGGACGGAATCGATCCACAAAGTTGCCCGATCGACCGAGGGCGCTCGCTGCTCGAGATTCCCGAGTGCGACGGTGGTGATGCCAAGTACGGCGACGCCCACGCCAATCAAGATGTATTTGCCGCGCTTTTTAGGCGGTTCCCGCTTGATGTCCATCGCCAAGAGGACGCGTCCTTATGCTAGAAAATCGTTCGGTTTGACAGGAGAAAAGCACGAACAGTTCGAATACGTGCAAAGGGAAGAGCCGTGCCATCGTACCTGCATCGCAAGACGCCTATTTTCAACATGTTACGATGCGGCTTCCAACGGCGCTCGAGCAGTTCGCGCCCAGATATGGGAACTCTCGTCCCAAAATCGGACGATCCGGAAACTAACGAGCCGGCGACCGTGTACGGTAGCCGGCTCGAGCGTTCGACGGCAGTCGTCGACGTTAGGCGGTGACGGTCGCCCTAGGGCGCCGCCGCAGTGGTATCGGACAACCAGTCTCGCTCGGCCAGGAGCCGCCGGCCTCCGCGCCAGATTTTCACCAGCGGCGACTCCGTCCGTTCCAGCGACGTTTCGATCACCCGTCCCGCGGTCGGGCTGGCGTGCACATAGTGTCCGTTCCCAACGTAGATCCCGATGTGCGTGACTTTGCCATTGCGGCCGAACGTGAGCAGGTCTCCAGGTCGAAGCCGAGTGGTGTCTTTTGGGATCGTCGCGCCATACTCAGCCTGCTGGGCTGCCGTACGGGGCAGCACCAGCTGAATCGCGTTCAACACGTACCGGACGAATCCGCTGCAATCGAATCCGCCCGATGGCGTCGTTCCGCCATACTTGTAGCGGGTTCCGATTTGCGAGCGCGCGACCGTCACGATGGAGTCGCGCATCGACATCGCCGTCGCGCTGAACGCCGAAAACGGCCTCCGATCGCGCGGAGCCGGCTCGGTCGCCTCCTCCATGTTCTGCGCCGCCGCCACAACCGGCGCGAACGCCACGATCGCCGCGATCGCACAATGGCGAAGGCGACGCGAGACGCGCGACGGATGAGGTGGCGAGTGAAGCATCATTTCGAGGTTGGACACACGCACGTACGAGGCCGTTGCCGAGCGCGGTGGATCGAGAAGCTACTGCTGTCGCGCTTGCTGCGACCAGACCCTCTCCACCCGTTGTTGCTGGGTCCGTTGACTTCGCGGCCAACGCTCGTGTCCGCTGTCACGCAAAAACGCGGTTACCTCGGAACGCGACGATGGTAACTACTCGTCCTCGCCTCGATAGATGCAGCCCGTCGTACAGGTCTCGCGAACCTCGACCTCCATCAGGCCCCCCAGGATCGGACCGAGCTGACGCCAGATCCATCGCGCCAGATTCTCGCTCGTGGGGTTCTCGAGGCCGGCGATCTCGTTCAGGTATCGATGATCGAGCTGCTCGTAAACGGGACGAAACGCCGCCTTCATCTCGGCGAAATCCATCACCCAGCCCGTCTGCTCGCCCACCGGTCCGTCGACCGACACCCGCACCTGGAACGAGTGGCCATGAAGCCGAGCGCACTTGTGATCCGCCGGAACGTTAGGCAGGCGGTGCGCGGCTTCGAACGAGAAGTCCTTGTACAGTCGCATCACCGAATCCCGAGTGCTTTGTGCGTTTGCACGCTCAGGCGCCATCTCGGGTGAGCGAGACAGTACGCGACGGCGCGCCGCGTATTCTCGGCCACCACCGGTCCGTCCATCGGCTGCAGAAAGAAGTGATCGAACCCGAGCGATTCAAATCGCTCGGGCGGCGCATCCGCCTGCGGGTATACGAGCTTGAGCTCATCCCCGTGCGTCAGCACGAGCTGCGCGGTCGACTTGGGGCTCACGCATACCCAATCGAGACCCGCGGGAGCGTGTTGGGTCCCGTTCGTCTCGACGGCAATCTCGAATCCCGCTGCGTGAAGCGCGCGAATCGCCTCGTCATCGAGCTGCAGGAGTGGCTCGCCTCCCGTACACACAACGAGCGGCCGGGCGCCGGCGTTCGCGGACCATGGCCAACGTGAGCTCACCGCATCCGCGAGCGCGTCGGCCGTCGCGAACTTGCCGCCGTCTGGACCAACCCCCACGAAGTCGGTGTCGCAGAACGTGCACACGGCGTGAGCACGGTCGACTTCGCGACCCGTCCACAAATTGCATCCGCTGAACCTGCAGAACACAGCCGGCCGCCCGGCGTTCGCACCTTCGCCCTGTAGCGTGTAGAAAATTTCCTTCACGGTGTACGTCATCGCGCGGGCTCACCAACGGGTTCGTCGTCCACCTCGGGCGCGTACCGTCCCGGGTCCGACGTGCCGGCTTCGCGAAAGCCGCGCAGGCGAAGTTGGCAGGCGTCACAGTGGCCGCAGGCCGCACCGTCCGGCGAGGGGTCGTAGCAGCTCGTCGTGAGCGCGTAGTCAACGCCGAGTCGCTGCCCGAGCTCAATGATCTGCCGCTTCGACAGATCGATGAGCGGTGTACGGATTTCGATTCGTGCGTGCTCCTCCGCTCCCGAGCGCGTCGCGAGATTCGCCATCCGCTCGTACGCGTGAATGTATTCGGGGCGGCAGTCCGGGTAGCCGCTGTAGTCCAGTGCGTTCACTCCGATGAAGATCGCGCGTGCCCCAATCACCTCGGCCCAGGCCAACGCGAACGAAAGAAAGATTGTGTTGCGCGCCGGAACGTAGGTGATCGGCACGCCCGCACCGAGCTCGCTGGGCAGCCGATCCTTGGGAACAGGAACATCGGCGGTGAGCGCCGATCCCCCGAACATTCGAAGATCGATGTCGGCGACGACGTGCTGTCGGACCGTATAGCGCTCGGCGATGCGACGTGCCGCGTCCACCTCGTGCGCGTGGCGTTGTCCGTAGCGGAAGGTGAGCGCGTGGATCGCATACCCTTCGGCGGAGGCGAGGGCCAGTAGCGTGGTGGAGTCGAGGCCACCGCTGAGGAGGAGAACGGCTGGACGTTCCGGCACGGAGCAGGGGACGGAGGGCAGTCACGGGCAAGCTAGCCGGTGCATCGATGCAGGGGAACGCTGCCCGCGCGTCAGGCACACGGCATGCGCCTGTGTGTGTGGCGGGCTGTGCCCTCAACGGCCCGCAGTGTGTAATTTCTCGCTTCGTCGTTGAACCGTCAGCCTGCAAGGCGAAAGGCAATTTCATGACGTGCCGTGTTCCTCGCGCCGCGTTGATCCTCTCCTGCGTGACAATCGTGGCCGCGTGCGGCGGCCGCGGCTCCGCTCCGGCGGGCCCTCCACCGCGGCCCGTAGCGCCTAGTGTCACCGATGGCCGATCGCTCGTGAACGCGATGCGGCAGAAGTACAACGCACAGTGGTACAAGACGCTGTCGTTCACGCAGAACAACACGCTGTACTCGGCTCGTGGCGGTGCGACGAACAGTCAGTGGCGCGAGCACATCTCGGTGCCGGGTCGGCTGCGCATCGATTATCTGCCGCTCTCGCAGCGGAGTGGCGTGCTGTTCGATGGCTCGCGTGTGCACACGTTCGACAACGGTCGCGCGATCGACACGCAACCGGGCGTCAATGCACAGCTGCTCGTGATGGCGGATGTGTATGCGCTACCGGTCGAGCGCTCCACGCAGCTCCTCGATTCACTCGGCTTCGATCTGACGAAGCTTCGGCGTGATGCGTGGGAGGGTCAGTCTGCGTATGTCGTCGGCGCCGCGGCGGGCGATTCCACGACCAGCCAGTTCTGGATCGACAGCGTGAGGCTTGTGGTGCTGCGGATCGTTCAGAAGGAGCGGCGAGGGACGCGGGATGTCGTGACGGACGTTCGGTTCGGCAAGTTCGCCGATTTTTCAGGGCTCCCGATTGCGACGGAGGTCGTGCAGTATCGCGACGGGCGGCTCGTCTTCAGGGAGCAGTATGCCGACGTCCGGGTCAACGACCCGATTCCCGACGACACGTTCGACCCCGTGAAATGGGTGGCGGCGCAGCCGAAGCCCTAGGCGGCAGGCGGCATGACGTCAGGCAGCCTCCGTCTTCAGTCCGCCAACCAGTTGTCTGAGCTGAGTCGACCCGGCAAGCAGCTGCGTCGACGCGGAGCTCATCTGCTCGCACGCCGCGCTTTGCTCCTGCGTCGACGCGCTGACCTCCTGGGCGGCCGCGGCGTGGCTCTCGGCAGTGCGCGCGATGGACTCGACACCGCGCGCGGCCGTCGATACCACATCCACGTTGCGCTCGGCCGCCTGCGTCACGCTCGTCGCGGCGTCACGCGTGCGCTCGGCGGCTGCCGTGATGGTCCGCAGCGCACCGTCGATGTCGCGCGACACGCGCTCGATCTCCCCCACGCGCGACGCGCTCGCCTCCATGGCGCGCGTGGTGGTCGCCACGCGCGCCGTCACGACGCTCGTTAGGCGTACCACGTCGTCGGCCGCTGCCTGCGCCTGCTCGGCGAGTTTTCTGACCTCGTCCGCGACCACCGCGAACCCGCGCCCGGCGTTGCCGGCGCGCGCGGCCTCGATCGCCGCGTTCAACGCCAGCAGGTCCGTCTGCTCGGCGATGCGACTCACCGACGCCACGAATTTGTTGATGTCCTCGGCCGTGCGGTTGAGGACAACCACTTCCGTCGCGGCTTCGTGCACCGACGATCGCACATCACCGAGAATTCCCATCGCGCGTTCGATCTCGGTTCGCTTGGCGCGAGCCGATTCCTCGATCGACGCGGCCAGCGAGTTCACGACCTCGGCGCCGGAGCGCACGCCCTGCGCGCTGTCGCGAATGGTTCGGAGCGCCTCGTCGATCGATCGAAGCTGCTGCACCTGGCCATCCGCGCCGGTGGTGATATCGGTCATCGACGTGGCCATCTGGGTGGCCGAGACGGAGATCTGCTGAGACACCTCGGACAGATCGTGCGCTGACGTCGCCACGTCTTCTGCAGTCATCGACACGATCGAAACCACGCGAGAGAGCGACTCGGCCGTGGAGTTCATCGCCGCGGCGAGGTCGCGAAACTCTCCAGGGAACCGATCAGTCGTCCGCACCGCGAGATTGCCGTTGCTCAGCTCCCGGGCGTGTCCCACCAGATGGGTGAGCGGCCCACTGATCGACCTGATGGTGTTCGCGACGATCACGACGGCGAGAACAACAGCGAGTGCGATTGCCACGACGAGCAGTCTCGCGCGCCGATCGTTCTCGGCCCGCAGCTGCTCCGACGCAGCAGCGACCTTCGCTGCCTCGAGCGTGCTGAGGTTCTCGACGTCGCCGAGTAGTGACGCCACGAGGCCGCGGGCTCGCCCTCCGAGCTCTCGTGCGGCGGCGTCCCGACCAAGATCCGCGAGGCGATGCGCCGTCGCGTACTTGATCTCGATCTCCGACAGCTTCGCGTCGATGCTGGCGATGAGCGTCACCTCCTGAGCGATCTGTCCGGGCCGCTGGTTCATCTCGCGCTGCACGCGATGTGTTTCCCAGCTCAATCGTTGGAACTCCCCGCGCGCGGTCGTATCGCGGCTGTCCAGGTAGCCGGATGCCGCGGACAGCTCGCGCATCACCGCGGCGGAAAGCCGCGCGGTGAGCAGCCCCTCTTCCTGCACCCCGGAGAGTGTCCCGCTGATCACGGTCGACATGTTCGACAACGCCGTGTAGCCCAACACGCCGCCCGTCATGAGCAGGATTGTCAAGACGCCGAACCCGAGCCTGAGGCGTTGGCGAATGCTGTCGAGCCGCAACGACAACCAGCGTGTCACTGGCGGCCTCTGCTCTGAAGCTCGAGCGCTCCGTGCCTCGCTCTGGTCATCGCCACCGTCTTGGCAACGACATCGCCAGTCGCCTGAAAGGCGATCTGGCCGGTCACGCCGCGGTAGGCGTTGCTTTCGTGCATTGACTCGAGATAATCGCGAATGGCGGAGCGATCCGGGCCCGCGCGCTCGATTGCCTGCGCGACGACCATGGTCGCGTCGTACGCGAGTGCGGCAAAGCTGTTCGGCTCCCGGCCGAATTTCCCGCGGAACGCCCGCACGAACTCACGTACCTCTGGCCGCGGATCATCGGCACTGAACGGCGCTCCCACGTAAACCCCCTCGGACGCCGCGGTGTCGGTCGTTATGCCGGCCCACCCATCGCCACCGAGGAAATCGCTCTTGATGCCCTGGCGCCTTGCTTCACGAAGGATCTCGAGGCCCGATCCGTCACTTCCGGCCACGAAGATCAGTCCGGGCTCGTGAAGCTTCAGATAAGCGAGATACGGCTCGACTTCTTTGCCGTCCACGGCCACCGGCTCGAGCGATGTGATCTCGCCGGCGAACGCGCGCCGGAACGAATCAGCGAGCCCACGTCCGTAGCTGTTGTTTTCGTACAGAATCGCAGCGCGCGTATGGCCGAGTGCCTTCGCGAAACGCGCCAGCGCGATACCGTTGGCGGAGTCGCTCGGGATGACTCGGAACAGCCAGTGCGACAGACCGGTGATCTCCGGCGAGCTGGCGCTGGGGGAGACCGACGCGAGCCGTCCATCGTAGACCCGCGCTGCCGCGACAGTCGCACTCGAGTTCGCGTGTCCCACGACGGCGAGCACGCTATCGGCGTCAACGAGCTGCTGCGCAACGACCGCGGCGGTGGCGCCGGTGCCTTCGTCGTCGACGGTCACCACGCCGAGCCGATGCCTTCGGATACCGCCTCGCTTGTTCACGACGTCCACCGCGAGCTGGGTGCCCTGACGAGCCATCAGCCCGTACGCCTCGTTCGCCGGTGAAGCCGACGCGATCGTATACGTGGACCCGTCACCCCCGCGCGCGCACGCCCCGAGGGCGCAGGCGACAACAAGCAAATGCGGACCTTTCAATCGATCTCCTGAGGGGCTCGTGGTAGGCCTTCAAGGACGAGGGCGAAGAAGACACCGTCACGGCTCCATGGCCCGGCATCTGCCACGTCTGGCGCACGCCACAGACGGAGCGGTACGGTGAGAGTTCTGGTGACCGGGGGCACAGGCGTCGTGGGACGCGCGACCGTAGACGCCCTGCTCGCGCGCGGGCATGAGGTGCGGCTGTTCAGTCGCAACGCGCGGGATGACGTGGCGGAATGGGCGCACCGCGTCGACGCGTTTCCGGGCGACGTGTCCAACGAAGTCGAAGTGCGCGGTGCCGCCGACGGGTGCGAAGCGGTCGTCCACCTGACCGCGATCGTCGCCGAATCCCCGCCGGAGTCGACTTTCGAGAAGGTCAACGTGACCGGGACACGCAACGTCGTCCGCGAGGCCGGGGAATCTGGTGTGCGGCGCTTCGTGTACGTCTCGTCGCTCGGGGTGGATCGAGGGGAGTCGCCGTATCACCGCTCCAAGTTGCGCGGGGAGGACGTCGCGCGGACGTTCGGCGGGAATTGGGTCATCCTGCGTCTCGGAAACGTCTACGGGCACGGAGACGAGCAGCTGTCGCTCATACTCAAGATGGTCCGGACGCTCCCGGCCGTTCCGATCATTGCCGGCGGCGACAGGCCGTTCCAGCCCATCTGGGCGGGCGACGCGGGTGAGGTGCTGGCGCTCGCCGCGGAGCGAGACGGGCTCGCGGGTCGCGTGCTCGAAGTTGCCGGTCCGGAGCAGACCACGTTCGACAACGTAGTGGAGCGACTGGCGCGGATTACTCAGCGCGATCCCATTCGGATTCCCGTGCCCGTTCCGCTCGCGTCGATGGCGCTGCGTGCGGCGAACGCGCTCGGTGCGGACCTCCCGGTGGACAGCGGACAGCTCACGATGCTCGGTGAAGGCAACGTCGTGACAAATCCGAGCGGGAACGCCCTAACGACGGTGTTCGATCTCGCCGGCACGAAGCTGGACAAGGGGCTCGCGATGCTTGCCGACTCGCAGCCCGAGCTGCTGCCGGAGGAGGGCATCGGTGCGTTGCGGCGGAAGCGATTCTGGGCGGAGATCGACGGGAGCCGACTGAGTCCTGAAATGCTGTTTCGCCACTTCGTGTCGCATTTCGCGGACTGTACCCCATGGCACCTAGAGCTCGAGGCGGAGCCGGGCACGCCGAAGGTACCGGAGCTCGGTGCCGTGCTTACGATTTCGCTGCCGCTCCGCGGCAACGTGCAGATCCGGATCGTGGAGCTCGAGGTGCGCCGCATGACGGTGTGCACCGTCGAAGGCCATCCGCTCGCGGGCGCAGTGCGGTTCCTGACCGAGCAGCGCGGGGCGGCCGTTCGCTTCGAGGTGCAGGTGTACGATCGAGCGGCGAACGTCGCGGACTGGCTCGTGATGAACCCGATCGGAGCGAGACTGCAGAACGCGACGTGGCACGAGACGGTGGAGCGCGTGGTGAAGGAGAGCGGGGGGCGCGCTCCCCGCGGGGTCGAGCGCGAGTTCACGAAGCTGGATGCGGATCAGGGACGCGAGGTGAACGACTGGCTGGAAGGCCTCGTGCTGGCGCAGCGTCAGGCGGATCATGAGGTGCGGCGAGACACGCAACCAGGAGACGTGGCACCTAACGATGGTGTGGGTGGTCACCAGTCGTACATCGAGCAACGGGAGCAGGCGCGTGAAGCGGAAGGACGATAACGGCCGCTGCTAGGTGCGTGCAGCTGCTAGGCTGGTAGCCGACGGCTGCGCGCTACTGCTGCTTGCGGCGAGCTGCTGCCAATACCGCAACGAGCCCGACTCCGACGGCCAGTCGTGAGTCTTGAGTCGGAGTCGGCGTTGCCGAGTCCCCAGTCGCTAGTCCCCGCTCTCCGCAAAATCCAGATCGAGCTCGCGAAACTGGCAATGCTCGCCGCACCCGAGCCGATACCGGTTCCTGGCGAACCAGCGGTAGAAGCGCTCAGCCAGCGGGCGCACGAACGGGACCGAAAAAACCCACGTAACGAGCCGGCCCTTGGGAAGCTGGTCGATGATCTGCTCGATTGCCGCGGCGCCCTGCCACGTGTGGCCGTCTCGGCGGATCAGCTGCACCGACTGCGCGTACGCGCGTGTGGGGATCCACGGAAAGCGCGCGTGAACGCCAGGGGCCTGTGATGGGACGATCTCGAGCATGCCACGTCGGTCCCATTTACCGAGGCGCCTAACGAGGCCCTGGCAGATCCGGCATGCGCCGTCGTAGACGACGGTGTACGCCCGTGCCGGGGAGCCGTAGGCCGGGGCGCGCGCCGGCGATGCGTCGTCATCGGTTCGCACCTGTCCCTTCACCGTGAAGCGAACCACCGGGACGGTGCGCGCGGCCCGCCTGACGCGAGACTGCGGTGTCGCGGTCGCGCTCATGCTGCCGCCGCAGCCGTTGCCGCGCGCTGGACCGTCATCTCGGGCGAATGTGTGAGTGTCTGGTGCAGGGGGCATAACTCCGCCACGCGGTGCGCGACCTTGACGCGTTCAGCTGGTAAAGACGGCCACTCGTACGTGAGCGCAATCGCGCTGACGCGGTGCGGACGCTCCGCGAACGACCACGACACGTCGATCACGAGATCGTCCGCACTCAAGCCGACATTCGATGCCCACGACTGCAGCACACCGAACGTGCAGACCGCGAGTCCGCTCGCGAACATCTGATAGGGCGAGTATTCCTGACTGGCGGACTCGGCTTCGATCGTGAGCTGGCCCGTCGCCGGCTCGAGCCGAATCGAATTGTCGGATAAGAGAATGATCTTCACGCGCACCTCCTCGTAGGCGCCCGGGAAGTGCAAGGGACCGGCCAAGGCGCGTTGGAAGGATGCGTGAAGACTCTGACCCCGAACTCACCAATTCAACGCAGCGCTGAAGGTTGCTGCTGGCTCAGGCAGTGAAGGGTGCCCAATCCCCAGACGAGGTCGACCGCATGGATCCCCACGACCTCGCGGTCCGGCATGAGCGCCGCAAGTGTGTTCAGTGCGACCCGATCGTTGCGGTCGTTGAACGTCGGGACGATGACCACGCCGTTGGCGATGTAGAAGTTCGCGTAGCTCGCCGGGAGGCGTTCGCCGTTCATGTACACGGGCCGCGGATACGGCAGGGTAACGACTCGTAGCGCATCACCGGCGACGAGCTCCAGTCGGCGCAGGTTGTCCGACGAGCGGCGATGGTTCTCGTCAGCCGGGTCTTCCTCGTGGGCGAGCACCACGACGTCGGGCGCCACGAACCGGGCGATGTCGTCGACGTGGCCGTGCGTGTCATCGCCCACGCACCCTTCGCCGAGCCACAGGGTTTGTCTGACGCCGAGGTAGTCGCGGAAAACGCGTTCATAGTCGTCGCGCGACAGCCCGGGGTTACGCACCTGGACGTCGGATAGCAGCCACTCTTCCGTCACGAGCAGAAGCCCTTCTCCGTTGGCCTCGATGCCGCCGCCCTCGAGAACTACAGGCTCTCCGGTGTCAGGCCGGCGTGGCACGATGCGCGGGAGATCCGTGAGGTCGGCAATCGCCTGTCCGACGCGCTCGTCGCGCTGGTAGTTGTCGTACTTCGCCCACGCGTTGAATTGCCAGTTGACGAGCTGGACCCGCCCACGCTCGTCGCAGACGAACGTCGGCGCCGAGTCGCGGAGCCACACTCGGTCGTTGGGCACGATGTGGAGTCGGTAACCTTCCGGTGCGACACTGTGGGCCTCGAGCACAACGCGCGCGTCGTCGCGCACCTGCTCGTCGTGACACAGGATCTCTACTCGCTCGTGACGATGCAGGACGCGAGCGATCTCACCGTATACCCACGGGATCGGCGCGAGCTTGCCCGGCCAGTCGGGCTCGTGATGCGGCCAGGCGATCCAGGTGGCGTCGTGCTTTTCCCATTCCGCAGGGAAGCGGAAGGCAGAGCGGGAACCGGGAACTGGGAACTGGGAACCGTGCGTCATTGTCATTCCGAGCGCAGCGAGGAATCGCGATCGTCCCGGTAGAGCGCTTCTGTTCCCGGTTCCCCGTTCCCAGTTCCCGGTTGGCTCATCCGAGATATCGATTCAGGATCGGTCCATACGCGTCGATCCGCCGATCCCTCAGGAACGGCCAGTTGCGCCGCGTGTCCTCGATCACGCGCGGGTCGCACGTCGCGACCAGCACGGCCGGATCGACGCCTGCCTCCGCGAGGATCCGTCCGAACGGATCGCTGATGAACGAGTGACCGAAGAACTCCAGCCCGTTCGTGCCCGGCTCCGGTTCGAAGCCGACGCGGTTGGGGCTCGCGACATAGACGCCGTTCGCGATCGCGTGTCCCCGCTGGATCGTACGCCACGCCGACACCTGATCGTCGCCGAACTCCGCTTTCTCCGACGGATGCCAGCCGATCGCCGTCGGATAGAACAGAATGTCCGCGCCTAACAACGACGTGATGCGGGCTGCCTCCGGGTACCACTGGTCCCAGCAGATCAGCACGCCGATGTTCGCATAACGCGTCTTCCACACGCGCCACCCGTTGGCCGCGCCCTTCAGCGTGTATCGCTCATCCTGCGTCGCGTCCCCCGGTGTGAAGTAATACTTCTCGTTGAAGAGCGGGTCATCCGGGATGTGCATCTTGCGATACACGCCGAGCAGCGAACCATCCGCGTCGATGACCGCGGCGGAGTTGCGGTACACGCCGGCGGCCTGGCGCTCGAAGATCGGAACGATGAGTACGACGGCGAGGTCCTTCGCCAGCGCCTGCATCGTCGTGACCGTGGGCCCTGGAATCGGCTCGGCCAGCTCGAAGCGTTCGCCCTTCTGCGCCTTGCAGAAGTATTGGCAGTTGAACAGCTCCTGCAGACAGATGATCTGCGCGCCGCGCCCGTGCGCCTCGCGGATCTTCGTGATCGCGTCGTTCAAATTCGCTGCTACGTCGGGACCGACGGCTTCCTGCACGAGGCCGACGGTGAAAGGCTGGGTCGCGCTCATGCGCGAATAGTAATCAGCGCCTCAAGTCCGCCTGACGAGTGGGCGATTGCTCCACGACGCCAACGACGACGTCGCCGACGTTGGTGCCGGACAGCCCCGTTCGCAGCAGTGCGCCGACTGCATCGAGCGCCATGTGTGATCGATGTTCGGCGAGGTCGTCCGCGGGATCTCGGCCCTCGGTCACGATGGCGCTCCAGGTCGTCGCGTCGACCACGGCGCCGGCCGCATCGGTATTGCCGTCGCGTCCGTCGGTGCCCGCAGCAAGGAGCGTGAGACCGACGCTGCGATCGCCCTCGGCCTGCAGCGCGTCCGCTGCTGCGAGCGCGAGCTCCTGGCAGCGACCGCCCGGCGCCGGCTCGCCGGCGCCGAGACGAACGGTGGTCTCTCCACCCCACAGCATGCACGCGAACCGCGCGTCCGGATTCTCTGCGCTCGCGCCATCGAGGAGACCGGCCTCGCGAAACCGCACGAGCTCATCGACGAGGCGCTGTGCCGTGAACGTCGCATCATCAAGAAGGGGCTCTCCGACGACCCTGACCGGCGCCGCGCCGAGCGAGCGCGCGGCGTGCGCTGCCGCCTCGAGCGCGTCGCGATTGCCGAGAACGACGGTACACTCCACGTGCGCGAACGCCGAATCGTTCGGCGGCGGCGGCTCGCTTTCGCTGTTCGGAGACCGAAGCAGGTCGCGGAGTGCGCGCGGAACGAAGGGTTCGAGCCCATCCCGCTCGATGAGCGCGAGCACATCGCGAGAGCTCCGCGGATCGGGGGCGCACGGGCCCGACGCGATCGACGGAATGTCGTCTCCGACCACATCGGAAACGATCAGGCAGTTCACGCGTGCCGGCGCGAGTGCTTTCGCGAGTCGTCCGGCACCCCATCGCGTGAACCGCTTTCGGACGGCGTTCATCACGGTGATGTCCGCGCCCGAAGTGAGGAGCTGCTCGAACATCCACGAGAGGTCGCGCTCGGCGACACCTGGTACCGGAGCGGCGACCAGGCTCGTGGCACCGCCGGACAGGAGGACGAACACGGTTCCCGTTCCGCGGATTCGATGGGTGAGTTGTGTGATGTGTTCCGACGCCTCGTAGGAGCCGGTCGAGGGCACCGGGTGATCACCGGCCACGCTGACGAGGCGTGGGTGTGGAGAAGGCATCCGTTCCGGTGCGACGATGACTCCGCCTTCTGGCTCCCTGTGATGGTCGCGCAGCACATCGATGGCCGCTTCCGCCATCGCCGTCGATGCCTTCCCGAGCGCGATGATCCAGACCGGCGACGAAGCGGACGTTAGGCGAGCGGACACGGCGTGCCGCGTTGCCGATCTCGGGTCGACACCACCCACGGCGGCGGCGTGAATGGCGATCGCGAGCTCGCGTGCCGTCAGGGACCGGGGTTCGCTCATGCGGAAAAAGAAGCGCCCCGGCCGAAGCCGGGGCGCCATCTCATTTGTCTGATGGCGTTGGTGGTGGTGAGAGCTTGTCGATCACGTCGCCCAGCTCCGTGTACGCATCTGCGGCGAGCACACGGAATGGCTGTGTTTTGTACGCGATCTTGCCATCGGGTCCGATCACATAGAGCGACCGGTTGTCCATCTTGTTCTTTTCATCGTACGCGCCGTACAGCGCGCCGACCTTTCCGTCCACGTCGCTGGCAAACACGATCGGGAACTCGGAGTCACGCGCCCAGTTGGCCTGGACCGTATCGGCGTCGACGCTGATGCCGACGACCAGGACCTTGCGTCCGTTGTTGAAGAGCGTGGCGTACTGATCACGGTACGCCTCCATTTGAACCGTTCAGCCGCGCGTCCTGGCCTTGAAGAAGAACGCGAGAACGACGGTCTTGCCCTTCATCGACGAGAGCTGGACGGGATCGCGGAGCAGCCCGTAGCGCGTTGCCCCGGGCAGTGAGAAGTCGGGGGCAGTGTCACCGACTTTGGGGCCGGTCTGGGGTGGTGGCGCTGCCGCGGGCTGCTGAGCAACCGCGACGGTCGCCGACCCGAACACCGCTGCAAGTGTGAACGCGGCGACTCTGCCTCGCGCCGCTAAGCTGGATGCCATGGGGATCTCCGGATTGGAACAGGGTTGAAGTTGCTGATCGAACCGTTGATCGGGAATAGGGAAACGCGAATCGGAGGCCGCTGAGGCCGGGTTCTCGGTCAAACAAAGGGCCGGGTCTGCCTGAGGGGACAATTGCTGTCCTCTGCTGGGGATATCAAGTCGCGTTAACCCTCCTAAACGCGAGCTAACAGGGGCACGCATGCTGCTTTTCAGTGGCCCAGGACGCCGCGGCGATCGCGGCGCGGCCCAACGAGGAGGAAGCAATGACCAGATATGTGAAGATGCTCGTAGTGCCGGCGCTTGTGCTCGCAGCCGCCTGTGGGCGGGACGAAAAGCCGATGGACGATGCGCTGAAGAACGACCTCAGCCTCGCGTCCTCGATGCAGCCATATCAACCGCAGCAGTTCGTCTCGCCGATGGAGCAGGGGTACGCGGGGTACGGGTACGGCCAGTACGCGCAGCAGCCTAACGGGTATTACCCCACCGCGCCGCAGCCTGTTGCCCAGCGCCGGATTTACCGAGCGCCGGCCGCCAGCTCGAGTCGCTCGGCCTCGACGGGGACTGCCGGAACGACCGGGACGCAGGTCGTGAAGAACACGAAGCGTGACGCCATCATCGGCGGCGTCGCCGGGGCGGCGATCGGGGCGGTCACCTCGCGCGACAAGCTCAAGGGCGCGGTGATCGGCGGGGTTGCAGGCAGCGTGCTCGGCGCAGTGATCGGCAACAACGTGGACGTGAAGAAGATCCCATTCTAAGCACCTTGGTACGCAGGACACGTCCATGCTGGAGCGCGGCGTCCGGGTTTCCGGGCGCCGCGTTCGACGTTGTCGCGGTCGATCGATATAGTGTTGGGCACGCCTCTCGCCCTGCCGGTACCGCGTGACCAGTGACCCCTTGAGCAGAGACTCTGCTGCCCCTGCCGACGACCGGCGCCAACTCAGCCCGTCCCGGATCGCGGGCACGCACCAGGCTCGCCAATCGCTCGCCGCGCATCACGCAGCGCAACGATCGAAGATCGAGCGCGCCGCTGACGCGCTAACGCGCGCCGCCGCCTCCACGCCATTTCTCGTGTTCCATGTGGTGTGGTTCGCCGGCTGGATCCTCGCCAACACAGGCGCTCTTGGCATTCGGCCGTTCGATCCATTCCCGTTTGGACTGTTGACGCTGATCGTGTCCCTCGAGGCGATCTTTCTATCGATCTTCGTCCTGATGGCGCAGTCGCGCGAGTCCACCGTTGCCGAGCTGCGCGAGGAGGTGAGTCTGCAGGTCGTTCTTCGAATGGAAGAGGAGGTGACGAAGACGCTGCAGCTCGTGGCTGGACTCTATACGCGTCTCGGCCAACAGGTGAGCGAAGACCCGGAGCTTCGCGAGATGCTCGGGCCGCTCGACGCGGATGAGATCGAACGCGATTTGGTCGATCAGATCAAGGCAGCGAGGGAGCCGAAAAAAAGGAACCAGCTGGGGGGGAAGAGGGATGAGGGAAGAGGGTAGGAAGCGGAAACCCTCGGAAATGCATCTCGCCCTGAGATAAGCATCCCGAGGGTTCTCGCTCTTTACCCTCTTCCGTCATCCCTCTTCCCTCCTCACGCCCTTCCCCCGACGAGCTGCCTGAGCACGTACGGCAGGATTCCCCCGTGCTTGTAGTAGCTGAGCTCCTCCGGCGTATCGATCCGGGCGAGAACCTTGAACGTCTTCGCCGTTCCGTCGGCCGCTTTGGCCGTGACCGTGAGCGTCGCTCGCGACTTGAGTGAGTCATCGAGGCCGCCGATGTCGTATGTCTCGAATCCCGTGAGCCCGAGCGACTGGCGTGTCTCAGCATTCGTGAGCTCGAGCGGCAACACGCCCATGCCCACGAGGTTCGAGCGATGGATCCGCTCGAACGACTCGGCGATCACCGCCCGAATGCCGAGCAGCATCGTGCCCTTCGCCGCCCAATCGCGGGACGACCCCGTTCCGTATTCCTTCCCCGCGATGACGACGAGTGGTGTGCCGGACCGCTGGTACTCCATCGCGACATCAAAGATCGGGCGCGGCTCGCCGCCGGGCGCGGTGGCCGTCCACCAACCTTCCTTTCCGCCAGCGAGCTCGTTGCGCAGGCGAATGTTCGCGAACGTGCCGCGCATCATCACCTCGTGGTTCCCGCGGCGCGCGCCATACGAGTTGAAGTCCGCCTTCGAGACACCCTGCGCGATTAGCCATTGACCGGCCGGGCTAGCGGCCGCGATGTTGCCGGCGGGCGAGATGTGGTCGGTGGTGATCGAGTCGCCGAACATGCCTAACGCCCGTGCGCCCGCGATGGGCCGAATGCCCGGCGGCGCCATGGTCATCCCCTCGAAGTACGGCGGGTTCTTCACGTACGTGGATGCGTCGCTCCACGCGTAGAGATCGCCTGTTGGAACCTCCAGCGCGCGCCACTCCTCGTCGCCCTGAAACACGTTCGCGTATTGCCGCTCGAACTGCTCCGACTTCACCGACCGCAGGATCTCGGCATCCACTTCCGCCGGCGACGGCCAGATGTCGCGCAGGAACACCGGTCCATCCTTCCCGACGCCTAACGGTTCGGTGTTGAAGTCGATGTCCATCCGGCCGGCGAGCGCGTAGGCGACCACGAGCGGCGGCGACATCAGGTAGTTGAACCGGGTGAGCGGATTCACCCGGCCCTCGAAGTTGCGGTTGCCGGACAACACGGCCGCGACCACCAGCTTGTTTTCTTCGACAGCCTGCGCGATCGGCTCTGGCAGCGGGCCCGAGTTTCCGATGCACGTCGTGCATCCGTATCCGACAATGTGGAAACCAAGCGTTTCGAGCGGCTTCATCAAGCCCGCGGCCTGGTAGTAGTCGGTCACGACCTTCGATCCGGGAGCGCAGCTCGTTTTCACCCACGGCTTCGTCGTGAGTCCTTTCGCGACCGCGTTTCGCGCGAGCAGGCCCGCGCCCAGCATGACCGAGGGGTTCGACGTGTTCGTGCAGCTCGTGATGGCGGCGATGACGACCGAGCCGTGTCGGAGCGTGAACCGCGCGCCGTTCAGCTCTGCCGGGACGCCTATGTCGTCGCTCACCTGTTCCGCTGCCACAGCGACCGCGGACGCCGACTGTGCCGGCGCGGCCGACGCTGCGGTTGCGCGCTTGACTTCAGGCTTCCCACCGGCGGCAGCTAGGCGCTCGAGGTCGGCCTTGAGCGCGTCGCGAAACATCGGCTTCGCCTGACGCAGCGGAACACGGTCCTGTGGACGCTTCGGACCGGCGAGACTCGGCTCGACGGTAGTGAGATCGAGCTCGATCGTGTCCGTGAACACCGGGTCAGGCGTGTCGTCCGTGCGGAAGAGTCCCTGTTCCTTGCAGTACGTCTCGACGAGCGCCGCGTGGTCACCGCCGCGTCCCGTTAGGCGGAGGTACTCGAGCGTCTGCGCGTCGACGGGGAAGAAGCCCATCGTCGCCCCGTATTCGGGAGCCATGTTGCCGATCGTCGCGCGGTCCGCGAGGGGCAGGGTGGACAGCCCGTTGCCGTAGAACTCGACGAACTTGCCCACGACCTTCTTCTTGCGAAGCATCTCGGTGACGGTCAGTACGAGATCGGTCGCGGTCGCGCCGGGCGGCAGCTTGCCGTGCAGCTTGAACCCTACGACCTCGGGAATCAGCATCGAGACGGGCTGTCCAAGCATCGCCGCCTCGGCTTCGATGCCGCCCACGCCCCACCCCATGACGCCAAGGCCGTTGATCATCGTGGTGTGCGAGTCCGTGCCCACGAGCGAATCCGGGTATGCGATGGTCGCACCGTTCTCCTGTCGCGTGAACACGACGCGCCCGAGATACTCGAGGTTCACCTGATGGCAGATGCCGGTGCCCGGAGGAACGACACGGAAGTTGTTCAGCGCGTTCTGCCCCCATCGCAGAAACTCGTATCGCTCGCGATTGCGCTCGAACTCCTTCTCCGTGTTGATGAGAAACGCCGCTTCGCTGCCGTACTCATCGACCTGCACCGAGTGATCGATGACGAGGTCGACTGGCTGTAGCGGGTTGATACGCTTTGGATCTCCGCCGAGCTGGCGCATGGCATCGCGCATCGCCGCGAGATCCACGACACATGGCACGCCGGTGAAATCCTGCAACAGCACCCGGCTCGTGCGGAACGCGATTTCCTTCTCGACCTTCGCTTTCACATCCCAGCGCGCCAATGATTCCACGTCGCCCCGCTGGACGAATGCGCCGTCTTCGTTACGCAGCAGGTTCTCGAGCAGGATTTTGAGGCTGAATGGCAGCGTGCTCACAGTGTTACCGGACAGCGTGGCAACGCTTGCCAGGCGGTAGATGGTATACTGCCGCCCCGCGACATTCAGCGTCGCGCGGCTGCCGAAGGTGTTCGGATGTGTCATGGGTCGTCTCTCGCTGTGCGCCCGGATTCCTGGGGGGTTGGGCGCGAGGGATCACGGAGCCACTGCCGCACCGCACGCAGCGTGCGCGACAGGCTATCCGCAATCTATAACGTCAACGGATGGTCGGGAGCGGTCGCAGCGTGATCCGTTGCGCGACCCGATCCGTCAGCGGATCTCGCCGCCGGGCGCGAACGCGCGCGCCTCGGTCTCGAACCATGAGCTTCGGCGAGGCCCACCCCGCATACGCAGCTCGCCTTCATCAATGAAGCGAAATGGCATGACGACGTCGACCACGAGGAACCGCGAGATCGTGCGACCACCGGTCCCGAGTCGCTCGAGGGCTGCGTCGCTTGCCGGAATCGCGGCGAGCACGGCATCGCGCGTTTGTTGGGCGAGATGCACGCTCTCGTGTGCGAGCGTGCGCTGAAGATCGTAATCTGTTCCCGCGCTCGCGGAGTAGATCACGAGCCCCGCGTTATGCTGTGCGAACGATCCGCCGCACGGCGGCGGGCAGCTCGACGACGGAAGGCGCCATTGCGGCGAACGCAGGATCGGCGCACCGGTGACGAGCGTCTCGCGCCAATCGACGCGCGGGCGGGAGCCACTGGTCATGACGGTGACGAGTCGCGCCGTGCTCATCACCGACAGCCGTACGGTCACCGGATGCAGTGCCTGCGGCTGTACCCGAACGTAGAAGGGGTAGATCGGCAGCGTCACGTCCGAGAGTAGCGGGGCACCCGCATCGACATTGCGTGCGACGCTCGCTCCCACGGCGGTGAGTTGAAGCCCCGCGAAGCGCGCGGCACGAGACTCCGTGCCGATGAGCTCCATCCCCGCGCTCATGAGGGAACCGCCTAGCAGACCCTTGGCGAGCGCGACGCGAATCGGAGCTCCCGAAGCGACCGCGCGCGCCACCGACGCGGTGGCGCCAATCGCGACGTTGAGTGCGAGAAATCGCGCGTGGGCAGCCGGATCACGCTCGAGCCCCTGAGCCCACGCGGTACGTGGCGCCAGGATGATGAGCGCGAGGCCCACTGCGCCTCGTGAGACTGCGAATCGCGGCATGGACCAAGGACAGCCCCGCTTGCTGCCTCGTCACATCTGTGCTCGCTGCGATTTACCTTTCGAGTGTCGTCTCGCCTAACGGTGAGCGGCGTCACGCTCGCTCGCGTCGTCCGGGCCAGCGTTGGGAAACCGAGTCGTTCGACCTGTGGAGGCCCGATGTCGCGAGCGTTCGTGAACGAGGATTCGGGCGGCCGTCCGTCAGGCCGCCGATTCGTTCTTCCGCCGCGAACGGATCCGGCATTCGACGCCGCGGCAGCGCGCGCGATCCTCGAGGCAGCGCGGGAAGGTGATACGGGCGCCGCGGAGGAGGCGACCGGCTACTACTGGGGCGAGCCGCGTCTTCGCCCGCACGTCGAGCGAATTCTTGCCAGCGCCAGAGCAGAGCAGGACGAACGACTCGAGCAGCTCGCCAGGCGCTGGCTTCGCTAAAGGTGCAACAGAACAGGTAATTGGTTACTGGAATTGGTAATTGGTTATTTGAACCCTCCGGATGCCTCTCTCTCGGGGAATAAGCATCCCCGAGGGTTCTGATAACCATTAACCTGTCCCAGTAACCAATTACCTGTTCCAGTAACCGATTACCAGTCGCATTGATACTTTGGCTCCATGATGAAGCCTCTGGATGTCGTGGACCTTACGCTCGATCTCGCACGGATCGATTCGACGAGCGGGCAAGAGGGGCAAGTCATCGCGTTCGTGGAGCGATTGCTCGCGAGCCGCGGCTGGACGGCGACGCGAATCCCGGTAACGCCTGGGCGCGACGACATCTTCGCGACGACGGACCCCGCGCCACTCGTTACGCTGTCGACGCACCTCGACACGGTCCCGCCGTACATTCCGCCGGCGCGAACGGCTGATCGTCTCACCGGACGCGGCGTGTGCGACGCCAAGGGTATCGCTGCCGCCATGATCTGCGCCGCGGAACGCCTGCGTGACGCATCGGTTCCAGTGGCGCTCCTGTTCGTCGTCGGCGAGGAAACGACGCATGACGGTGCGCACGCGGCGAACGACGCCTATGGCAGCGGCCTCGTACCGGCGACTAGCATGGCGCTCATCAATGGAGAGCCCACCGAGAGTCGACTCGCTCGCGGTACGAAGGGCGCCGTACGAATGACCGTGCGAACCAGCGGTGTCGCCGCGCACTCCGCGTATCCGCATCGCGGAGTTTCGGCGACGATGAGGCTTGTGCGCCTCATGTCCGATCTCGACACGATCGCTTTGCCCACGGATTCGGTGCTCGGGGAAACCACGATCAACCTCGGGATGCTCTCGGGCGGCGTCGCGGACAACGTGATCGCGCCATCGGCGGAGGCGCGCATCATGGCGCGGCTCGTCGGCCCGGTGGACGACGTCGTGGCCGCTGTGACGCGCTGGGTTGGGGATCGCGGGACGGTGGATGTGGGCATCAGCATCCCGGCGATGCACCTCGCGACGATTCCTGGGATCGAGACGTCCGTGGTGGCGTTCGCGACGGACATTCCGGCGCTTACGCGATGGGGGACGCCTTATCTATTCGGCGCCGGCTCGATCGAAGTCTCGCACAGTGACCACGAGTTCGTCGATATCGCCGAGCTCCGTGGCGCCATCGGAACGTACGAGACGATAGTCCGCGAAGCCGCGAAGCGCCACGCGTCGCCCGTTAGGCAGGCGGCTTCGTAGTCCCTGCCTGTTAGCCATCAGTGCGATAGCCCGCTGATGGTGATAGCGCCAGCGGACGGCCCTTCGGGCCGGCTACGCTACCTCTTTCTGCGCGATCGGCTGGTCGCTCGCCGGCGTTAGGCGCGTGGCCGTGATGGCGTCGGTCGGACAGTGCCGCACGAAATCGCCATCCGCCGAGCACCAGTCGACGATCTCGGTCTTCGCGTAGGCCTTGCCTCGCGCGTCCATCGCCATGGCCGTCGGCGCAATCGCGGCGCAGAAACCGCACCCCGTGCAGAGATCACGGTCCACCGACAGCCGGTATGCGGCGCGCGGGAAGACACCGCTCTTCGCCGCGAGGCATTCCGGCAACTGCACCAGCGCCTCCCGCGCCGCTCGGTAGCCCTCCGCCATGACTTCCGGTGTGTGCGAGAAGCTGAGCCAACCCACGTGACCCAGCCGCGGACGAATGAGAAACATGGGCGGGCCGGCCCATTCACTCAGCGGCGCGATTTGCAGTGCGTGCATCATGACCGTCGCCGCGCGCATGTACGTCGCGGCAAAGCCCTGGGCCGATGCATCGGTGTTGTGCGACAGGTCGCTCGAGCCGACATCGACGGCGATCACCGCGTCGGCATATTGGGCCGCGACGGCCACTGGCAGGTTGTCGATCGTGCCTCCGTCGATGCACTGCCGGCCATCCACATGCCCCGGCGGGAAGAATCCGGGGAGCGCGCATGACGCGTACACGGCATCATCGACGCGAACGTTCGTGAGCCCCGGCAAGCCCCAGACGACCTGCGTTCCACGCTCGACGTCCACGGTGTTCACGAGCAGCGGCGTCGGAAGCTCATCAAACGTGGTCGGGGGAACCGCGTTCGAGCACAGCGCCCGCAGCGGCTCCTCGAGATAGATCGACGGCGATCGCATGCGCTCGAACAGCATGCCGACGTGGTTGATCCGGAACAGGTCGCGCCTCCGCAGCCCCAGTGCACGGCGCTCCATCTCGTCGACTGACATGCCGCCGATGTAGGCGGCCGCGATCAGCGCCCCAATGCTGGTGCCTGCAAAGCACGTTGGGCGCACACCGGCCTCCTCGAGCGCGCGAAGCACGCCGATGTGCGCGAATCCCTTCATCCCTCCGCCACCGAGGACGAGGGCGATGCGCCGATGCTCCAATTCCCGCTCTCCTGCAACTCGTCGCTTCATTGTAAACCCCAGTGACCCCGGGGTTGCCGCGAGACGCCGAATGAGTCTCCGGCTTCTCGAAAAAAGACCGGCGCGACACGCGTGCCGTCACTCCGTTCGATCCGCATGTCCAATGAAAAAGCCGGACGATGCGCGTCGCCCGGCTCCCCGCTACGATTTCATTGTGTCGCGCATCACGTGAGGAACAGATAGAGCCCGTACAGGCCGATGCCCGCGCCGCCGAGCATCACGATCGTCCCGGCGTCGTTGCCGATGATCGCGCCTACCAGGAGCGCCGCGCCACCGACGACCATCATCGCGACCGCGTTCTTATTCGATTTCTTGTTCTGGAGAATTGGCGGCGCGCCGCGCCGGGTTTCCGCCGCGTGCATCGCAACGCGAGCGCTTTCGCGGGTCGGTCCGCGCGTGACCGAAGGTGTCGCATTCGCCTCCGATGATGCTTCCGCGACAGCCGTCATCGAGTCGACCAGGCTGGTGGGCGTGAGCCCCATCGCCGCTGTCGCTCGCGAGGTGTCACGTGCGTCGGGCTGACCCGCGGACTGTGCCGCGAGTGGCGCAGCAGCCCAAGTGAGAGCGGCAAACGCCGCGACCGCAGAAAACCGCACCTGCCGGTTCATCGACTTCCTCCGGAGCAATGGTGATGGTGCAAGGCCAGACGGGAAGAATCAGGCCACCAACGTACACGATCGTAGAGCAGACTCGTTTCTCCCTAGTGGCGAGTCCACGCTGGATGATAGCTTGCCCCGTCTATGACTGAACCCCTCCCCTCCAGCGAACGTTCTCTCGTGCGGGCGATAGGCACGTGGTCGCTCGCCGCCGGCGTCATCAACATCACCGTCGGTGGGGGCATCTTCCGTCTGCCTGCCGACGTCGCTGGTGCGCTCGGTGCTGCCGCGCCGATCGCGTACGTCGTGTGTGCCATCGCGATGGGGCTGATCGTGCTCTGCTTCGCGGAAGCGGGGAGTCGAGTTGCGATGACTGGCGGCCCGTATGCCTACGTCGAGCTCGCGTTTGGGCCCTACGTTGGGTTTCTCACCGGCGTTTTGACGTGGCTGCTCGGAACCACCGCGGTCGCGGCGGTGAGCACGGTATTCGCAATCAACGCCGCAAAGCTGTTTCCGATCTTCGAGCAGCCGGTCATGCGCGGCCTGCTGCTCGTCGCGAGCTTCGCCATCGTCGCCACGATAAACATTCTCGGGGTGAAGCAGGGGAGTCGGCTCAATGCCGTCGGGACAGTCGCGAAGCTGGTGCCGCTTCTGTTACTGGTCCTCGTCGGCGCGCTGTTCGTCCAGCCAGCGAACCTCGCGATCGCGACGACGCCCGCCGTCGGCGACGTCACCCGCGCGTCGATAGTCCTGATCTTCGCGTTCAGCGGCGTGGAGAGCGCGCTCGTGCCGAGCGGCGAGGTGAAGGATCCGGCACGCACCGTCCCGCGCGCTGTCTTCCTCGCGATGCTCGCGATCACGCTTCTGTATATCACGATCCAGCTCGTTGCCCAGGGCGTGCTCGGGGCCGCGCTGTCGAAGTCCACGACGCCGCTTGCGGACGCCGCTGGCGAAGTCTTCGGGCCGTGGGGGAGCGTTCTGCTGTTGAGCGCCGTCGTGATATCGACGTTCGGCTATCTGAGTGGGATGACGCTCGCGATCCCGCGCGCGCTCTTCGCGTTCGGTCGCGATGGATACCTGCCGGCTGCGATCGCTGCCGTACATCCCCGGTACCGCACGCCGCACGTATCCATTGCCGTTCAGTCAGCCCTCGCGTGCACGCTCGCCATCACGAGCGCGTTCGGGCCGCTCGCGATCATTGCGAATGTTGCGGCGCTGCTCGTGTACTTCGCATGCTCGCTCGCCGCGTGGCAGCTGCGCCGACGTGACGTGCGCGCCGGAGGCGTCCCGTTTCGCGTTCCGGGCGGAGGCATCGTTCCTCTCCTCTCGTGCGCAATGATCATCGGGCTGCTCTCGTCGATCACGCTGCCGGAGTGGCGCGTGCTGGCGCTCGTCATCGCCGTGGCGTCGGTGCTGTTCGCCGTAACGCGTCGCCGTCGCGCGGCGCTCGCGGCGCGAACCGCCTGACGAGGAACGTCCTGTGACCGATCCGCTCCTCGCATTCCGGGCCGAGTTCCCGATCCTCGAGCGAACGACGTACCTCGTGTCGCACTCGCTCGGCGCCATGCCGCGCACCGTTCCAGACAGGCTCGCGGAATATGTCGACACGTGGGCGGAGCTCGGCGTGCGAGCGTGGGCGAACGGCTGGTGGGAGATGCCGATCGAGGTCGCGAACGAGATCGCGCCCCTCCTCGGTGCTGCGGCGGGCGAAGTCGCGATGGTGCCCAACGTGTCACTCGGTCAGGCCGCCGTCATATCGGCGATCGAGTACGCGGCACCTCGGAATCGGATCGTCATGACGGAACTCGATTTTCCGTCGGTTCGATACGTGTATGACCGTCTTGCGCCGCGGTTTGGAGCGGAGGTGGTCGTGGTGCCGTCGGACGACGGCGTTGGCATTGATGAAGACCGCCTGATAGCCGCGATCGATGAACGAACGGCCTTGGTCGCGATCTCGCACGTGTTGTTTCGGTCGGCGTTCATCATGGACGTGGAACGAATCTGCGCGCACGCGCACTCGGTTGGTGCGCTCGTGTCACTCGACGCATTTCATTCGGTCGGAGTGATTCCGGTCGACGTGAAACGCATCGGCGTCGATTTCCTCACGGGCGGTGTGCTGAAATGGCTTTGTGGAGGTCCCGGCGGCTGCTTCCTCTATGCGTCGCCAGCGGCGAGCGAGCGTCGCGCCCCAGCGCTGACGGGGTGGCAGGCGCATCGTCGGCCTTTCGGCTTCGAGGCGGAGATGGACTACGCGGATGGCGCCGCGCGGTGGCTGTCGGGAACGCCCGTGATACCTGCGCTGTACGCCGCGACGGAGGGCCCCCGCCTCGTCCGCCGTGCGGGGATCGGGGCGGTGCGGTCGAAGAGCACAAGGCAAACGGGCCGCCTCATCGAGCTCGCGGACGAGCGCGGGTATACCGTCCGTGCCCCACGAGACGCTGGTCGTCGTGGCGGCACGGTCGCGTTCGATGTCCCTCACGCCTACGAGGTCGCGCAGTTCTTGCTCTCTCGCGATATCATTGTCGACTACAGGCCGAACGCCGGCATCCGGATCGCCCCGCATTTTTATACCAGCGACGCGGAGCTCGAACGGGCGGTCGCCGCGGTGGACGAAGCACTCACGACCGGCGCCTGGCAGCACTTCGGTGAGCGTCGATCGGTCGTTACCTGAGCCAATCACCCGAACCCCGAACATCACGCCCGATGCCCCCAAAAGCCGAGAAGGTCCGTAAACAGTATTCGAACAAGGA
>DATCGG010000523.1:0-6167 GCA_036509075.1 Gemmatimonadaceae bacterium
CGCACGCAGGCACGCGAGCTCGAGCGCCACCTCGGTAACGTGCGCAGCGAACGTGATGTGAGAGAAGGACACGAGGCGCGCATCGCCGCGAAGCGATTGCGGTACCTGCTCGAGCCGGTGACGAAGATCATTCCCGGCGCCGCTGACATTGTCGACCGTCTCAAGGCGCTGCAGGACGTGCTGGGCGACCTGCACGATGCGCAGGTGTTCGGCGCCGAGATCTCGAAGGCGGCGGCAGACGCAGCTGCGCTGCCTAACGCCGCCTCGGCCGGCGGCGATCAACCGCGGGCGGCGAATGCAAGACGACGCGCCAGCGATGCGAGCCCGCCGATGGCGAGTGGCAGTGCGGACCCCGCTGCCGTTGCCGAGCCGTATACCGCGGTCGCGGCACCGACCGATTCGAGCGTCGAGCAGACAGCAGACGCCACGATGTCCGGCCCGCCAGACTCGGCTGTGTCAGTCGCGCCGACAACCGCCGCGCCGCCCGTCGCCTCGTCACCGCCACAGCCAGCCGTCGCCGCACCATCCGGTTCGCGGCCTAACGCCGACCTCGAGCCCGGGCTCTCCGCCATCATGGAGCGCCTGCGGATGCGCGCCACCGCCGCGTTCGCCCAGTTCAGCGCCGAGTGGCTGGGCGACAAGGCGGCCGGCTTCTTCCGCGACGTCGACGCGGCGGCAGACCGAATCACGCAGGCGGCGCGCGAGGGTCAGGAAATCGAGCGGAAGTATCTGTTGCGGTTCGTGCCCGAAAAGGCTCGCGACAGCCGGTGGGTCGATATCGCGCAGGGGTACCTGCCGGGCTCCAAACTTCAGGAGCGGATCCGGCGCGTCTCGATTCATCACGGTAGCGGCCGCAAGGATCTTCACTTCTATCGTACCGTGAAGCTCGGCGAGGGAGTGACGCGGACGGAAGTGGAGGAAGAGACGACAGAGGCGACCTTCCTCGCGATGTGGCCCCTCACGAGGCGGCGCCGGCTTCGGAAACGGCGGTTCGAGGTCGACGTCGACGGCCTGACGTGGGAGATCGACGAGTTCAGGAACCGCGACCTGGTGCTGGCCGAGGTGGAGCTCGACTCGGAGGATGACGACGTGACGTTCCCGGACTGGCTCGCGCCTGCCGTCCAGCGCGAGGTGACCGGTGAGCCGGAGTTCCTGAACGTCAATCTCGCCAGGTAAAATGCGGGCAGTTTACCGTTGGCCGCCGCGGAATCTCTGGTCAGGACGCCGCGCAAACGAACCACGAACGCTGGATACGCTGACGGCGCAATTGCGCCGCCGCGGAGTTCGCTGCGTTTTTTTGCAAGTCGTTCCAAAGCAGTCCAGCGTTCTCAGCGCCGGCGCCCCGCCTGCGTGTTCAGCGTTCGTGGTTCACTCGTATGACCAGAAACTCTCACTAAGTCGGTTAACTGTTGCGGAGCGCGGTCATCGGATCGACGCGCGTCGCACGCAGGGCGGGTACGTAGCTCGCCAGCAGAGCCACGCCGGTGAGAACGACGATCACTCCGCCGAACGCCACCGGATCGTTAGGCGCCACGCCAAACAGGAACCGCGACAGGAGCCGCGCCACGAACAGCGCCATCACCGTTCCGATCGCGATCCCGAAGAACGCCAGTGTGAACCCCTGACGGAGCACCATCCGGAGCACGTCCCCTGACCGGGCGCCGAGCGCAACGCGAACCCCGATCTCCTGTCGGCGCTGGGTGACAACGTACGCGATCACGCTGTACACCCCGAGCGTGGCGAGCAGCATCGCGGCCCCGCCGAACACGCCCACCAGCATCAGCACGAACCGTCGATCCGCCACGGATTCCGAGACCACCGTTCGCATCGTGCGGAATCGCGGCGGCACATCGGGGCGGAGGTCGGACACGATCCGGCGCGCGGCCGGAATGATCGTCTCCGGTGGTGCGGTACCGGACACGACGAAGTAGAACTCGTGGGCCTGGAGCGGCCGCTGTCGGTAGCTCGCGTAGAAAGTCGGGCGCGGCTGGTCCGCGAGGCTCGCCTCGCGCACATCGCCCACGACGCCCACCACGGTGAACGGATGCAGGTCGCCGTCCATGTTGCCGTACTGGATGATCTTCCCGATGGGATCCTCGTTAGGCCACTTCTCCTTGGCGAGCGACGCGCTGATCACGCCGACGTGAGGAGCGTTCGGCCCATCGCGATCCTCGAAGACGCGGCCCCGGATCACCGGAATGTTCATCGCCTTGAAGTATCCCGGACCCGCCACGCGGAATTCGGCATCGCCACTCCGCGATGGATCACTCATGAGCGCGGATAGTCGCGACATCTCGAGCTGCTCATCGGGACGACTCATGATGATGAACGTGCCGTTGGCGTGATTCCCGCCCGTCAGCGGGAAGGCGTTCACGCCGCCCACGGCCGAAACACCCGGAAGCGCGGCGATGCGCGCGGTGATCTCGTCATAGAGCCGGACCCGGTCCTGCAACCCGCTCGGTCCTTCCGGCACCGACGCGGAGATGTCGAGGACGAGCGCGCGCTCCGTGCGATAGCCTGGATCGATCCGTGCGAGCCGGAGAAAACTTCGGGCGAGGAGTCCCGCCCCGACGAGCAGGACCAGCGTGAGGGCCACCTGCGCGATCACCAGCGCCCCGCGGACGCGGTAGCTCGCGCCCGCCCCCGCTTGCGTACGCTGCGCCTGCGCCATGGCTTGCTTGAGGTCTCCCCTGCTGCCGCGCAGGGCGGAAAGCACTCCGAGGACGGCTGCCACCAGGACCGACAACCCGAGGGCGAAGGCCAGCACTCGCCAGTCCACCCCAACCTCGCCCACGCGCGGCAGGTTACCCGGCTCGAGCGCGAGCAGCGCCTTCACGCCTAACGTGGCGAGCACGACTCCGAGCACCCCGCCCGCGACAGCCAGGACGAGCGCTTCCGCCAGAAACTGCTGTGCGATCCGGGCGCGGCCGGCGCCCAATGCCAGGCGCACCGCGAGCTCGCCCTCGCGGACTGCTGCCCGTGCCACGAGGAGATTCACCACGTTCGCGCAGGCGATCGCCAACAGGAACGCGGAGGCGGCAAGCAACAGAAGGAGCGTCGGACGGGTTTTGCCCACGAGCTGCTCGCGCAGTGGGACCGCGGCCGCGTCGTACATCCAGGTCTCGTCGCCGTACTGCTGCTTGAGCCGGCGTGAAAGGGCGCTGATCTCGCGATTCGCCTGCTCGACCGTTATGCCGTCGGCCACCCGGGCAATCGCCTGCCAGTTGTGCCCCGTCCGATTCGGGTTCCTCGGCACGAGCTCGCGGGCGGTCCAGATATCCGCGCCGAGTGGGAAATCCACCGTGGCTGGCAGCACGCCGACAACCGGGAACGCACTCCCGTCGAAGGTCAGAGTGGTCCCGCTCAGATCCGCCCGCTCACCGAGGTAGCGTCTCCAGAACCGTTCGCTCACCAGGGCGGCTGGAGCGCCGCCCTCTCTCTGTTCTTCGGGGACGAACGATCGGCCGCGCATCGGCTGCACGCGGAGGATTCTCAGAAAGTCGGTGCCGACGACGGCAACACGCACGCGCACTGGCTCGGAGGCGCCGGCAACCGAGGTAATGCCCCAGTCGGCAGTTTGCGTCATCGCCGAGAAGCTCCGGGTTCCCGTTTTCCAGTCCTCGTAGTTCGGGTCCGAGACCGAGCCGCGGCCGCCCTTCTCTCCCACCTGCCACAGCTGCACGATCCGGTCGGCATCCGGATAGGGCAGTGGTCGGAGCAGCACACCATCGATCACGCTGTAGATCGCGGTCGTCGCACCAATACCGATCGCCAGCGTTATGACGGTCACGGCGAAGAACGCGGGCGTGCGGACGAGCGCCCGCGTCACGTAGCGGACGTCGCGAACGAACGATTCCAATGATTCCATATGCCAGGTCCGGAGGATGCGTCGGTGGATTCAACGGAACGCCGTCGGGCCGCGTTTGCGGAACGCGGTACCCGGACTCGTGTATCAAGCCGGGCATTGCTTTCGCACCGAGATATGACAGCGCGAAGGCGCGTTTGGCTGGAACCCACCCGGAGCTCGCCATGCAGACAGGGAGATCCGTCGCGCGGCAGGCCCACCGGCACCGGCGGTTTGGCGTCGGCACGCCGGGGGTGGGACCCAACGTCCTGGCGACGGCTGGACTGATCGCGCTGTGTGCGTTGGCGCCCGGCGTTGGTGCGCAGGGCGGCGGGAAGGGATTTCTCTTCAACAAGCCGGTCGGCAGCTTCGCGTTCCGCGGGGGATACGCGGTGGCGAACGCCAGCAGCGACGTGTTCAGCGACGCGACCACACAGCTCACGCTGAACAAGGGTGACTTCAGCGGGTTCAGCTGGGGCGGCGACATCTCCTATTCGACTGGCGACCGATGGGACGTCCTGTTCGATGCCGAGGCCGCGTACGCCTCGAAGAGCTCCGAGTTTCGCAACTTCATCGACAACAACGATCAGCCGATCGAGCAGAGCACGAAGTTCAAGCGCATTCCCGTGACCATCGGGATCAAGTACTACCTCATGAGCCGCGGCCGGTCGGTGAGTCAGTTCGCCTACGTCCCGACCAAGTTCGCGCCATACGTGAGCGTCGGCGGAGGGGCGATGTATTACGATTTCCAGCAGAAGGGCGATTTCATCGATTTTGCGACAGACCCACCGGATGTCTTCAACACAACAATTGAGTCTTCGGGATGGGCGCCCACGGCACGGGGGGCAGCGGGGGTCGAGTATTCGCTTGGTCCGTGGGTCGCGCTGACCGGTGAAGGGCGGTACGTTTGGGCCAAAGCCACGCTCGATAAAGACGCGTTCGAGGGGTACGACAAGATCGATCTCAACGGATTCACGGGGACGCTTGGATTCAGGGTCAGGTTCTAACAGGGCGGGGATCATGACGATGCGACTCGACATCGACCGGAAATCGAACCACACGAGTGCTGTGCTCGCAGCGGTGCTGCTGCTCGGATCGGGCCTGGCCGCCGGCGCGCAGGAAACGCAGTTGGCCTCGAATGACGCGAGGTGGGGTCCGTGGATCGGCTGTTGGCAGTCGTCCAGCCGTGACGCCGTGAGCCTGGAGCTCGCCCCCAACAAGGCGGCGCCGGTGATCTGCTTCATGCCTGCGCCGGGCAATGCCACGGTGGACTTCGTCACCATCAACGGTGGCGCCGCAGGGTCCCCGGAGCACGTCGACGCGAACGGCACCCGTCGCGTAGTGGACCGCGAGGGGTGCACGGGTTGGGAGATTGCGGATTTCTCGTCCGACGCCAAGCGCATCTACCTGCACTCCGAGCATCAGTGCACCGGGAACCGCACGCGGACGTCGACCGGCATCATGTCGATCACGCCTAACGGTGAATGGCTCGACGTGCAGGGCGTGAAGGTGGACGAACACACCGGCGTGCGCGTGGCCCACTACGGACGCGTCCCGATTCCGCCCGCGCTCCCGGCCGACCTTCGCTCGAAGATCGAAGGGTTGCAACTGGCGACGAACGCCGCTGTGATCTCGGCCAGTGATTCGGTTCGTATCGCCGACGTCATCGAGGCATCCAAGAAGGTCGATCCGCTCGTGTTGCAGACCTGGCTCACCGAGCGCGGTCAGGGCTTCGCTCTGGACGCGAAGCGCCTCACGCAGCTGGCTGACGCGAAGGTGCCCAAGACCGTGATCGACGTGATGGTCGCCCTGACGTATCCGCAGGTATTCGCGGTGAACCTCGCGCAGGCCGACGGCCAGGTGGTGCAGGCAGCCGGCGCACCGCAGGTGGCGATGGAGGAGGGCGCGCAGGGCGGGCCGACGATCTTCATGAATTGGGACCCGTTCTACTCCAGCAGCTACGGCTACGGGTACGGGTACCGCTACGGCATGTACGGCTTCGGAAACGGCAACCCGTATGGGGGCACGTGGTACATGGGGTCCCCAGTCAAAGTCCGGCCGGTAGGAGTCCTGAACCTCTCACAGGAGTCGGGAGGTCGGATGGTTCGCGGCAGAGGGTACACACGCGGCGGGAGCGGCGGCGGTAGTACCGCCTCGCCCAGCGGCAGGACGTCGGGTGGCTCGAGCAGCTCCGGTGGTTCGAGCTCGTCAGGCAGCACGGGGAGGACGGCGAAGCCGCGACCGTAGGGAATCGGGAATAGAGGGAACGGGGAACCGGGAACCGACGCTCCACGGAGCTTCTGTTCCCGGTTCCCCGTTCCCG
>DATCGG010000524.1:0-13263 GCA_036509075.1 Gemmatimonadaceae bacterium
TCCTGGAGCTGGAGAGTCGAGACGTCCGCAACGAACCGCTGGCTCGTCGCCGCGCGATGCTGACGGACGTGATCTCGGCATCGAGAAGCGCGGCGTTCATCCCGTCTCCCGTGGTGCCATTCGCGAGCTGGGCCGAGGCTCGCTCGGCCTACGCGAGTGCGCGCGAGCAGTCGGCGGAAGGGCTCATGCTCAAGCGGATGGATAGCGCGTACGGCGTGGGACGCCGGAAGGGCGGGTGGTGGAAGTGGAAGGTGCAGCCGTTCACGGTGGACGCGGTGATGATCTATGCGCAGGCCGGCCACGGTCGTCGCGCGTCGCTCAACACCGATTACACGTTTGCGGTCTGGGATGATGGCGTGCTGGTACCGTTCGCCAAGGCGTACTCGGGGCTCACGGATGAGGAGATCCGCGACCTCGATCGGTGGATTCGCGCGAACACGGTCGAAAAGTTCGGGCCCGTTAGGCACGTGAAGCCCGTGCACGTCTTCGAGCTTGGCTTCGAGGGAATTCAGGCATCCACGCGACACAAGTCCGGAGTGGCCGTACGATTCCCGCGAATTCTCCGCTGGCGAACCGACAAGCGCCCCGAGGAGGCGGACACGATCGCGACGCTTCGGGCCTTGCTGGCCTTGTGATCTCCGGCATCGCTTTCCGTCAAGACTCCGCAAAAGCGGGAGCGCGGATGAACGCGGATCGTGGAACGGCGATTACGCGGATCGCTCCATGTGGGCGCAGGCCTCTCGCACAAGCGGCCAGGATTCTTTGTTCACCAGCCTCGGGAGGCCACAGCACAGCGTCCCGAGGCAGTCCATTCAAAAAGGGGCTCGTTGGGGACGGCGACGTACATGCCGAGGAGCGATCCGCGTGTGTCCGTGCCGTTTCGGCGTGTATCCGCGATCCCGCTTCACAAAGGCGTCCCGATCCAGATGCAAGAGATGGCCGGAATGAACGTCCTTGACGACTGGTTCGCGTCCCGTGGCTGGACGCCGTTCGCCTTCCAGCGCGAGGTGTGGGACGCCTATCGCTCGGGCGAGAGCGGGCTCGTGCACGCGGCGACCGGAACGGGGAAGACCCTCGCCGCCTGGGGCGGTCCGCTCGCGGAGTGGATGAGCAGCGTGACGTCGCACGCTCAAAAACCTCGCCGCGACCGCACGCCACCGCTGCGTGTTCTCTGGATCACGCCACTCCGCGCGCTCGCCGCGGACACCGAGGAAGCACTTCGGCAGCCGCTGGACGAGCTCGGGATCCCCTGGTCGCTCGAGTCCCGAACCGGCGACACGTCCGCCGCGGTTCGCGCCCGACAGCGTCGTCGACTTCCGACTGCGCTCATCACGACGCCCGAGTCGCTCGCGCTGCTGCTCGCGCGCAACGACGCTCCCGACATCTTCACTGATCTACGACTCGTCGTCGTCGATGAGTGGCACGAGCTCATGGGGACAAAGCGCGGTGTGCTCGTGGAGCTCGCGCTCGCCCGGCTTCGGTTTCACCAGCCCTCGGTCCGCACCTGGGGGCTATCCGCCACGATCGGCAACCTCGGTGACGCCGCCGACGCGTTGCTCGGCGTTAGGCAGCACCGGCCGCCGCGCATCGTGCGTGGCGTCGACCCCAAGGATGTCGTGATCGACGCCCTGATTCCCCCGGTGATCGAGCGCTTCCCCTGGGCCGGCCACCTGGGCACGCCGATGGTGCCGCAGGTCGTCGCCGCGCTCGAGGAGGCGGCGAGCGCCATCGTGTTCACGAACACGAGGTCACAGACGGAGACGTGGTACCAGGCCATCCTCTCCGCACGGCCGGACTGGGCCGGCGCGATCGCGCTGCACCACGGGTCGCTGGACCGCAAGCGCCGCGAATGGGTCGAGAATGGGCTGCGCACCGGCAAGCTCCGATGCGTGGTCGCGACGTCGTCACTCGACCTCGGGGTGGACTTCTCGCCCGTCGATCGCGTATTGCAGATCGGCAGCCCGAAAGGCGTCGCGCGACTCCTTCAGCGAGCGGGACGAAGCGGACACCGTCCGGGCGCGACGAGCCGCGTCACTTGCGCACCGACCAACGCGCTGGAGCTCGTCGAAGTCGCCGCCGCGCGCGATGGTGTGGAGCAGGGCCTGCTCGAGGCGCGATTGCCAATGGAGCGCCCGCTCGACGTGCTCGCCCAACACGTCGTCACCGTCGCGCTGGGCGGTGGCTTCGTTGCGGAGGAGTTGTTAGGCGAGGTGCGATCCACGCGTGCCTACGCCGGCCTGACCGATGCCGAGTGGGCGTGGGTGCTCGAGTTTCTGACGTCCGGTGGCGATGCGCTGCGGGCTTATCCGGAGTACGCGCGGATCACACTCGTCGGCGGTCGGTACGTGGTCACGAACGATGAGATCGCACGCCGTCACCGGATGTCGATCGGCACGATCGTCGGGGACGCCCAGATCGGCGTCGCCTACCTGCGTGGCGATTCGCTCGGCTCGGTGGAGGAATCGTTCGTGGCGCGCCTCAAACCGGGCGATCGATTCGTGTTCGCCGGCACGCCTCTCGAGTTCGTGCGCGTTCGGGACATGAAGGCCTGGGTGCGGCGCGCGCCTAACGGCAAAGGCGCCGTCCCTCGCTGGGCGGGCAGCCGATTGCCCATGTCTGGACAGCTCGCGGAGCTTCTGCGGGCCCGGTTCGGCGAGGCAGGACGGGGTGTCGTACGCGGCCCGGAGATGGCGGCGCTCCAGCCACTGTTCGCCGTGCAGCGAAAATGGTCGCACATCCCGGCGCCCGACGAACTGCTCATCGAGCAAGTGAAGTCGCGCGAAGGGTGGCACCTGTTCGTGTACCCATTCGAGGGGCGCCTCGTGCACGAAGGATTGTCCGCGTTATGCGCCTACCGGCTTGCCCGGCATGCCCCGATCACGTTTTCGATGGCGTCGAACGACTACGGGTTCGAGCTCGTGTCACCCACCGAGCCCCCAATCGCCGCCGCGCTCGAGGGACAGCTCTTCAGTCCCGACAACCTCGTCGAGGACATTCAGGCCGCGCTCAACGCGACGGAGATGGCGCGGCGACAGTTCCGCGAGCTGGCTCGCGTCGCGGGCCTCGTGTTTCCCGGGTTCCCGAGGGCAGGGAAGACCGCCCGCCAGCTGCAGATGTCCAGCAGTCTCTTCTTCGACGTGCTTCGACAGTACGATCCCGGCAACCTGCTCCTGTCCCAGGCCGCACGGGAGGTGCTCGAGCGACAGCTCGAGAGTACGAGGCTTGGCGCAACGCTTCGCCGTCTGTTCCAGTCCAGCGTTATCGTTAGGCACCCGAAGCGTGTCACGCCGTTCGGGTTCCCGCTCGTGGTGGACCGCAACCGCGAGAAAGTGTCGTCGGAGCTTCTGGCGGACCGGATTCGCCGCATGCAGCTCGCGCTGGAGAAGGCTGCCGGATGATCGGGCAGACACCAGAACACGCCGCCGTGGTGGACATCGGCGGCGACCGCGTGACGTTGTTGGCCGAGCGTGCCGCGTACTGGGAGCGCACGCGAACGCTGCTCATCGCCGACCCACACTTCGGCAAAGCGGCGGCGTTTCGCGCGGCCGGCGTCCCGGTACCGCGCGGGACAACGACCGGCTCACTCACGCGGCTCGACGCGGCGCTCTCCCGCACCGGCGCATCGCGCATCGTCTTCCTCGGTGACTTCCTCCACGCCCGTGAGGGGCGTGAGGCCGAGACGACGCGCGTCGTGGCCGAGTGGCGGCGTCGCAACGCATCGATCGAGATGGTCCTCGTGCGAGGCAACCACGACAAGCGCGCCGGCGATCCCGGCCCCGAAATCGACATCCGAAGCGTCGACGCTCCGCTGGCGGAGCCACCGTTCGTCTTCACGCACAAACCCGCGGTGTCGGACGAGGGCTACGTCATCTGTGGCCACGTGCATCCCGCTGCGCGCCTAACGGGGCCTGGCCGGGAGACCGTACGTCTTCCATGCTTCTGGGCTCGGCCGGGCACGATGGTGCTGCCGGCGTTCGGCGAGTTCACCGGCGTGGCCGAGATCGACGCAGAGCCGGGCGATCGGGTTTGGGTGATCGCGGAAGGAGCGGTGGTGAACGTCTCGGGCGTCTAGGATCAAAACACGAACGGAATGAGCCGCTTCGTGCGCCGAGCGTACGCGTCGTACCCGCTGTCTCCCTGATACTCGGCGCGAAGGTAGTGCTCCTCCGAACGAATCCGAACCGCGGTCATCAGCGTTGCCAGGACCACCAGCCCAAGCCCGACCGGCTCGCGCGGGTGACTCAGCACGCCCGCCCAGAGGAACAGCAACACGGCCGCATAGATGGGGTGCCGCCAGTAGCGATATGGCCCCCACGTCACGAGCCCACCCGCGGTGGGATTCGCCGCCGCGTGAAAGCTCCGTCGCCCGAACGTCAGCCGCGCCCACAGCATCAGCAGCACAGCGATCACCTGGAACGCGATGGAAACCGGGCCCGCACCCAGCAGCTCTCCCCGCCGGAGCAACGACACCAGCACGACGACAAGAATGAACACAGCGACAATCGAAGCCGTCCGCGCGCTCATGAGGATCAAGGGGTTGGAGGTCAGAGTCGTTCTTGAAGATCACGCGGTCAGAGCGTTGATCCGGCGTTCGAACGCTTCAAAACGACTCTGACCCCGTTTGAATCAAAACGACTCCGACCCGGTTGATCCAACCCCTAGCGCGCGACCACGGCCGCTGCGGCTGTTCGCAACCAGCGTGGACGCCAGTGGGAATCCACGCCGTTCGTCAGCCGAACCAGCCCGGTCCCGTCGGGCTTCATCGTATAGATGTCCGACATCGGATTCTCGTGACTCGACGAGAACGCGATCGACGCGCCGTCCGGTGACCACGCGGGATACGACTGCACTCCGCCCATGTGGATCCGCGTTACGGCCTGCGTGCTCAGCGTGACGATCACAATGTCCGAGTCGTTGTTCCCGATCCGTCGAAACGCGAGCTTCGAGCCGTCCGGCGACCAGCTTGACTCCATGTCGATCACGTCCGTGCCCGCAGTCGCCGGAAGCACCCGCCGTTTGTCGCTTCCATCCGCGCGCATCGTCCACAGCTTCACGTACGCGTAATTGTCGATGTCGCTGGAGTACGCGATGCGGCTTCCGTCTGGTGACCACGCCGGACTATGCTCGTTGCTCGTCGCGGGAAGGAAGTCGTTCGTCAGGTTGGTCTGGCCGGTGCCGTTCGCGCCCATCACCCAAATATCGCCGTGCCCCGACCGCACGCTCCGAAACGCGATCCGCGTCCCATCGGGCGACCACACGGGCTGGTCATCCATTCCCTCGGCGTTCGTTAGGCGTATCATGTTCGTGCCATCGATCGACGCGACGTAGATCTCCCCATCCAGTTGACTGCTGCCCTCGGGGTACCACGCGAACGTGAACGCGATGCGTGTCCCATCGGGCGATGGCGTCGCATCGCGCGCGTAGGTGCCGGGAAACGCCGCCAGGAGCGGAATTTTGGTGGTCACGCCGGTGCTCGGCGACAGCCGGTGGATCTCCCCGAGCTGGTTGAAGGCGCGCCGTTCGTACACGAGATCGTATTGCTCCGTCGGCTCCGGCGTCGAGACAGTGATCGCCGTCGTCGACCACTTGCCCTCTATCGTTGCCCTGATGTCAGCGTAGCCTGACGCGACTGCCTGGACCAATCCGGTCGCGGACACCGTCGCAACGGCCGCGGCGTCCGTTGTCCACTCGATGGCACGTCCTTCCAACACATTGCCGTCGGCGTCGAGCGCCACCGCCGTCAATTGACGCGTCGCACCGGGATCGAGCACGGCGGTCCGCGGCGTTAGGCGAACGCTGGCCACCGGCACCGGCGACACCGAGACGGTCGCCTGGCCTGTCTTTCCTTCCACGATGGCCGACACGGTCGTGGTGCCTTCCGCAACTGCCGTCACCACGCCTGCTGCCGTAACCGTTGCGATCGACGCGTTGCTCGTCGCCCATTGAACCGCACGACCGGCGATCACGTTGCCGCTCGCATCCTTTGCCGTCGCGACGAGCGCCGCGGTCTGGCCGACGATCAGCGCGTTGGCCGTCGGTGTCACCGCGACCGTCGCGACGGGTCGTGGACTCACCGGATCCGACGGGTCCGAGGAGTCCGAGCAGGCGACTGCCACAGCGATGATCGCCGAGTACATCAGGACATGCGCCACCTTGAGGTACTTTATGGTGCGTGACATAGGGTATCCCGTTTCGAGTGGTTCCAACCGGCCAGCGCGGTGGACTCGTCGCGCTTCTCACGGTCGCGCAGGAAACTGGTCCCCGCCGCTTAGTGACTGCATAACGTCCGGGGGCGGTCTGGCCCCGCCTGTTTAAGCGCGACGTTAAGCGCCGCTCGAGGAGTTGTCGGGACGAAAGCACACACACCCTGACGATTTCGGGACGACTGGTTAGTTGACATAAGTCGAAAGAACGCAGGAAGTTGGGCTATGTCCGCCGTTCTGTCCGGTTCGACCCGCCCGCAGCTTCCCGCGTCGCTCACATCCTTCATCGGCCGCGAGCGCGAGGTCGCCGCGGTCTGCGACCTCCTCGTGAGCGGAAGGTTCGTGACGCTCACCGGAGCCGGCGGAAGCGGTAAAACCCGCCTGGCCGCCGAAGTCATGCGGGCCATCACTGACCGCTTCCGCGATGGCGCCACCTGGATCGAGCTCGCTCCAATCACCGAACCGACGCTCGTTCTGGGGCAGGTCGCGACGGCCCTCGGCATCGGCGACGCCGGCCGCCCGCCGGCGGACGCGCTCCGAGACGCCCTCCGAGACGCCGAACGCCTGATCGTGCTGGACAACTGCGAGCACCTGATCGACGCCTGCGCCGCGGCAGCCGATCTGCTGCTCAGACATTGCCCCGGCGTGCGGCTCCTCACGACGAGCCGGGAAGCACTCGGCGCAGCCGGCGAGCGCGCCTGGCTCGTTCCGCTGCTGGCGGTCCCTGGGGCGACCGCCACGGTCGATGATATTGCGCGCTCCGAGTCGGTCCGGCTGTTCGTCGATCGGGCACGTGCCGCAAACACATCGTTTGCCTTGACCGACGCCAATGCCGCAGCGGTTGCCCAACTCTGTGCTCGCCTCGACGGCTTGCCGCTCGCGATCGAGCTCTCGGCCGCCCGGGTCCGCGCCCTGACGCCCGACGCGATGCTGAGTCGCCTCGGATCCGGGCTCCGGCTTCTCACGACGGAGCGGCGCGGTGTCGTCGGTCGCCATCGCACACTCCGGGACACCATCGATTGGAGCTACGATCTCCTCGACCCTAACGAGCGCCTGGTGCTGCACCGGCTGTCGGTCTTCGCCGACCGGTTCGCGCTCGACGCGGCGGAAGCCGTGTGCGCCGGCGACGGGATCGAACCCGAAGCGGTGCTCGACATCCTTGCATCGTTGGTGGATAAGTCGCTCGTCATGGTCGAGGATCGTGTGGACGAAGCGCGCTACCATCTGCTCGAAACGATTCGCCAGTACGGACGCGAACGGCTCGATGCGTCGGCGGAGTCGGGAGCGGTGCTCGCGCGCCACGCGGACTACTACTGCACCTTGGCGCGTACCGCGGAGCCGCATCTGATAACGCCGACGCGTCGCGAATGGGTCGATCGCCTTCAGCGTGAGCTCGACGACATTCGCCTGGTCCTCGCCTGGACGCGCGTGCGCGACCCAGCGCGCCACGTCGAGCTCGCGGGACGGCTCGGGTGGTTCTGGTATTCCTCCGGGTTGTGGACGGAGGGGCGCCGCTGGCTCGAGGAGGCGCTGGCCCTTGCCGACCCGAAAGCCAGTCGCGCAGCGCGTGCCGCGGTGCTGTTTGGCGCAGGCGTCATCGCGTCGCTCCAGGGGCATGGCGCGACCGCGCGTGCGTGGCTCGAGGAGAGTAGCAGCATTGCTCGTGCGCTCGGGGACCGGAGTCTTGCCGCGTACTCGGACAGTTACATCGGCGTCGCGTTAGGGCAGGAAGGACTGGTCGCAGCCGAAGGCCCGGCGCGCGCGGCCCTCGCGTGGTTCGAGGACGCGAGTGACCTCTACGGCCAGCGTCTCGCGTTGCTGGTGCTCGCAACGCTGCTCATCCGTCAGGGCGATCTCGCGAATGCACGTGTCGTCAGTGAGCAAGCCGTTCGCGTCGCGCGCGCGTACGGACTTGGACGTGAGCTCGGGATAGCGCTCCAGGTGCTCGGCACCGTTCAGCTACAGCGGCGCGAGCTCGACGCCGCCGCGGCAACCATCGCCGACGCGCTCATGGCATTGCGCGCTGACCCTCAAGCGTTCTGGATCGCGCGCGCCCTGGAGCTGATGGGAGTCGTGGAGTGTGCGCGCGCTCGGGGACTCCATGCGGCGCGACTATTCGGTGCTGCCGAACGACGGCGTGAGCGCATGGGCGCGATGCTGTTCCAACTGGATCGTGAGCGTCTTGCTCCGACCATTACGGCGGCACGCGAGGCCGTGGGGGACGAGCGGTTCGACGCGGCCTGGGAATTGGGCCGGGCCGAGTCGTTCGACCAGATGATCGATTTCGCCATTGAATCGGTTCTCAGCCCCAGCGCTAGTCCGCATGCACCGGCGGTGATCGGCAGCATTGCGCCGGAGTCGGCGTTGGGTTCGCGTTTGGCGTCAGGCGTCACGCTGCAGGTGCGAGCGCTTGGGCGGCTCACGATCATTCTCGACGGCAGCGAGATCCCGCGCTCGGCATGGAAGTTCGCACGGCCGCGCGAGCTGTTGCTGTACCTGCTGGGACACCGACATGGGCGATCTCGCGAACAGATCAGTCTCGCCTTTTTGGCCTGACGCGTCGGCAGCGCAGGCCAAGAACAACGTCCACGTGACGCTCCATCACCTCCGTCGCGTGCTCGGCCGAAACGACTTCGTGCTGTACCAGCGCGAACGCTACGTCGTCAACTGGGCGCTCGGAATCGAGCTCGACGTAACGGCGTTCGAGCACGACCTCGAGGTCGCCCGCCATGCCTTGCGCGCGAAACCGGCCGCTCCCGATGCCGCAGATCGGCTGCGGGCCGCGCTCGATCTCTATCGTGGCGATTTTCTCGAGGGTGAGGACGCTGGTGACTGGCACCTCGAGGACCGCGATCGGCTCCGACGACTCTGGACCGAAGGGTTGGCCACGTTAGGCGCGCAACTCACGGCTGCGGGCTCGCATGCCGACGCCGTGGACATCTACCGCCAGCTCGTCCGCGCCGACGAATGGGACGAAGCGGCGCACCGCCATCTCATGTCGGCGCTGGCGCGGGCCGGGCAACGGGGCGAAGCCCTCCGGCATTACGACCACGTCATGGCGGTGCTCCGACGGGAGCTGGGATCGGCCCCGGCACGAGAAACGGTCGCGTTGTATGACCAGCTTCGCCGCGCGAGCTTCACTAGCTGAGCCCTGCCGGGCGCGTGTTGAGCACGCGACAGAGTCGGAAGCAAACTCTTAGCTTCAGATCCTTGTCCAAGCTGAAGCCTTCATCCGACCGTCATGGCCAATCTCAAGGTTGCACTCCGGACACTCTTCAAGACGCCGTTCGTCACCGCCGTTGCGGTCCTGTCGCTCGCCCTCGGTATCGGGGCGAACGCGGCGATCTTCTCGCTCTTCAACCAGATGCTGCTCCGTCCGCTTCCGGTGCCGGAGCCGCACCGCCTGGTCAACCTTGCCGGTTCGTTCCCGAACCCCGGCTCGCAGTCGTGCTCGATGGCGGGCAACTGCGACGTCGTCTTCAGCTACCCGATGTTCCGCGATCTCGAGAAGGCCCAGACGGTCTTCACCGGCATCGCGGCGCACCGAGGGTTTGGCGCCAACCTGTCGTTCAGAAAGCAGACGCTCAACGCCCGCGCGATCTTCGTGTCCGGATCGTACTTCCCGGTCCTCGAGCTCAAGCCTGCGCTCGGTAGACTGTTCGGCTCGGCCGACGATCTGGGAGTCGGCGCGAGCCCACTGGCGGTCCTCGCCTACAGCTATTGGGAAACGAGACTCGCATCGGACGCGACAGTCATCGGGCAACCGATCGTTATCAACGGCCAACCGTTCACGATCATCGGCGTCGCGCCGAAGGGGTTCGAGGGCACGACACTCGGTGAAAGGCCGTCAGTCTATGTACCGATCTCCATGCGCGGCGCGCTCGAGCCCGGGTTCAATGGCTTCGATCGCCGCACGTGGTATTGGGTGTACCTCTTCGCGCGGCTCAAGCCGGGTGTACCCATGGCGCAGGCGAAGCGCGGGATCGACGCCATCTACAGGCCGATCATCAACGACGTCGAGGCCAAGCAGCAGCAGGGCTTGAGCGACAAGACGATGGAGCGGTTCCGCGCCAAGGTGGTCGGGGTGAGCGATGGCGCGCGCGGACAGAGCAGTCTCCACGAGCAGGTGCGCACGCCCCTCTACCTGCTCATCGGCATCACGGGGATCGTGCTCATCATCGCCTGCGCGAACATCGCGAACCTGCTGCTCGCGCGCGCGGCGAACCGGTCGATGGAGATGGCGGTGCGCCTGTCGTTAGGCGCGAGCCGAGGCCAGCTGCTGACGCAACTGCTCACGGAGTCGTGCGTGCTCGCGGTGCTGGGGGGGATCGTGAGCCTCCTGGTCGCGCGCTGGACGCTCGCGGGGCTCGGGGCCATGTTGCCGCCCGATTCCCTCGGTGGGGTGAAGTTCGTCGTCGACCCGACCGTGGTCGCGTTCGCGGCCGGCCTCTCCATACTCACCGGCGTGCTGTTCGGGCTCTTTCCGGCGCTGCACGCCACGCGCGCCGACCTCGTCACGACGCTGCGGTCGAACTCCGGCAAGCACTCGAGCACTCGCGGCGCAGTGCAGTTCCGGAGCTCGCTCGTGACGGCGCAGATCGCGCTCTCAATGGCGCTGCTCATCGGTGCCGGCCTCTTCGTGCGCAGCCTGCTCAACGTCAGCAGAGTGAACCTCGGGCTCTCGATCGAGAACGTCGTCACGTTCTCGGTCTCGCCGGAGCGCAACGGCTATACGCGCGAACAATCACGCCAGTTCTTCCAGCGAGCGGAGGAGTCGCTCGGGGCGATTCCCGGCGTGACGGGCGTAACCGAGACGATGGTGGGTCTCCTCGCGGGAAACAGCTGGGGCAACGATGTGGAGGTGGATGGCTGGAAGTCCGGCCCGGACATCGACAGCAACTCGCGGTTCAACGAGGTCGGCGCGGGATACTTCAAGACGTTAGGTGTGCCGGTGTTGTCCGGGCGCGAGTTCACGCCCTCCGATCGGCTCGGGTCGCCGAAGGTGGCGATCGTGAACGAGGCGTTCGCGAAGAAGTTCAAGCTTGGTCGGGACGCGGTCGGGAAGCACATGGCCGAATCGGGCGCGAAGATCAACGACATCGAGATCGTCGGGCTCGTGAAAGACGCCAAGTACAACAACGTGAAGGACGAGATCCCGCCGGTCTACTTCAGGCCGTGGGCGCAGGATAGTACGACCGGGTTCCTGAACTTCTACGTGCGCACCGCGATGGAGCCGCGCCAGATCATGCGGACCATTCCGGCTGTGATCGCGCAGCTCGACCCGAACCTTCCGGTCGAGGACCTCAAGACGTTGCCGAGGCAGGTGCAGGAGAACGTGTACCTGGACCGGGTGATCAGCACGCTGTCCGCGTCGTTCGCGGCACTGGCGACGCTGCTCGCGGCGATCGGGCTTTACGGCGTGCTGGCCTACACGGTCGCCCAGCGGACGCGCGAGATCGGCGTGCGCATGGCGTTAGGTGCGGACGCCGGTCGCGTGCGTACGATGGTGCTGCGTCAGGTCGGGCGGATGACCTTGATCGGAGGCCTGGTCGGCATTGTCGGTGCGCTGGCGCTGGAGAAGACGGCTCGGTCCCTGCTGTACGGCCTGGAGGGCCATGACCCGCTCGTGGTGACGGCCTCCGCGGTCGTGCTCGCGCTAGTGGCCCTTGGTGCGGGGTACTTGCCAGCGCGCCGCGCATCAAAGATTCATCCAATGCAGGCGCTCCGGTACGAATGACGGGTCACGGAGCGCATCGTGCCCACGAGGCCCGGCACCTATGCGCCGATCGTTGCTTGCGTTGGCCGTGTCATTCACGACGCTCGGGTCGTACTTCCGCTGCGTCGCGGGCGATCTGTCGTGCTCGAACGGCGGGTTGCTGGTCGTCGTGAGCCCGTCGGTCGTGGTCGTGGCGGTCGGTGAGTCGGCCACGCCGACGGCGTCGCTCTGTCACGACGGCCGCTACGATGTCATGTCGCCCAGCTGGAGCCTCGGTTCGCAGGCGGATTCGAGTGTGATCGTCCTCGATCGCGCGACTGGTCGCATTACGGGTCGCTGGCCTGGCACGGCCAGTGTGATCGCGACTTCAAACGGAGCAGAAGGGGCGCGAGTGTCGGTCACAGTCAGATAAAACAGCGACAGGTAACTGGTTATTGGGATTGGTTATCAGTGATTTGAACCCTCGGGATGCTCATCTCACTGAGAGAGCCGTCCCGAGGGTTCGATAAGCAATAACCAGCTCCAGTAACCTGTAGCCTGTGTTGTTAACCAATTACCTGTACCGGGTAACGTATACCGTGTCAGTTTCTCACACCGGCGCCTCGAAAAACTGACACGACCGCCCTTGCCGCATTTCTGCCTCGGCGCGTCTCCGGCTGGCCAAGTCACGGTGGCGCGAGCACTTCGGCGGCGGGTCATCGGGGATCGACGAGTGGCATTCGGCTCGCGTTGAGCGGCGGCTCCGGCAGCGCCGTCCAGCCCCTCATCCAGGAGGTCGAGCCGTATGCGCCGAGCTCTCTCCAGCAGCATTGCGTGTCTGGCCATCGTCGCATTGTCCGCGAGCTGCGTCATCGTCGACCCAGGTTGCGGCGCGGGCGGTGCAGCGATTCTAGTCAGTCCGACCGTCGTGTTCGTGGCGGTCGGTCAGTCCGCGACCCCGAAAGCGTCCTGGTGCCGGAACGGTCATTACGACCCCATGTCGCCGCAGTGGAGTCTCGCATCCAGTGCCGATGGGGACGTTGTCTCGCTCGATGCCTCGACTGGTCGCATCACGGGCCGGCGCGCCGGAACAGCAACGGTCATCGCCTCGTCCGACGGTGTCGACGGCGCGAGTGTGTCGGTCACCGTCCGGTAGCCGGGGGCACCGGCGTCACTTCGCTTTCTTTTTCGCGGCGGCTTGTCGTTCGAGCCCGAATAGCGTTTCTCCCTTCTCGAACCTCGCGATGAAGTCCGCGATCCGCTTCGCGCGCGTCTCGGGCTTTTTGGCCGTCTGCACTCGGAAGATAACCCCGTAGCGATTCGGCCCCCGCAACGTCTCGAAGAACGCATTCGCGTTAGGCGAGG
>DATCGG010000525.1:0-5731 GCA_036509075.1 Gemmatimonadaceae bacterium
AAGCGCCTGTGCCCACTCCGCAATAGTGCATACACCGGACCGGGCCACGCGCGGTGAGCGCAATTCAGGGGAGTATGCCGGAGCCAACCTTAACAGACGGTTTCTTTGCGGGCGCCAATGAACCGTCGGCTCGTCACGCAGGTGAGCTCATCCGCATGCCGATCGAGCCTTCGTGTGGCGACCTACAGCTCGAACGTGATCTGCGAGCGGTCAGGCGGCGGCGGATTGTCGTCAGCCGGTGCGGGCGGGTCGCGCGGCGCGACGTCGGGCTCCGTGGGCGTATCGGTTGGGGTCCCATATGTTCGCAGCGAGACGTCGTCAGGCACGAAGTCCGGCGGTGGCTCTGGAATTCGGCGCGTCGACGGCTGTTGGCGACGAGCGTCGATGAGGTGATCGACCGCTGCCTTGGTCACGCCTAGCCGCTGTGCCAGCCGCTCGCGGAGGCCGTGATACGGCTTGAAGCCGCCGAGCATGTTGTAGATGAGAGCCGGGGTCACGCTTTCATCGCGCGCCCAGTCGGTGATCTTCTCCGGCCAGAGCAGGATCTGGACGACGAGCGATGCGGGCATGGCCGGCAGCTCGGTGTGGACGCGATAGAGCGCCTTGCGCTCGAGAGCGCTGAGGCCGTCGCGGTCGCGGGACGGCGGTGGGGGCAGCGGCACCCCGCCCGGGTCTCGCTCGAACACCGATGAGACTGATTCCATCCGAAGCACCTGCCTTCGGCGGCGATCTGCGAGAAGCCAGAACCTAACGTGCCCTAACGAATGGCCGCGCCGCCTGACCCGAAAGTACAACGAAGCGGCCCTTCGCGCCATCGCTGACTGAAGGGCTGGGTTGTTAGGCGCTTGTGTTGAGTGGACGGGGTAACATACCTCCTTGGAGGTATCTTACCCTGCCGACCAAGTGACGAAGGCGTCTGGCTTTGGCGCGGCGAGGCCGCGCCATCGCTCACGACGACAGAACGCCAACCAAAGAGTGCCGCGGAACTGGCGGGCTCCTGTCATACAAAAACCGCGGGCGCCAACCTCACACGAGGTGGCGCCCGCAGCACATCCAGGAACTCAATTTTCACATGCCGATCAGCCCTTCCATACCCGGGACGAGACTCGAACTCGTAAGACCCGAAGGTCGGGGGATTTTGAGTCCCCTGCGTCTACCGATTCCGCCACCCGGGCGCGCTACTCCGACGCAATGTAGCGGCCTCGGTGGCGTCCCTCAACGCACGCGCGCAGCGCCCGCTGCCCTACGGCAGCGGGCGCTGCGCGCCCATCCCACCCCCTGCCCTCCGCTCCTGCCGCTGCCGGCGGATGTTCTCCAAGCGCTGGCGAAGCTCATCCTGAATACCGAAATACTTCGCTCGCTGCGTCGGCGTCATGAACGCCGAGAGCTCACGTTGCTCGCTCTCGGTAAGGTCCAGGCGTCGCCGCTGGATCGTGAGAAGCTCGTCGAGCAGCCCCGCGACCTTCTTTTGATCCGCGGAGTCGCCTGCCAGCACCTCGGCGCGCAGTGCCTGACGAGTGCGACGCTCATTGCGCAGCAACATCATGCGGTCGCGCTCGAATCGATCGTTGACCCGACCAAGCTGCTGCATCTGCGTGTCATCGAGATTGAGCCGTCGTTTCACGACCTCGGCAAAGCGCTCGCGAAATTGTCGCTCGAGCGCTGGCCCTTGCGGTCGGGCCCCCGCCTGAGCCTGGGCGCCATTCACGCGTTGCGCACCCGCGGGCGACGCCCCGAGGATCGCGCACAGTGCAAGCAGGACCAAGGTCCGAGGCCACACACTCGCGGCACGACGTGTCATCGCTGGCCCGTCCGGATTACCGGCAACACTGGCGTGGGATCGGGTTCTTCGGATGGAGCCAGTGGCGCGCGGTCCATCTCGTCGAGGGCGCCGAGCAGCGCCTTGATCGACGCGTCGTCCATGTCATCCGTGCCGCCGGAAAACGCAAGTTGCGCCTTCGGCGACGGCGTACGAGCAGAATGATTGACACGCCGAGTCGTATCGTGGCCGCCTGAAGGAGGGCCGGCTGCTCCGGTCGGTTTCGCCGGTTGCGCGCGCGTCGTATCGACAGACGAAGCAACGACGGTCGAATCGCGCGGCGGCGCTTCCGTCGATCGGCGATGCGCAACCGCGAGCGAAAGCCCGCCCACCGAGATCATCGTTAGGGCAGCCGCGACTCGCCAGTCGACCCACCGTTTCACGGGCTGGCCGCTATGCGCGCGTTGGGGGAGCGGCACCGGCTGGGGCAGCGCCGCCGCAATCCGCCGTACATCCACGGCGGGCGTGGCGGCGTAGGCAGATCGGACGAGCCGGAGCGTCTCGAGCTCGGACGAGCATTCCGCGCATGCGGCGACGTGGCGCTCGACACGCGCCCGCGTCGCGTCATCGAGCGCGCCCGCGGCCAGCTCGGGCAGCAGCTCACGCATCTCGACGTTCGCGCAGTCAAACATAGAGCGACTCCTTCACTGCTCGCATGGCATTGTGGTAATGCACCCGCGCCGCACCCTCCGTGCTTCCGACGACTTCAGCGATCTCTTTGTACGACAAACCTTCATTCACCCGCAACAGGAAAACCTCTTTCTGCAGCCGCGACAGCTGGTCGACAGCCTTTTTCACCCGCGACTCTGCTTCCTCGGCCACGATCTCGTCGAGCGCATCGAACTCCGTCGCCGCATCCACATCGTCCACCGAAGTATCGTCTCGGCGGCGACGCTCCGACCGACGACGGTCGAGAATGAGGCGTCGTTCGATCGTGAACAGCCAGGTCCGGAGCGAGCTGTCGGCTCGAAACGAATGCAGTGACCCGAACGCCCGCACGAATGTGTCCTGGACCACTTCGTCCACGTCCATGCGTTGACCGAGGCTGATGGCAAAGCGGGCGAGTGACGGCGCGTGCCTAGCCACCAGGCTCGTCGCGGCTCGCTCGTCGCCGGCTTTCCACCGGGCTATGAGCTCCAGATCGGTGGAATCGTCATTGGGCTCATGGTCCTGGGCCATGCGGGTCATTCTGTGAGACGCCCAGACGGAGGCGACGTTAAGAACCCGTTGACACTCGAGGACGAGGGCCCTAGGTTCGCGCGGACCAATGGCTTACGCAAGCACAACGCGTCCTGTCCGACCCTGGATCATCGGCCATCGCGGCTCTCCTCGAGACCACAGGGAAAACACGCTTCGGTCATTCCTGCGCGCCTTCGATGCCGGGGCCGAAGCGATAGAGCTCGACGTCCACGGGACTGTCGACGGCGCAGTAGTCATACACCACGATGCAACGACCAACTCGCGTCCCGGTGAATCCGGGCCGAGGGTCGCCATCGCAGACACGACGCTTTCGGCGCTTCGCGAGATACCGATCGCGGACGGGCCCATCCCCACCCTGAACGAGCTGCTGGCCCGGACGCCGGAGGACCGGGCGGTATTCGTCGAGGTCAAGGCGAAGGGGATCGAGACTGCGGTGGTGTCGGTCATTCGAGCAGCGGCAAAGCAGTGTGCCGTACACAGCTTCGACCATCGCGTGGCTCGCCGCGTTCGCGAGGTCGCGCCGGAGATTCCGGTCGGCATTCTCCAGACGAGCTACCCTATCGATCCGCTTCGTCCGATGCACGACGCCGACGCTCGCGATCTGTGGCAGCATTGGGAGCTGATCGACCGCGAGCTCATCGACGCCGTCCATGCCGATGGGGGCCGAGTCATCGCCTGGACGGTGAACGACGGTGACGTTGCACGGCGCCTCGCGAGCTGGGGCGTGGACGGCATCTGCACCGACGTGCCTGCGGTGATGCGGGCGCTCGTCGACGAAGCGGTTGCCTAGCGCCACCTCGCGGGAGGCAAGCCACTCTTCTAGGTTCGCGCTTCTGGAACGCTCTTTCAGATCCTGACTCCTTCCACCCTCACCACTCACTCATGAGACATCGATTCGTCGGATCGGTTGCCATGGGCGGCGTCGTCGCGGCGCTCGCGGCGTGCGCACCGGCAAAGTCGACGGCCGCCGCGCAACCACGCCCGGCCACGGCGCCAGCGCCGGCGCGCGATACGACCCGGTTGCCTCCCGGCGCCGGCGCCGTCTCCGCGCCTAACGCGGATCCCTTCCCGAGCACGTACGTCGTCCCGGCGTCCCGCGCAACGCTCATTCGTAACGTCACCGTTCTCACGGCCGCCGGGCCAACCATCCGCGGTGGCAGCGTCCTGTTGCGCGACGGGAAGATTGCCGCGGTCGGAACCTCTGTCACCGCGCCTGGTGACGCCGAGATCATCGACGGTCAGGGCAAATACCTGACGCCCGGAATCATCGATGACCACTCGCACATGGGGGTTTACGCGGCGCCGGGCGGAGACGCGCTCTCCGACGGCAATGAGTTGACGAACCCGGTCACCGCGAACGTGTGGGCAGAGCATTCGGTATGGCCGCAGGATCCGCAGTTTCCGCGTGCGCTCGCCAGTGGCGTCACAACCGCTCAGATCCTTCCCGGCTCAGGGAATCTCATCGGCGGCCGCAGCGTCGTGCTCAAACTGGTTCCATCCGCAAGCGTGCAGGGAATGAAGTTCCCCGGCGCGAAATACGGGCTGAAGATGGCGTGCGGGGAAAACCCCAAGCGCGTCTACGCGAACCGCGGGCCTTCGACCCGCATGGGCAACGTGGCGGGATACCGCGCGGCGTGGATTCAGGCCGAGGCCTATAGGCGCCGCTGGGACAAATGGAACGCGGACCATCAGGGCGACCCGCCGCAGCGCGATCTGGGGCTCGAGACGCTCGCCGAGGTACTCCGCGGAAACATTCTCGTCCACAATCACTGCTACCGCGCGGACGAGATGATGCAGATGATCGACATCGCGAAGGAGTTCGGCTACAAGATCCGCTCGTTCCACCATGGCGTCGAGGCGTACAAGATCGCCGACCGCCTCGCGAAGGAAGGCATCTCCGCGTCGTTATGGTCCGACTGGGGTGGCTTCAAGATGGAAGCGATGGACGGCGTGCGCGCGAACCTCGCGATGGTGAGCGCGGCAGGCGCTCGTGCGATCGTGCACTCGGACGATCCGTCCGGCATGCAGCGCCTGAACCAGGATGCGGCGAAAGCGATGGCGGCGGGCGAACAGATCGGGATTCACACCACCGAAGACCAGGCCATCAAGTGGCTCACGATCAACCCGGCATGGGCGCTCGGCCTGGATGATCGGATCGGGTCGATCGAGGTCGGAAAGAACGCCGACGTGGTGCTGTGGTCGGCCGATCCGTTCAGCGTGTACGCTCGAGTGGATCGTGTGTGGCTGGATGGCGCGGCCGCGTACGATCGCGCGAACCCGGCCTCATGGTGGCGGACGGATTTCGAGCTTGGCAATGTGCCGCTTCCTGCGGGAGGGAAATGATCATGCAGAACGGGAAGCGGGAAGCAGGAAGCGGGAAACGGGCGAGACGGCGCGGAATGGCGTTAGCGCTCACACTATTCGTCGTCCCCGCGGTTCGTGCGCAGACCGTGGCTATCACGGGCGGGAAGGTTTACCCCGTGAGCGGCCCGGCGATCGAGAACGGCACGGTCCTCGTGCGTGACGGGAAGATCGTCGCCGTTGGGGCGAACGTGGCGGTGCCTAACGGCGCGACGCGCATCGACGCTACCGGGAAGTGGGTCACGCCGGGGTTGATCAATGCACTGACAGGGCTGGGCGTGGCGGAGGTCAACGCGGTCCCGTCCACCGTCGACCGCACCGCGCGCGGCGACAGTGGAGTGGCGGCGTCCT
>DATCGG010000526.1:0-12001 GCA_036509075.1 Gemmatimonadaceae bacterium
CCCGTTCCCGGTTCCCTACGCCGCCCGTCCCCAGTCGCCGGCAGTTCGTCGCCCGTTAGGCCTTCGCCAGGAGCTCGACCACAGCTACGGTCGCCGCCGCGGTGAGGAGGCCTGCGGCGATAGCCAACCGCCGTGACCACCTGCCGCCACGCGCCATGGCCGCGACGATTTCGGCCGTGCGGCTGCGTGCACCACCGCCAGGCACTGGCGCATTCGATCGGGGTGCGATATCCAGCGAAGCAACCGGTACAGGCCTGTTCGACCGCAGTGTGCTCGGGATAGTCAACCCGCTGATCGACTGCCAAACCGACCGCGGTCCGACATGACCGGGCGACATCACAGCCATTGTCGGACGCGGGAACGGCGTGGAGCGAACGAGCCGCGCGAGCGCCGCCTGGCTGCCATCCGCGTCGCCGGAAGAGACGCGGGCAAGGCACGCCATCGCGCTCCGCAGCGTCGGCCATCGCTCGTTAGGCTCCTTCTCCAGCATCCGCATTATCGTCGCGGCGAGCGCGGTGGGACACTCGCGCCGGGTGAAGCCCGGCCAGGCGGGTAGGTCACTCACGTGCGCGCGCTGCATTTCGACGGGCGGGCCAACGAACGGAGGACGGCCGGTCAGCAGCTCGTAGCCGATCGCGCCCAGCGAGTACTGATCCGACGCGAAGGACGTCGGTCGGCCAAGGCACTGCTCGGGGCTCGAGTACTCCGACGCGGTGATGCTGATCAGGGTCCGCATGACGCGCTGGTACTCGGCGTCGCGCGCGATCGCGAACCCGTTCATGTGGACGTTGCCGTCAACGTCGACTCGAACGTTGGCGGGGGTCACATCGCCATGCGCGACGCCGTGGTCGTGTGCGTACTGCAACGCGCCGCAGAGGCGGAACAGCACCGTCTGCACGACCGGGATGGGCAACCGCCGATGGGCACGAAGCACGGCGTCGAGTGGAACATCGTCGACGCGCGTCGTGAGGAAAAAGGGATGGCTGGCGACGGTTCCAATCATGCAACGCCCCACGCCCGAAAACAAAGAAGGCTGGCGCCGTCGATGGTGCCAGCCTTCAATATGTGACCCGCGTGTTAGGACCGAAAGCCTCGGCGTAGGTTAGTGCCTTCTCATCTATGACCCATGGGATACCAAGTGAACCCCATGTTGAACCGAGCGCTGCTTGCATCGAGTTGCAGGTCCTCGACGGTCAGATTTTCGAAGCGCACTTCCGAGAAGCGGCCGGTCGTCCACTTGAAGGCGCCGCCGAACGCGATGCCGGGGGTCACGAAGTACTGGAGTCCTCCGCCATACGACAGGCCCGCGCCCATGTAGGTGAGCGTCCCCGTGGAGGTGTTGCCCAATGCATCGGTGAGGGTCACGTCCCGTTTCATCAGGGCGCGGCCGGCGTACCCGACGTCAACGAATGGGACGAACGCCGTTCGGTTGACGAAGTGCCAGCGAGCTCCGATGTCGGCGTGTCCAAGGTTGTAGTTGCCGTCGACACTCGAGATCTGCGCGCCGCTCAGGTCGAGCGCGAGCGCGATGTTCTTCGTGATGCCCCAACCGAGCATGCCAGCGATGCCGGGGCCACTTTCTGTCCGGCTGTTGAGGTCATCGGAGCGAATGCTCGACGCGTCGAACGAGAGGCCAAGCATGAGGCCCGACGTGTTCGTGCGGCGCGGCGGACGCGCCTTCGCGGCGACCTGCTTCGCTGCTGGTGAGGCTGACGGTGCCGGCGCAACCGGCGTTGCCTTCGCGATCGTTACCGGGGCCGACGACGGCGTCGCCGGCGCAGGGGTCGGCGTCGGCGCCGGCTTCGGCGGCTCCGACTTGGCGACGGCCTTTTCGCCCGTGCTGGTTGGGGCGGGCTTCACCGGCGGGACCGGGTTGGACGGCGCGGTGGACTTGGGCGGCGTGGTCGTCGGCGTCTCGGATTTCGGTGGCGTGCTCGCCTTGGGCGGCGCGGCTGGCGGCGAAGACGGCTGCGACGCGACGGCTGTCGGCGCGACCGACGGCGGGGTGACGGGCTGCGGCTGAGCGGGTTGCGGCTGGGTTGTTTTCGGCTGGGTGCTTTTCGCCGGGGCGCCTTTCGCCGGCGTGGCTTTCGCCTGGGCCGTTTGCGGTTGAGGCTGAGTCGCGCTGGGCTGCGTCGGAGTTGGCTGAGTCGGAGCCGCTTGAGTCGGAACCGGCTGGACTGGAGTTGGCTGAGGAGCTGCCGTTGGCGGCGCCTGCGGAGTCGGCTTCGCCTCGGCGACAACCGTCGGCGTGGTCGCGACGCTGTCCGACCGCGACGCGTTCGAATTCGTCAGGTCGAGCGACTGCGACTGCTGCGGCCGCACGACGACTTTGACGGCCCACTCGTACATGCGTCCGCCGACGGGTTGTGGCGTCCTCGCGCGAACGGTGTACATCCCGACGTTGAGCGTCAGCGTCGCGCGCCCGTCGAGGTCGGTCTGCGCTGCTACGGAATCGGGGCGCTCGTTGTTCTTCAGCGCCACAACCTTTAATAGAGGCAGCGGCTTCACGGTGTAGTCCTGAAGCACGATGGCCGCGCGAAGGTTGACCGTACCGACCTGCGAGGCCGGCGAAAAGATCGTCGGGCCCTTCGTTGACTGCGCGAAGGCACTGGTTGGTAGTGCGAGCAAGGCGCAGACGCGCAGCACCCGGGACGAGTACGACATGGGCCGATGGGTTGAGGAAGTTCTGGCCGCAAGCTCGCGCGGCCTGACAGCCGTTCTTCTTGGTTTACCAAGTGAGGGACGAGACGGCCCCGCGCGTCGTCACCCACGCGACATACTGACTTACTCATTCGTGCGCTAGCTCACATCGATGTGTGTTCTGCGACCACCTAACGCGCATCGTCACGCAATTCACACCCTTCGTCGTAGATGCCAGCCCTGAGAAGGCCGGCTCCATAGACGAAAGGGGGTTCGGATACAGGCGGATGCCTCGGATGCTCCGGATCGCCCCTCGGCCTTGCGATCTCCGCTCGCAACGAGCCGGATTTGAGAATGAAAGGACCTCGGGAAGCCAACGCGCCTGTGTCATTTCGCGTTAGGTCTCGTTTTCACGGCTGTCCATCCGGTTGACTCGGCTTTTTTCGGGCGGTAGCGTCTAGTCGTCCGCTTACACCAACACCGCCACCCACCTGTCCTCCACGAACGACCTCCGCGACCGCCTGGCCGAGCGCCTGAGCGGCCAATACCGCATTGAGCGCGAGCTCGGCGGCGGCGGGATGTCGCGCGTCTTCGTGGCCGAGGAGGTGGCGCTGGGCCGGCGCGTCGTCGTGAAGGTGCTGGCGCCGGAGCTCGCCGAAGGCCTGAGTGCCGAGCGTTTCGCGCGCGAGGCGAGGCTGGCTGCCCGACTTCAGGACCCCCGCATCGTACCTGTTCTGGCTGCGGGAAGCATCGGCGACGTCCCCTACTACACGATGCCGTTCGTGGAGGGCGAGTCGCTGCGCGCTCGGATGGCGCGCGCCGCGAGCTCGGGCGAGGCTATCCCCACGACCGAGGCCATTTCCGTACTTCGGGACGTCGCGCTCGCGCTCGAGTACGCGCACGCGCACGACGTCGTCCATCGCGACATCAAGCCCGAGAATGTCCTCCTGACTGGCAGAACCGCAGTCGTTGCCGACTTCGGCATTGCGAAGGCCCTCGCTGCCGCCAACACGACAGCGGGTATGCCCGGCGCCACGCTGACCCAAGCCGGAATTTCGTTAGGCACGCCTGCCTACATGGCCCCCGAGCAGGCGGCAGGCGACGCCGTCGATCATCGCGTTGACCTCTACGCGTGGGGCGTGATGGCGTACGAGCTGATTGCTGGTGGCCACCCGTTCGACACCAAGACGTCGGCACAGCGGCTCATCGCAGCACATATCAGTGAGAAACCAGCGGCCCTGAGCAGTCGCCGCCGCGATCTCCCAGCCGCACTCGCTGCGCTCGTGATGCGCAGCGTCGAGAAGGATCCTGACGCGAGGCCACAGAGCGCGCGTGACCTCGTCGCCGCATTGGACACGATCTCGAGCCAACTCTCCGGCGGAACGATCGTGGCGACGGGCACGCCGAGTTATCGACGTCCCGTTTGGACGATCGCAACCGCGGCGGGCATCGTGGGAATTGCACTCGGCGCGCTGATCCTCGCGCGCCGTTCCGCTAACCCGCCGAACACCGACCCGGCGCTCATCGCCGTGCTTCCATTCCGCATCAGCTCGGCCGACGCGTCGCTCGGCTATCTGCGCGAGGGCATGGTGGACCTCATCGCCGCCAAGCTTGTACGATCGCCGCGTACCGTCGATCAGCGCTCGCTGCTCGCGGCGTGGCGGCGCGCTGGCGGGAGCTCGACGCAGGATATCGACCACGCGACAGCCGCGCGGGTCGCCGCGGGACTCGGTGCGGGTCGGCTGATCGAGGGCGACATCGTTGGCAGCGCGAACCAGTTGACGATCAGCGCATCGCTGGCGTTGGCGCCTAACGGCTCGCGACGCGGACGCGCCTCCGCCACCGGAGTTGCTGCTCAATTGCCACTCCTGGTCGACTCGATCATGGCACAGTTGCTGGCCATCGACGCGGGAGAAAGCGATCAACGGGTGGCGTCGCTCGCGAGCACTCCGCTGGCCGCGCTCGAGGCGTACCTCGCAGGCCAGGCTGACTATCGAGCCGGCCGCTATACCGCGGCGGCCGATCGGTTTGCCAATGCGATTCGGATCGACTCGACGTTCGCCCTCGCGGGGCTTGGTTTGTCGATCACCTCCGGCTGGACGTTGGACCCCCGGGGAGCACACGGTCGCGCTATCGCGTTCCGACACGCGGACAAACTTGGCACGCGTGACCGCCTCTACCTCGGGCCCACCGATCCGGACAGCGCAGAGACGACGTACGCGGAAGGGTTGGCGCGACGAGAGGTGGCTATCCAGACGGCACCCGATGCGCCGGACCTCTGGTATCGACTCGGCGACTACCAGGTCCACTATGGAGGTGCGGTCACCGGTACCGCGGAGGGCTGGCGTCGCGCGGCCGCCGCACTGGAGCGCGGGCTCGCGTTGGACTCGACATACGTGCCCCTGTCCGAGCATCTCCCAATGGTCTACGGGTATCTGGGCGACACGGCGAAAGCTCGGCTCGCGGCCGTTAGGCTGATCCGGGACACCGCGGCTTACCACTACCCCGCCGACCGGGCGATCTACGCTGCCGATTCCGTCTCTCGCGCCACAGCAGTCCGCGACCTCGGCTCCAAATCGCCATTCCTCGCTGGCTACGCCGCGATCGTCGCCCTCATCACCGACGGTGACTTCTCCTTCGTCGACGACCTGCTGAGCCGCGCACGCGCACGCGCCGCAACTGAGACAGACCGGAATTTTCTCTCGCAGATGCAGTTCAACCTCGCGATGGAAGCGGGTCAAGCCGGGCGCGCTGCGCGGATCGCGGCCGACCTGCCGAACCGGCTTGCCGAGCGCATGTTCGCGGCAACGTTCTGGGACGGCGACTCGACGGCTGGGGCAGCACAGTACGCCGAAGCTCGCGCCCTCGTTTCCGCGAGGCCACCAGCGGAGCCTAACGCGCGGCACGCCTTGATTACCACGATCTTCGATGTGGCACAGTACGAGCTCGCGCGCGGCGATACGACGAACGCCTCGCGCGCTATCGCTCAGCTTCACGCGCTTCCTGCCGTCCCGCACGACGCGGTCGAATCGCTGAGACCGGGGCGACTTGCTCTCATTCTCGACGCACAGCTGGCCGCGCTGGCCGCGCGGGCCGACGCCGGCCAGCGTCTCAATTCGCTCGACTCTCTCATGCGCCTCGGGCCGATCGGTGAGCAAGTTCGACTGGCCGGCAATCTGGTGGCGAGCCGACTATTGGAACGCGCAGGCAACGTGCAGCGTGCATACGACGCGGCTCAACGTTGGGCCATCACGGCCGATCCGGCAGAAATGAGCCTGTACGCAACCTACCTGCGCGAACAGGGTAGACTGGGAGGGCTGGCCGGCGATCGCGAAGCGGCCATCATGGCGTACCGGCGATACCTTCGCTTGCGCGCGCGTCACGAGCCGGCGCTCGACCGTGACGTCGCAACGGTGCGAGCGGAGCTCGAGAAGCTCGCGCGTCAGAGCTCCGGCCGCTGACGTCCCGGGCATTGTCGGTTCCCTGCGGGTGATTCCACAAGGCGTGCTTCGATCATTCGTAATCGTCGCGGTCCCAACGCTGCTGTCAACAGCGTGCGGCGGATCACACGCGCCCGCGCTGCTGCCTGCGAGCGATGCATGTCTGGTCACCGCCAGCTCGGCTTCGATAGACTCTGCGACCATCGTCGTCACATCGTCGGTGAATGTACAAAACGCGCCGCGGGCGACGACGTGGGGCGAGCGATTCGTCTTCGGCCTCGCCGACGACACCACCGCGAGACTCGATTGCCGCGGCCGGCCCGCACCCGATGCCGCCGGTCCGTATCGCATTCGCGATATTGGTCCCTCGACGCTGCTGCTCGAGCCCATCGCCGGTGCGCGCGGCCCGCGCCTCACGATTCACTCGGCCAGCGAAGCCAACGCGCGAGACCTCGTGGATGGAGGAGTCGACCTGCTGCTAACCGACAGCCCGACGCTCGCGGCATACGCGGCCACGCGCGCCGACGTCACGTCACTGCCGTTGGGATGGGATCGGACGTGGGTCGTCGCCACACCGCGCGGATCGCTCGCGGTCGACACCTCCCAGGCGTTTCGCGCGGGGCTCGCGCGCGATGCGGTGCGCGCTGACGCACGAGCGGGCGAAGGACCGTACTGGTGGACCGACACGGCCGGCTGTGTCGCGCCGACGGTGCGGAGCGCGCTGGCGCCAGCGAGCACGCACGGCATTGTGTACCTGCGTGACGACGCCGTCGCCCGATCGCTGGCCGAACGACTCGTCGCCATCCTTGGCGGCCGGGCGACGGCGGTGGGGCTCGCGCCTAACGCCTTCGCCTCCGCGCTGACATCGGGCTCGGAGCAGGCCTATGTTTTTCCGCTGCCGAGGGCGACGCGTGACCGCTGCCGCAGTATCGCCGAGCTGTTCGGGACTACCACCTGGCTCGGCGTCCAGGGCGCGATCGTCCCGCTCGTCGACACGCGGCTTCGCGCGGTCGTCAGGCGAGATCGGTTGGCCCTTCGCTTCACGTGGGACAGCACCGTTGCCATCGTGGCCCCTCACCCATGACCTTCCGATCCCGGCTCCTGATCGCCTTCGCGCTTGCGACCGTCGTGCCGCTCGCGATGCTTGGTGTCGGTGTGCGGCGACAGCTGACCGCGCGCCTCGTCGCGCAGCATCAGCAGCGAGTCGACGGGATGGCGCGAGTCGCGGCACAGGATGTGGAGCGTGAAAGCGCGTCGATCGCGTCCAGGCTATCGACGCTCGCAGGCACGCTCAGGACCGACGATCGCTTCCGAATGGCCGCGGTTCGTGGTGACCCAGGCGAGCGCGCCTACCTGCTCGACTGGGCCGAGCAGGCGATGCGGACGACAGGGCTCGACATGTTGCAGCTCCAGGATAGTGCTGGGCGCATCATGAGCTCGGGGCATTTCCGTAACGAGTTCGACCGGCTGGAACCCGAGGTGCCGCGAGCGCTCGCGATGGCGAAGGGCGCTGTGCTCGTGCGCGCCCGTGCGCCAGAGGGTCCGTTCCTCGCGCTCGTGCGGGCGGACTCGGTGCGCGTGGCAGATCGGCGGTTCGACCTCGTTGGCGGCGTGAAGATGGACAGTGCGTTCCTGCGGCGGTTTGCGCGGGAGGAAGGGCTTCGTGTCGCCCTGAGCATCCCCATCCCTCGCATGCTGGCTCCGGACGACACGTCGGGCTTGTCGGCTCGGGATGCCAACGCCGTCACTGCGCTGCCCATACGGTATTTCACGGATAGCCTAACGACCGCTCGGCTCGTCATCACCTACGACATCCCCGAGCTCGCGCTGCTGCGCCGCGACGTCGATCAGTGGTTCGCTGCCGCGCTCATGGTGGTGGTGGCCGCGGGACTTGCGCTCGCGATCTGGCTCTCTCGCCGGCTCAGTGAGCCGCTCGCCACGTTGACGCACGCAGCATCCACCATCGACCTCGAGGGTCCCGAGCTCACGGTCGCGGCCAGCCGCGACGACGAGATCGGTACCCTCGCCCGCCGACTGGGCTCGATGTCCACGCGACTCCGCGCGAGCGCCGCGCGCCTTCGACAGGCCGAGCGTCGCGCGACCGTCGGCGACATGGCGAGGCAGGTCAACCACGACATCAAGAATGGGCTCATTCCCATTCGCAACGTGCTCCGCCACCTCGTACAGGTTCAGGAAGAGCAGCCGCAGGACCTCGCGACCGTGTTCGGCGAGCGTCGGTCCACCCTCGAATCGAGCGTCGGCTACCTCGACGCGCTCGCGCGCAACTACGCGCGTCTCACGCCGAGCGTCGAGAGACGTGCGGTAGACGTCAATGGCATCGCGACCGAGATTGCGGCGTCTACCGCCGTCGCGAGCACCATAAAGCTCAGAACGCGACTGGCCGACGCCGTCCCGCGCGCGTTCGGCGACCCGGTCATCGTTCGCCGCATCATCGACAACCTCGTACGTAATGCCATCGAGAGTCTCGACGCTGGAGGCGGCGACGTCACCATTGGTACGTCTCGCGCACCGAACGGAGCCGTGCGGATCGTCGTCGCCGACACCGGGCGCGGCATGAGCCAGGACGAGCTGGCCCACGCCTTCGATGACTTCTTCACGACGAAGCCGGACGGCACGGGGCTTGGCCTCTCCGTCGTCCGTCGCCTAACGACCGACCTCAATGGCTCGATGCGCGTCGAGAGCGCGCCCGGCCAGGGGACCGCGTTCACCATCGAGCTGCCGTCATGTACACCGTCCTGATCGTCGATGACGTTCCCGCGATGGCGGAGCAGTACGCCTACGACCTGCGTCGCCTGGCTGGACTCGATGCGCGAATCGCGTTGAGCGGCGACGATGCGCTCGACCTGGTCGCGGCGGAACCGGTGGACTGCATGATCCTCGACCTCGAGATGCCGGGCAAGGATGGTTTCGCCGTGCTGCGCGCGCTCAAGGAGCGCGGGGCCGATGTCCCGGTGATCGTGTACACGGGGACGGGGACGTTCGACCGATGCGTCCAGGCAATGCGACTCGGTGCGTACACGTTCATCGACAAGGCCGACCCTGTCGAGCGCGTGGCACGGGAGGTCGAAACCGCGATCGAGCGTCGCGCGCTGCTCGCCGAGGTAGCGGAGCTTCGGCGTTATGCGGCGGAGGACAGCGCCCTGCGCGGCGCCAGCCCGGCGATGCAGAGGCTGAAGGATGCCATTGCCCGCGTGGCGCCAATTCCGAGCCCTGTGCTCGTCATCGGTGAAAGCGGCTCGGGCAAGGAGCTCGTTGCCCGCGATCTTCATCGGCTCAGCGGACGCGCGAAAGAGCCATTCGTGGCGATCAACTGCGGCGCCCTGCCGGAGAACCTCGTAGAGAGTGAGCTGTTCGGCCATGAACGCGGTGCGTTCACGGGTGCCCACGCGACACGGAAAGGGGCGTTCGAAAGCGCGGGCAAGGGCACGCTGTTTCTCGACGAGATTGGCGAGCTTCCGCAGCCTGCCCAGGCCAAGCTGCTACGAGTGCTCGAGGAGCGATCGGTCGTTAGGGTCGGCGCGGTGAAGGGCATCGACGTGCCGGCCCGAGTCGTGGCCGCCACACATCGTGATCTGGATGACGACGTCAAGAGCGGACACTTCCGCGAGGACCTGCTTTTTCGACTGAACGTGCATGTCCTAAGCGTGCCGCCGCTCCGGGACCGGCTCTCCGATCTGCCGGAGCTTGCCGGGCATCTGGTCGCTGTGATCTGTCAACGGTTCGGCGTGCGCCGGAAGATGATCGCTCCGGCGGCGCTCGAGCTGCTCGCGCGGTACGACTGGGCACGCAACAACGTGCGCGAGCTGCGGAATGTGGTGGAACGAATGGTCATCGACAGCGACGGGGATGTGATCGGTGCGGAACACGTGCCGCCGGAGCTGGTGAGTGCCGCGCCCGATTCGTCGGCGCGTCCGCAGCCCCGGACGTTCGTGGAGCGGAAGTCGGAGGCGGAGCGCCAGATCATCGTCGCCGCGCTCGAGCGGAACGAATGGCACATCACGCGTACCGCCGAGGAGTTGGGCCTGGCCGACCATGCGAGTCTGCTGAAGATCATGCGCCGGCATGGCCTCAGCCGGGCGAAAGACTGAAGGGCCGACGGTCAGACCGCTTTGAAACCGATGACCCATCGTGTCCAAGCGGTCACGGTGGTGCCGCTCCAAGGGTGTCCACGCGGACACAACTAGTCCCCAGAGCGGCTACACGCCTCGAGCCATCCCGTGACGCGGTAAGCACTTAGCACACCCGAGCCGTCCTCCTGAGACGTGGGCCCGCGCTTGCCCTAACGAGTGCCCGCAACTCAACCAACGCGCGCCTCACGCGAGGCGCCTGTCCATAGGAGGACGTCATGCTTCGCTCTGCCCGCAGCACCCGCATTGCCCAGACCTTCACACTGCCCACCATCGCGATCATCGCCGCCGCGTGCGGGGGCGAGGTGAAGAATGTAAAGGAAGTCGTCGGGGATTCCGCGAACCCCGTCGCAACGATCACGGTTCCGGGACCGACGGATACGTCGACCGGCACGGTCGTCTCGAACACGCCGACGCAGGCCGTCTCGATCGCCGAAGGCGAAAAGGTATTTCAGGAGAAGCGTTATGCGGACGCCGCCGTGCTTTTCTCCACGTACGTGGACCAGCACCCGAACAACCCGTGGGGCCACTACATGCTCGGCCTCTCGTCCTGGAAAGCGGGCGACCTCCAACGCGCGGAGAGCGCCTTCGTGCGCGCGAACGAGATCGATCCGAGGCACGTGAAGACGCTGCTCAACCTGACGCGTGTGCACCTCGATCAGGGGCGGCCGAAGGACGCGTTGGCCCGCGTGAACGCCGCGCTCGTGCTCGATTCGTCGTCAGGAGAGGCGTACCGACTGCTCGGCCGCGTTCGCTCGGCGCTCAACGAGCCTAACGAGGCGATCGCTGCCTACCGCCTCGCGCTGTCGCACGACCCGAAGGACGTGTGGTCCATGAACAACGTCGGGCTGATCCTGATCCAGCAGGGCAGCTTCGAGGAGGCGCTTGGCCCGCTGGCGCTCGCCGTGCAGCTCGACTCTGGTGTCGCCACGTTCCAGAACAACCTCGGTATCGCACTCGAGCACACCGGCCGCTTCACGCTCGCGACGCAGGCGTTCAAGTCGGCGCTGGCTGTCGATGAGAGTTACACGAAAGCGAAGCTGAGCCTCGCCCGCGTGGAGGGGAGGAAGGAAGATCCGACGGTCACGCCGGTGGAGCTGACGACGCTGGCGGAGTCGTTCGACCGGGAGATCCGTGGAGTGCAGATGGGTGGACCGATCCCCAAGAATTAATGCGGGTTTGCTTGAACCGCGGAGGCCGCAGAGGGGCGCGGAGAGCTGCAGCAGTTCTCCGCGACCCTCTGCGTCCTCCGCGGTTCATTTGCCGCACTCCAAACCCAGCGTACGAAACAGCCCTTCGCGTCCCGTGAGTGTCAGCCGAACGGCGCGCGAGCCATCGACGCGTGTGATCCAGGAGCGCTCGAGCATCACGGACGCAATCGCTGCCCCTGCCCCTCCCGCCAGGTGATCGCGACGTTCTGTCCAATCGAGGCACGGCCGTGCAACCACACGTCTCGCACGACGCAGCCCATCGATATCGACACCTAACGACCCGAGCCAACCGGCACCGGCGGTGGTGACTACGTAGGAGTCGCGACCGACAATGAAGCGGCGCTCGAGAAGCCGGTCAGTCAACATGACGCCAAGCACGCCAGCGAGATGGTCGTAGCACGTGCGCGCGAACCGGATGCTGCCGTTAGGCGCCTGCTCGTCGGCCCCGGCATCGCGACGCGACGGCGTGATGCGGCCGAGGGCTTCGAGCGCCGCAGCGACGTCGCTGTCGCAGGCGCGATACCCGCGCGGGCGAGCAAGTTCCCCGGCGGGAAGCGCC
>DATCGG010000527.1:0-2422 GCA_036509075.1 Gemmatimonadaceae bacterium
CGACGTCGGATTATCACTCCATCACCGCTCACCCCGCTAGGCCATGAAACCAACGATCGTGCTCGTCCATGGTGCATTCGCGGATGCGTCCGGTTGGGACGCTGTCATCCGCATCCTCCAGTCCAAGGGGTATGAGGTGAGCGCGGTGCAGAACCCGCTCACGTCATACGAAGCGGACGTCGAGACGACCAAGCGCCTGATCGATGCCCAGACCGGGCCGACAGTCGTCGTGGCCCACTCTTACGGCGGTGCCGTGATGACGGCGGCGGCGGCGGGGAATCCTAACGTGAAGGCGCTCGTGTACCTCGCAGCGTTCGCGAACGACGCCAATGAGCCCCTCGGCGCGCTCCTCGAGAAGTATCCGTCGAAGGCTGTCGAGGCGTTCAAGCCCGATGCGGCGGGCCTCCTGTATATCGATCGCGCGAAGTTCCACGACATCTTCGCGCAGGACTTGCCCCTCGTGCAGACGAATGTCATGGCCGTGACGCAGAAACCGCTCACCAGCTCCGCATTCGGCGCGACCACGAAAGTCGCCGCGTGGCGAACGACGCCGTCATGGTTCGTCGTGGCACAGAACGACAATGTGATCCCCCCGGATCTCGAGCGCTTCTTTGCCCAGCGGATGGGCGCCGAGACGACCGAGATCAGCTCGAGCCACGTGGTGTTCATGTCGCACCCGAAGGAAGTCGTGGAAGTGATCGAGTCCGCGGCGCGCGCCGCAATGCCGACGCCTGCGTCAGCGACCACGGGGGCGTAGCGATGACCACCCTCGAGGCCGATGATGCCGCCGATGCCAAGTCACCTGGTAACTCCGTCTGGCTCGGAGCCGCGGTAGCGATCCGCGAAGTCGGCGCGGATTCGTCGCATCAGAAAAGCGAGGTCCGCCTGGAACCCCGGCCCCACTGCTGAAACGTCACCGTCCCCTGCCAGAGGAAGTCGAGCGCCGCGCGATTCTGGGCTTGTTCTTCCGCCGTGGCTTGGGACCAGTGACAGGCGATGGACCGCCAGGCCGCTTCGCGATCCGCTGGCGTGAAGGACACGGTCGCCGTCAACAACGTTGGGCTCAGCGGGTGCAGATGCTGGCCGTACCATGGAGGCGCCTGCGCCGTACGCGTCTCGGGAAATCCCGGGAAGAACAGTGGAACGTTGGCTGGCACCTTCCCGGCCTGGAACACCTGCGTGACCGCCTGTCCCGTTAGGCGGTGATCGGCGTGCCCGTACCCGCCGTCAGGCCCCCACGTGATGACGGCGTCGGGTCGCACAACGCGGAGGATGGAATCGATCCGAACCGCCAGCGTGTCGAGCCGTTTGCCGGGCCATGGCGCGAAGTCCGAGAGACCCGCGTCGGGGAAGCCGAGCAGGATTGGCGGCTCGATCCCGAGCGCGCGTGCCGAGCAGCGGGCTTCGTTCGCGCGAACCTTGGCGAGTGAGTCGCCAGCAGGTACGCCGGTCCACTCCGCGGCTCCGCGACGACCGTCAGTCGCGATGACCAGCACGACCCGCGCTCCGTCCCGCGCGTAGCGGGACAGCACCGGCGCGACGAGCGTTTCATCGTCCGGGTGTGCGAAGACGGCCATGAGCGTGCGCCTGCTCGGCGCGCTCGATTCCTCTCCGCGACCGGCCGCGCTCTGGTGTGCGCAACCGGCAAGGAGAATCAGCAGACAGGCGCGCGGAAATAGCATTGGGACGCTCGGTGGCGCAGGCTGGCTCGCATTCGTATATCTCCCGCTTCGCAGCAGCGTTGTCATGGCGATCATCTTCGTTGAACCCGTTGTGAATCTCAAGTTTCGCGACGCGACGCTCGACGACGTGCCTGTGATCGCCGCGCTTCAGAACGCGGCAGCGGGTGCGCTGACGGCGCGATTCGGGGTCGGGCACTGGTCCACCCTTGGGTCCGAGCGCTCCGCCGCGCTCGCGCAACGCCACGCGCGCGTTCGTGTGGGGCGAGACGGCAAGCGGATCCTCACGGTGCTGCGTCTCGCCACGAAGAAGCCGTGGGCGATCGACGTCGCGTACTTCACGCCGGTGAAGCGACCGCTATACCTGACGGGGATGGCGGTCGCCGTAACGCATCAGGGACAGGGGCTGGGCCAGCTCGCACTCGACGACGCGCGCACTGTGGCCACAGACTGGCCGGCGGACGCGATCCGGCTCGATGCGTACGACCACAAAGCGGGCGCCGGCGAGTTCTATCTCAAGTGCGGGTACCAGGAACGCGGGCACGTCGTGTTCAAGGGCGACCCTCTCGCGTACTACGAGCTCTTGTTGCGGTGAGTCTCGAACCACGAACGCTGAATACGCTGACGGCGCGGCGCGCCGCCGCGGAAGCCGCTGAGCCCTGATGATGACAACCCGTCAGGGAGCCGTGAGCGTCGCGGGGCAGTTGTGAAGAGTCCTTTACCCGCTGGCGAGGACAGCCAGA
>DATCGG010000528.1:0-6300 GCA_036509075.1 Gemmatimonadaceae bacterium
TCGCCTGCCGCCTGCCGCCTGCCGCCTGCCGCCTGCCGCCTGCCGCCTAAAGTACCGAGACCGGATCGCTGACCGCGCTGACCGCGGACGCCACCCCGCCAGGCCCCTCGACCGACATCCGCACCACCACCCGATACCGCCCCGGCGCGAGCGCGGCGGGCAACTCCGTCGCGCCGGATCGCGTCCCGTGCGGGTCGAGGACCCACGCCTCCATCGTGCACATCCGCCCCGCCTCGGACACTGCGCTCCACGACCCGCTGCTCTCCCGCTCGACCGACCGCTGGCACGGGTTGAACGTATAGCTGCTCGCACTACGGTTCTCGAACGTCAGCGTCATCTGCTCGCCCGAGCGATACTGCACCTTGTCGGTGCGCAGCATGACCGAATCGGTTCTTACGGTGCCTGACGCGGCCGATGGGCCGGTGTCCGACTTCGTCGACGGCTTCGCCGTATCGCTCGGCGCGCCGCCCTGCGCGCCCGGACGACACGCCACATGCGCGGCCAGCATGAGACCCAGCCCCGCCAACGATAGACGTGGGTGACCGATTCGCATTGATTCCTCCGAGACGCGAATCGCATTTTCGCTACACGTCTCGTGCCGAGAGTCGGCGGCTTCGGGGCGCGTGAACGTCGCGTTCGCCACGTCCCCGCGCGGCTTGTCCCACGGTAGTTGTCGACAGGCGGTCCGCGATGCGTCCGTTCAGCCATTCTCTCCCGGCAGACTCAATGTCCGACCGTCATCGTCCGTCCGCCGCAGAGGTCCCGATCTCGCGCCGAGACGCGCTCAAGAGGACGACGCTTGGCGCGGTAGCGCTCGCGACGGGCGCGTGCCTCGGCGGCACCGACCCGAACGCTGGCGCGGGCACCGGTCGTCTCTCCGCGCGGGTGGCCGATCCCACGGGATCGACCGCCCCCGGGATCCATCCGCTGGGCCTCGAAAGTGGCCGTGACGGCCTGCTGTACGTCCCAACGAGCTATAACGCCGACACACCTGCGCCGCTCGCGCTCGTGCTCCATGGCGCCGGCCGCGATTCATCGGAGCTCGTGACGCCAATGCGTCCACTCGTGGACGCCACGGGCCTGGTGCTCGTGGCGCCGGACGCGAGAGGCGCCACGTGGGACGCTATCGGAGGCTCCTTCTCCTGGGACGTCGATTTCATCAACCGCGCTCTGACGTCGGTGTTCTCTCGCGTGCGCGTTGACCCGGCACGCGTCCGCATTATTGGCTTCTCCGACGGCGCCACCTACTCGCTGTCGCTCGGGATCATCAACGGCGACCTGTTTTCCCGTATCGTCGCATTCTCGCCCGGCTTCGTCGTGAGCCGCACGGCGACCGGCAAGCCCAAGATTTTCATCACGCACGGTACGAGCGACACGGTTCTCCCGATCGACCAAACGAGTCGCGTGATCGTTCCGCAGCTCCAGGCCGCCGGCTACGACGTCGAGTATCACGAGTTCCCCGGCGGGCACGGGTTCACGCCGGATCTGCTGGATCAGGCGGTCACGTGGGCCTCAGCCTAACGCGTAACGCCTGTCGCCTGTCGCCTGCCGCCTGCCGCCTGCCGCCTGCCGCCTGCCGCCTTGTAGTAGCCGCTAGCCATTGGCGTAACCCTTATAAAGCGTCCGCCGCGTCATTGCCATGAGCCGTTCGCCGACCTGCTTCGGCGTCAGGCTCCGATCGCGATAGAACTGCCCGAACGTCTCGAAGCTCGTGATGAGCCACAACACGTCCGCGGCCTCGTCGACCGTCACGTCCTCGCGGAGCGCGCCCTGGTCGTGCATCCGCTGCGCGATCTTCCGCATGCCGTCGCGACGGCCGCGGTTGAGCCGCGCCGCCGCGCTCGAAGCATCCCTGTCCACGGCAGCGAGTGAGAGCAGAGCCCAGCTCACCTCGTGCTCCTGCGAGTACAGCTCCATCGCGACGTCTATGCTGGTCTCGAACGCCCGAACCACGTCAGGACCGCGCAGCGCCTCACCGATTCGCGCGAACCCACCGCGATCGAGCAGGTCTTCGGCCACGGCGACCATCAGCCCTTCGCGAGACCCGAAGATCGTATAAACCGTCGATCGCGCCACGTCCGCCTCGGCCGCGATGACCGGCAGCGACACGCTCTCCAGTGGAGCGCGCGTCAGCAGCTCGCGAGTAACCTCGATGATCCGACGCCGCGTCTCCGCGGCGCTCTCTGCTCGAGCCTTCTGGTTGTACGAACGCGTGGGGATTGACTTTTTCAAATTGATCGGACAGGTTGTAGCGTGAAATTAACCGCTCCAGCGCCAGAGGCAAGCGGCAGCGGAGCCAACCATCGACACGAGTGAGGGATATCAGTATGCAGGTACCTATTCTGATTGTCGGCGCCGGCCCAGCCGGGCTGTGCAGCTCGATCTTCCTGTCACGCCTCGGTGTCCGCTCGCTCGTCGTCGAGCGCCACGGATCCACTTCGATTCACCCGAAGGCCACCGGCATCAGCACCCGTACCATGGAGCTGTTCCGCTCTTGGGGAATCGAGCATCACGTTCGCGCCGCGGCGATGTCCGCCGGGTTCTCCAACTCCATCCGCAACGACCTGTCGGGCCCGGAGTTGGAGCGTCGGTCACTCGGCTATCCGACCGCCGATGAGGCCGCGGCGTTCAGTCCTACCTGGGCCGCGGTGTTGGCGCAGGATTACCTCGAGCCGATTCTGGTCGATCACGCCCGGAGCTATCCGGGTGCCGAAGTAAGGTTCTCGACGGAGGTCGTGGATCTCGATCAGATCGATAACGGCGTTCGCGCGACGATTGTGAATCGCGTCACGGGAGCGCGCACCGAGATACGATCGCGGTATCTCGTGGCCGCGGATGGCGCCAACAGCCCGATTCGTCGCCGGCTGGGTATCGCGACGCATGGAGTGGAACGCATCGGTGAATACCTGAGCATCCTGTTCCGGGCGGACATCGACTCGATCGTGGGTCCCGAGCGGTGCGGCCTGTACATGTTGCAGGGCCTGGGTGGACCCGCGCCATCGGTTGCGGTGCCAACCAGCGACGACGGACGTTGGCTGCTGGCGACACCGTGGCGCAGCGACGTGCGGCCGATCTCGAGCCTCGGCCTTGATGACTTCATCGGTATCGTTAGGCGCGCGGCCGGCAGGCCGGACCTCGAGGTCGAGGTCCAGGACTGTCAGGTTGTCGAGATCGGGGCCCAGGTTGCCGAGCGTTTCCGCGACGGCAACGTGTTTCTGGTGGGTGACGCGGCCCATCGGACCGCGCCAACCGGCGGCACCGGCATGAACACGGCGATCCAGTCGGCGCACAATCTCATGTGGAAGCTGGCAGCCGTTCTGTCGGGTAACGCCGGAGATGAGCTGCTCGACTCGTACGACCCGGAGCGTCGTCCCTCCGGCGAACGGAACGTTCTGCGCTCACTCGGACGCCTGCAGGGCGTGTCCGCCCTGGCGGCGGACCTGGGCGTTGTCTACAGGTCAGGCGCGATCGTGGCCGGGGCCGAGTCCGAACCGCCTGCGGTGATCGAGCCAACCGCGTCGGCGTGTGTCGGAAGTCGGGCGCCGCACGCCTGGGTCGATCTCCGAGGCGATCGGAAATCGATGCTGGATTTGTTCGCAACGAATTTCGTGCTGGTGACCGGCACCGACGGCATCGCGTGGCACGAGGCTGCCCGCAACGTCAGCCACGCGCTCGATATCCCGTTAGGCGTGGCGGCGATTGGCGGGCCGGAAATTCAGGTCGTCTCGGACGAATGGCGCTCCGCCTACGGGATCGATCCCGACGGTGCCGTGCTCGTACGCCCTGACGGATACATCGCCTGGCGATCGGTTGGCGCAGCGGCGGACGCGACGGCGACGCTCGAGCAGGTCATCGCCCGAGTGCTTGCGCTGGACGTCGAGGAACGTCGTGACGCCATCGCATCGCGTGCCGGTACGGCCGGCAGGAGGTACGGATGACACGCGCGCTGCTGAAGTGGACGGGACGGCTGCTTGCAGCCGTCCTCGTTCTCGTGCTGGTTGGCGCAGGCGTCATCTACGCGGCCAGCGAGCGGAAACTGCGACGGACGTACGATGCCCCGGTCGACTCGGTCAAGGTTCCGACCGACGCAGCGTCGATTACGCGCGGCGAACACCTCGCCCGCAACGTCATCGACTGCACGCTTTGCCACGGCGAGGATCTTGGTGGCGCCGTGTACTCCAGCAGCTTTGCGATTGGCACCATGGCCGGCCCGAATCTCACTCGCGGGAAAGGAGGCGTCGGAGCTGACTACGCCGACATGGATTTCGTCCGCGCCATTCGGCGAGGCGTGCGCCGCGACGGCCGTTCGCTCATTGTGATGCCGAGCGAAGTGTTCACGCATCTGAGTCAGGAAGACCTCGGCGCCGTGATCGCCTTCATCAGACAGCTACCGCCGGTGGATCGCGCGGTGCCGCGATCGGGGTTCGGGCCGGTCGGGCGTGCGCTGCTCGCGACGGGCAAGATGAACATTCTGGTTGCAGGGAAAACTCCACACATCACGCCACCGATCTCCGTGCCCGCGGATACGACGGCGGCGTACGGCAAGTACATCGCCGATATCGCTGGCTGTCACGGATGTCACGGGTACGGCTTGTCCGGTGGGCGCGTGGCCGGCCCTCCGGGTCTGCCGCCGGCGTCGAACCTAACGCCGGCCGGTATCGGGAGCTGGACTGAGGTGGATCTGACGCGAGCGATGCGCGAAGGCAAACGGCCCGACGGCAGTCGGCTAAATGAGTTCATGCCATGGAAGGTGTTCCGCGGCATGACGGACGCGGAGATTCACGCGATGTGGCTGTATCTGAGGAGCGTGCCGCCCAAGCCATTCGGCAACAAGTAGGTGACTCGCGGCCGCTGGCACGCACGCATCGGCCCCAGTGCGTGTCAGCGCGCCGCGGGGCCCGAGCGATACGCCGCGACCGCCTCGTCGATCGTCGCGAAGAACCCCTCCGCCCCGAGTCGCGAGAAGAGCCCGAAGCGCTTCAGCTTGTCCTTGACCGGATCCTTCATCTCCGCGAAGCACAGCTCCGTGCCTGCGGCGTGCAGCGTGTCATCGAGCTCTGCGACGACGTCGGCCGCGGTCACGTCGACGCTCGTCACCGGTTCCGCCGCCACGACGCAGCAGCGCACCGGCCATGGCGCGGCGGCGATCGCGGCCTGCACGCGCTCGGAGAAAAGCTCGGCGTTCGCGAAGAAGAGCGGTGCGTCCCAGCGGAACAGTAGCAGGCCTGGGATCAGGGTTGCGTCTGGATAGCGCGTGGTATCGTGATAGCCCTCGACCCCGTCGACGCGGCCGAGCACGGCCGAGTGCGGGCGCCATCCATCCCAAAGGAATTCGATCACCGCGATCACGATCGCGAGCGCGATGCCCTGGATCGCCCCCAGTGTCGCGACGCCCACGAAGCAGACCATCGATAGCCAGAACTCCCAGCGCTGGATCCGATAGATGCGCCGCAGATCGGCCACCTCGAACAACCCGATCGCGGAGGCGATCACCACCGCGGCCAGCGCCGCGTTAGGCAGATTCTTCAGCAGAGCGGGGGCAAAGAGCAGCAGCACGCAGATGGAGAGGGCGCCGACCACGCCAGTCAACTGCGTCCGCGACCCCGCCGCCTCCGCGACCGGCGTGCGCGAGGAACTGCTGCTGATCGGGAAGCCCTGGAAGAATCCGGCGGCGAGATTGGCCGCGCCGAGGCCGACCATCTCCTGGTTGGGATCCACCGGCGTTCGAAGCTTCGCCGCGTAGGTCCGCGAGAGCACGCTGGTGTCGGCGAACGAGATGAGCGCGACCGCGATCCCGCCGGTGACCACCGGGACGAGATCGTCGATCCGAATGAGAGGCAGCGTAGGCACGGGCAGGCCCCTGGGCATCGCCCCGAGCACCTTGATCGCGCCGCCCGAGCCGAGGTCGAGCAGCGTGACGGCGAGCGTCGCCCCGACCACGGCTACCAGGATGCCCGGTACCCGCGGAAAGCGCTTGAGCCCCAGGATCGCGACGAGAGTGGCGCCCCCGATGGCGAGCGCCACCAGGTTGGTCTTGCCGTCGACAATCCCCTGCCCGATCGCCCACATGTTGCGGAATGGCCCCGCAGATTCGATCGAGAAGCCCAGCAGCTTCGGGGTCTGACTCAGCAGCACGGTGAGCGCGATACCGTTCATGTAGCCGTAGCGAATTGGCTTCGACAGCAGCTCGGTGATGAAGCCCAGGCGTGCGACCCCGGCGACGACGCACACGGTCCCCGACACAAGTGCCATCGCTCCGGCGACCGTGATCGCGCGTCCGGCATCGCCTCCCGACAGCGG
>DATCGG010000529.1:0-3185 GCA_036509075.1 Gemmatimonadaceae bacterium
GCGCACCAGGTCGACACACTGATAGAAGTCGGCCCCAACGCGGTCCATCTTGTTGACGTAGACCATCCGCGGGACGCGGTACTTGTCGGCCTGGCGCCACACGGTCTCGGTCTGCGGCTCGACACCGGCGACGGCATCGAACACGGCGACGGCGCCATCCAGCACGCGCAGCGATCGCTCGACTTCCACCGTGAAGTCCACGTGACCCGGCGTATCGATGATGTTGATGCGATACTCCGGACCCGTCGCGCTTCCGGTCGCATGGCTCTCGCCGTGTCGGCGCCAGAAGCAGGTGGTCGCGGCGGACGTGATCGTGATGCCACGCTCCTGCTCCTGCTCCATCCAGTCCATCGTGGCGGCGCCATCGTGGACCTCGCCGATCTTGTGGCTCTTGCCGGTATAGAAAAGAATGCGCTCGGTCGTCGTCGTTTTCCCGGCATCAATGTGGGCCATGATGCCGATATTGCGGTAATGCTCGAGCGGTGTAGTGCGTGGCATATCTGCAGACTGTTCGTCGTCGCTTCGTAATCTCAGGCCCGCCGCTCGCGCGGCGGGCGAAAACTTCGCTCAACAAAAACGCGGGTGGACCAGGCGTTCCTTGAACAGGAACCGGTATCCATCCGCCATCGCCGGGTGCGCCCGCCGTTGCTGCGCGGGTGGGGACCCAAGGCGCGCCGTCTCCTCTCTGGCAGAGAGATCCGCTGCGTCACCCTCGCTCACGCGAAGGCAATGGCCTCGGACTGACTGGCGTTAGGTTGTCCTGCGTCGCTTATCGGGAACCGCGTCGCAGCGTGTGCGAAGCCGTCGGTCGTCGTACCCCTCGCGTATCGCGAGCCCTTAAGGTCGCCGGCGCGCAGTTCGCCGGCTTCATCCGTTTCGGACATCCGCTACGGAAGAGCTTCCGCCCTTCACGGTGAACGAGGTGTCCGAGCCGGGTAAATGTAGTCCCCATAAGGGCGAAGTCAATGCCGCGACCCCGTCGAAAAGCGACGGCTCGCGCTTCAGTAGTGCCCCAGCGACCCGGCCTTTCTCGCGTAGCGAAACGCAAGTCGCAGTGCGACGCCGCCCACCACCGCACACCCGAGAGCGAGCCCGGCCAGCTGGAGAAGGTCGCCGCTAATCGCGCTCAGTGGGTAGCCCAACAACAGCGCCTGCCGAAGGGCTCGTAAACCCGGAGTCAAAGGCAACCACTCTGCGATAGGCGCCATGACAGGTGGGAGCACGGACGTCGGAAAGTACACGCCACCGAGCAATGTCGAGATGACCAGGACGCCCTGCGGAATAGCGGCGTTCGTCCGAAACGAGACGACCAGCGCGGCGGCGATCAGCCCGACGCCCGCGTACGCACCCATGAGCAGCATCGTCACGAGCATCGCCTCCGGCAGCCGCAGCCAACGCAGATCGACACCGAGAAACGCCCCCACGCCGACGAGAAGGATCGCGCGCGCCGCCGCCCAGACGAATGCGTATCCCGTCTGGCCGGCGAGCAGCGGGCCGAGCGACGTGGGCGTGACGAGCAGCGCCTCGAAAAAGCCGCTCGATAGTCCGCCGCTCACGGCCGACGCGAACGAGGAAAGCGCCGCGGACACGAGCGTCAACATCGCCGTCCCGATCAACACAAACCCGAAGTAGTCGCGGCCCTCGCTCGAGATCACGGGCGCCATGAACTGCTGCAGGGCATTCGCGACGAAGTACACCGGCACGATCGTCACCGCGAGCGACACGAACGAGAGGACGAACGAGAAACGGTAGCTCTTGGCCGTCCTCCAGGACGCCTGCGTGAGGGCGACGGCGGCTCGCGTGCTCATGGGAGACCGCTCCGAGCGATCGCGCGCTCGATGACCTCTCCCAGAGGAGCCACCACCCGCTCGAAACGGGCGATCGGCATCCCCGCCGTGATGAGAGCCGACAGTACGACCCGAGCGGACGCATCGCCGCCATCGATCTCGAGCTCCACCCGCCACCACCGCCCGACGCCCTCGGACGTTGCCGCCACTCGGCGAGCCTTGGCCGACGCAACGAGTTCCTCGAGCGCGTGGTGGTTGGGCTCGAGCGTGTGCACGGAGTATCGCGTGCCTGTGAGCGCCTCACCCAGCTCTCTCGCAGGCCCCGCGGCAACTACGCGTCCGCGATTGAGCACGAGCACGCGATCGCACAGCTCGAATGCCTCCTCGGTGCGGTGCGTAGCCACAAGCACGGCGCACCCCCGTCGAGTCCCCAACTCCTCCCGAAGGAACGTGCGGAACGCACGCGCGGCAGCGGGGTCCAGACTCCGCGTCGGCTCGTCGAGCAGGAGGACGCGCGGGCTGCCGAGTAGCGCGCGGGCGACGAGGAGGCGCTGCATCATCCCCGCGGAAAACTGCCCCACGATTTTGCGCCCCGCGTCCGACAGCCCGACCACATCGAGCGCCTCGTCGACTCGTCGTCGCACGTCGTGCACTGGAAGACGCAACAGCGCCGCGAACAGTTCGAGGTTCTCGCGCGCTGACAGCCGCCAGTACAGGCTCCGTTCGTTCGCCAGCACCGGCGCGATGATCTGGCGAACGCTTGGCGCCGCCGTGACGACATCGTGTCCGCCGACGGTCACGGTGCCGCGGTCGGGCGTAATGAGGGTTGCGAGAATCTTGAGCAGCGTCGTCTTTCCGGCCCCGTTCGGTCCGAGCAGTCCGACGAACTCGCCCGCGCAGACGTCGAGGGAGACGTCGGCGACGGCCGGCGACAGACGGCGGCCGGCATGTCGCAGCAGATCGGCGAACGACCGCGCAGCCGGGAACTCCTTCCAGAGGTCGGTGACGCGAACGACCGGTGCCTCGTTAGGCACCCTGGCCGCGACGGGGACGTTCAGGCGCGCGAGATCCACGGCCATCAGCGCACCACCGCCCCCGGGCCCGCGACGCGCGCCGGCGTGTGCCACTCGATCACGCGCTCGGCTACCTCGTCGAGTCTCGTCAGATCCGGCTGCACGACCGCGACGAACACCGGCACAGCCTTCGTCAGCGCACCCGCGCGGTCGAGTACGGCCGCGGCGACGGCGCCGCCGACAAGTGAGCCAAGTTTGCTGAACCGCACGCAGGCGAGCGCAGCGTGCACGGGCGAGAGCCGCTCGCGCCGGATTGCGGCGCCATTCCCTGCCCCTCCATTCGGTTCCGCGGACGGCGCCAGGACGTAACACGCCGAGAGCGGCA